>JAFWZH010000160.1 GCA_017522515.1 Clostridia bacterium
AGATATCCGGGTGTGGCGCAGCTGGGAGCGCGGGTGGTTTGGGACCATCAGGCCGCAGGTTCGATCCCTGTCACTCGGACCAAATTTGCGGATTCGTCCGCATACGAAAGCCGCAAAGTAGGGATACTTTGCGGCTTTTTAATTTCAAAAAAAGGACGGTTAATTTCTATGGAATTATCGATGAATGAAAATCTAGAAACTAAAAAATGCGTTGTAGCTTTCATAGATTTACTTGGTACCAGCGAAGCCATCAAA
Source organism: Clostridia bacterium (assembly GCA_017522515.1). The sequence goes on from JAFWZH010000160.1 coordinate 256, forward strand.
AATGATGAAAACGATACCAATCTAAACACAATGAATTACATTTTACAGTCAGCGATAGATATGTGTGCTGATAACCATCTTACGAAGGCTACTGTTCAAGTAAAAGCATTTTCCGATAATATTGTATTTGCAATGGAAATACCAAATGATTCTGATAATATGGAACATATGTCGCGCGTACACAACATTTTGGAAATCTGTGCTTATTTCCAAATAGCGGCGTTCAAAATGGGGATTTCCACAAGAGGAGGGATAACTATCGGAGACTTCTTTTGTAATGAAATATTTGTATGGGGCAAAGGTTTGCTTAGAGCATACACTCTTGAAAGTAAAATTGCTATTTTTCCAAGAATTGTTATTGATGCAAATGTAATCCCCTTAGTTCCTGACTGTGATAATGGTGGCAAAAAACATCATATAAAAACTGATGTCGACGGAGTCGTTTTCCTAGATTATCTTTCTTTTTTCTGTTCCAACACCAGAAACGAATATATTAAACGGACATTAAACGACGCCAAAAGAATTGTTACCCTTTTGAACAAGGATGAACGAGCAATTCAAAAAATAAGATGGATTATCTCTTATCTCGAAAACGGTTTAATACCATCGACGATTGATGAAGTCGAATAAGCAAATCATCAGGAGGAGATTTTATTATGAATACAATTTTCGAAAAACTAATTCAAGCAAAAATCGAGGACTTTGTATATGAATATAACAATGTCTCTAGAGAAATATTCGTTAATGATGCTGGAACACTAATACATCCTGGTGAATTCGGAATGTATCGTGAAAAAATCGTTGCTGAACTGCTTAAACCATTCTTACCTTCAAAACTTGCAGTTGGTACGGGTTTTATCATTACATGTCAAAATAATATTAGCACGCAATGTGATATAATTATTTATGACAAAGAGAATACGCCCATCATCGAAAACGGAGAGCAAAGGTTTTTCCCCATTGAATGTGTGGTTGGGGTAATAGAAGTAAAATCAGTATTGAATAAATCGAAATTCAAGGAAGCATTGCAAAAATTATCGGACATAAAAAAGTTAAGATCAGATATACCTTCCCGTAATCCTTATGTTTTTAAAGACGGAGACTTCGCAGGTTTTGACGCCCAAAATAATATAAGAGATCAAATTGGAACATTTCTAATTTGTGAAAGTTTAGATTTTGATTATCAAAAAGATAAAACCGACCTATTCAACGAAATTTATGGTGATATTGATAAATCTCTATATCATAATATGATTCTTTCTCTAAAAGACGGTTTGTTTCTATACCATGACGGTAATAAAATTATTAATTATCCATATTGGTCGTATTCAAATGACATGCACAAACACGTAATGGTTCTTCCAAGTGAAACTGGCTACGAATACGAACATATCATATTGTTTGTAGATTATTTTTATATGCAAGTATCATCTGTATCTATATTGTTTATTGAAATGACGACATACATTTCTGCTTCAAGAGACAAGAGAATGATGTATTAAATCTTTTCTTTGTTTACTGCAAACCAAATTTTGAGGGCGCCTTAGTCGGCGCCCTCTTTTCGTTTTGCTTTTTCTTCCGCGATCTCTACTTTCACTCTTTCGATCATCTTGGCGAGTTTGATTTCGCATTGTTCGCGAGTCTCGGCGTAGACGTTGAATTTCTTACGCTTACCGTTCGGCAGTCTTGGGAAGAAGCTGCCTTCCCAAAGATTGTCATTGATCTGATACAGGCATCCCGTGCCGGATTTGCGGATCTTTCTCGGCACCGGCTCGGGATGGGGCTCTGTGGGCGCACACGGGGTGTTTATGGGCGTTTTTTGCCCTTGTCAGCGTTTTAATCAATAAAAAGCCAACGCCACCGGACTCTCCGATGGCGTTTATCATTACTTCTTGCAATAAATCTTGATGGCTTCGGCAACTAATTCCGCAGTACCTTCACCGTTTTTATCGATGTTGTTTTTGAATCGTTCGTCGCAAACGTACATCTGTCCGAGCCCTGCGAGGATGTCGTCGGTGCAGTGATAAAAATTCGATGTGATGTAGTCCCGGAGCTTTTTGACCAAGCTTTGAGCAGTATCGCTGTCGGGACTCTCGCCGCATTTTTTGCATTCGGCAAACTCACCGAAGACACCGCTCATTCCGGTGAGCACGTCGTTCCATTTATCTTTGGAGTAATCGGCAGTCTTTGCCCGACTTTCCTTATAGGCGTCCGTATCGCCCCAGCGCTGCTTTGCCTCGTTCTCGTACTGCTGACGGGCAGTCTCGTATTCGCTGTTGTCAAATGCGCTCATCATGATCTCTCCTTTTTCCACTTGTTCCAGAGCTGCAATCAGCCGTGTGAGCCTATCTTTCTTAATGGTCAGCAACCGCTTCTGCTCTGCAAGTGCTTTTTGTTTATCGTAGTTCGGCGAGGCGAGGATCTCCGCAATGCTTTTCAAAGGAAAATCCAGTTCACGGTAAAACAAGATCTCCTGCATCCGTTCAAGAGAATTTTCGTCGTAAAACCGATAGCCGTTTTGTTCGTCCACATAACTCGGCTTCAGCAAACCGATCTCATCGTAATAATGCAACGCGCGCACGCTGACACCAGTGAGCTCGGCAAATTCTTTGATCTGTAGTTTCATATCTTCACCTCGGCTATGAGTATACACTATAACGTTACGTCAGAGTCAATACTATTTTACACTATTTTTTGCAAAAGGTAAAGGGCGCGGCACCGGGCCGCACCCACAGCAGAAGAGGTCAGATCTCTTCCACCGTTTCCATACCGTCCATGACCTCGACCATGATCCGCATCGCCAGGATGAACCCGTCGGTGAAGGCCCGGCGAGCCGTGAGGTTGCAGATCTCGCTTTGGCAGTCTTTGAACTTTTCGAAGGTCTCTTTCTGCTGTTCGGTGAGCGTGGACATGAGGCTTTCCTCATTCTTGCAGATGAGCTTTACCAGTTTGTCCATCCGCGACCCGCGTTTCATGTCGCGCTCGCACGGGCTGATGTTGCCGTAGTACAGATCTTCAAGCGTTGTCATGTTCATCCCACCTCACATAAGAAGAGGACGACTCAGCAACGGTCATTCCCAATATCGAGTCGCCCTCTAATTTCATTTTGTCCGCTGCGATCAGCGCATGCTTGACGATCAGCATCTCCACCCAAGTCCGTTCGTCATATTCTGCCGGACGACCGTTCGTGAGATACTCCGCCATCGCTGCGCTCATCACGCCGTACTTCTCGCCTCTGTAAACTTCTTCAACCGTAATTCGTGCCATATTCGCACCTCCTTTGCAGTACACAACAGTACCACAGGAGTTCGCGAAAGTCCAGAGAGTTTTGCGAATATTTGATGCTAATACTACAATTGTCCTTAGACTGTAACCAATTCTCTTATTGACTCATCAAACATTTCTTCAAATTGATCATCTTCGCTGATTAGATTGGGTAATATTCCTGTATCATCCGGAGACGAAACATACCTCTGCAAATCAGCTTCTATCCGAATTAATCTTTCCCTTATTACATCAATATCGTCTTCGCTAAAAAGTTGTTCACCATCTATCGTGGTAACTACTAGTTGCCCATCTTTTAAATGTATTGGATTATGTGCAAAAAGGTTTCTCAAATCAAAAACAATCTCAATATCTTCCCAAGCAGACAAATCTATGGCTCCTAAATCATCTAGACGTTCCAACATCATCTTTTTGGTTGCCCAGTTAAAATGAATAGGATCACTCAAAACTCGCGGAATTGGGTCATAGTCTTTTTTTACTCTATCCCATTTAGATTTAGTGGTTTTACAAACACGTTCTCCTTTATCCACCAAATCCTGTTTAATATCCTCAATATAATTTATGTAATGTTCATTGATTATTCTAGAAACCATCTGTTCAAACTTGCTTGCTTTAGACAGCAAGATTCCTCTTATCGAATGCACATTGTACCAGGATTTAATAGTTTTGGTTATAACCTGTTCAACCTTTGTTATAAACTCATTGCCTAAAGGAACTACATACACACCGTCACAAAAGTCAAGAGTGGACTCGGCATCATAGCTTTCTTTGATTTGATCAACCAATGCTCGTCTATCATTTGAATAGAAAATAATATCAGTGTAAATATCATTTTCACTTCTAATTTGACGAACAATATCACTTCCGAAAACATCATTCTTCAAGTTGTAATCAACTAAGAACAAATCAACATCTCTAGCGTGTATGGCTTTATACAAAGCTCCATCGACCTCGCTTAAGCTGCTTTTAGAAATATTTGTTTCGAATGTGATCTCAGGCTCAAATCCTAATGCTTTTATAAGATTTGATACTGCCCTAACTTCTCTTTTACACTTTTTGGTTTGGTCATCAATCCATAAGACTTTGAACTTGCTCACTTTAAAACACCACCCTTATAGTCAATCCTCGTTCTTCATTCGGGATAGCATAAATTTCCCCTTCATACTTCTCAACAATTTCTTTCATATGAAATGTTCCGATTCCAAATCCACCTAGCGTTGTAGTTTCACCCAAGTTGAACAGCATTGATGGATTATTCTTATATTTTTTGTTCAATCCTGTACCATTGTCCGAAAAATCAATAATGGTTTTTCCGTCCTGATAATAAGCTGTAATTTTTAATTTGGTGGCTTTTGCTTTTAATGAATTGCTAAGCAGATTTTCTATCAGGAGTATAATATCTACGAAATCCACTTCTTTTTCATATTTCACAGACGGTTCAAATTGATATTGAATTTTAGATGTTCCCTTTGTTTCTATATACTCACATATAAACTCAACTACATCAATTGTAACTTGAGGAGATGTAAGTGCAAAATTGACAGATTCAATATATGACGGTAACCGTTCAATTTTTTCTGCACTTCTATCAATACTCATGATAAGTGAAGCTATCTTTGACTCATCATGAATAAAATCCTCATAATCGACTATATCTCCCCTAATTTCTTTTCCAAAATTAACAGCTAAATGCATGCCGTGCTTGTAAACCTCGCCGTTTTTAACGAAATTATTTTCGAGAACAACCAAACGTTCTTCTGCAACAGCATGTTCGGCACGAGCTTCATCCCTTTCCTTTTCGGCAGCTGCACGATTTGCGGCTTCTAAATCTGCTTTTTCTTTTTCTTTCCTTGCTGCTTCCTCGGCTGCTTCTCTCTTTTTTCGCTCTTCTTCCGCCTCGGCATCAAGTCTTTCCTTTATGGCTTTTATTTCTTCATTTACCTTTTTACCAGCATCATTTCTTCTTGTTACCAAGGTGTTTATGATTTTACCGACTATTCCACTTAGTTTTTGAATTCTTGGATCACTGATACTATATCCTTCGCGGTTTGATGTAGATGCATCTTCAAACAAATCATCATCCAGTATATCGAATGATATTTCACCTTCTATATAAGGTGCAAAAGCTGCCACCGAACGAATATACGGCATTAAATTGCTAACCGCTAGCTTTCCTCTTACATACAATCTAAGTGCATTAGGATGAAGTTGATTTTTCTTTGCATAGGGAGAATTTCTTTGTAAAATTGCGTTGTCCAAAGAAGAATGAATTCCTATCCAACCAATCATATTGTATGGCACTTCGACAACTTGCCCATCCAAATTAGTTAAACTAATCTCCCCAGATGTTACATATTTTTCCTCATTAAGCACTACTGTATCGCGAGGAAAATCCACTTCTTTATATACGGTATCTTTAGTGATATACACCTTAGGTTGAATTCTATCCTTATAACCTAAACCAGTATTATCAAAGATACCAAACATTGTATCAAAATTCACCTTTTTCTTTATTGGTGAAAACACGATTAAATCATTGTTTTCCTCAATTACACAAACAGAAACGGTGGAGGATATAACATGATCAAGATAATAATCAGCTAACATGAGAGGTAAACTTTTTAATCTTTCGCGGCCTATCTTGCGCAAATCAACATCGGACAAATGTATCATTGTACCTGTTCTTAACTCATCCCATTTGGCTTTTGAAATCAACATTCCAGTATCATATGTAGTTCCCATCAAAGCCGGAATATCACTATCCTTGATTATCTGAGTGTTTACGCACCATGCTGATTTTCCGTCATCAGTTTTAGTGTAAAGATAATAGCGCGGAGATAAATACAGTGCCGCCAATTTACCTATACCTTTTCTGCCGAGAGTTTTACCTTCTCTGTTATCGCTTCCTAATCGCTTATTTCTTCCTATAAGTGTATATTTTTCGCTAAGATCTTCGAAAGACATGCCTGTTCCATCGTCAAAAATTTCGACGACAGCCTTCTCTTTGTTGCGCATATCAATTAATACGTAAACATTTTCAGCTCCTGCGTCTATACCATTTGCTACAATTTCAGAAACTGCAGTCCACGGGTTGGAATACAAATTCTTACCCAACAATTTCATTGCAAAATAAGTAAAATTAAAAGGAATTCTTTGGTTTTCGGCCATATTACTATTCCTCCTTGTTCCCATCTTGATTATTGTTTCGAGGCAAATGTCTTGCAATTTCTTGTGCAATTAACTGAATCACCTCTACAACAACGCTATTGCCAAATTGCTTGTAGTTTTGCTCTTGTGTTTCTGCCAATTGAAAAGTATCAGGAAATCCCATAAGCCTTGCACACTCTCTTGGGTATAATTTTCGAACCACACCATCAATTTGATACATTCCTGTTTTACCACCAAGACCGCCGCCTTGAGACGATAAAGTAGTGGATACACCCAAAACAGAGTAAATTCTTTCGCCTTGACGACCAAGACCTATTTTCCCAATGCGCACAAGTTCGTTTTTTCTCTCATTCGAAATTGTTTCATTTATAGTTGTTTCTCTTTGTATTACATAAGAACCGTCAACTGTATTTTCAGCATCTGTGATTAAAACATCTTGAAGAACCTTGAACTCGTTAATTTTGGTTGGGAAGGAAAACTGAGAGGGATTTATGTCTTTTCTAAAAGCAACTATATAAATTCTTTTTCTCGCTTGTGGAACTCCGTAGTCAGAAGCACACAAAACATCGGAATATACGGTATATCCAATGTCATCTAATTCTTTCTTTACACGAGCTAACGTTTTGCCCCCATCATGTTTTTCAAAATTCTTTACATTTTCCAAAAAGACAACCTTGGGTTTATGATGCTTTGCAATTGCAACTACATTAAAAAACAATTGCCCTCTTGGATCGTCAAAACCTTTTTGATCTCCAGATATACTAAATGGTTGGCACGGGAAACCTGCACAAATAATGTCATGGGCAGGAATATCTTCAACTTTGATTTTTGTTATATCCCCGTGTGGTCTTAATCCATAGTTTTTCTCATAAACGGCCTTGGCAAATTTATCTATATCTGATGCAAACACACATCGTGCTCCAAGAGAAGAAAAAGCTGAATGAAATCCACCTATACCACAAAACAAATCTATGAATGTAAATCCTTGCAATATTTTATCTGCATCTACATATGTAATCATACACAATCATCCTTTACTTGTGTTTTTGGCATTATATCAATACCCCATCGCAATGATCCACCTCATGCTGAATGATTTGTGCCGTCCAGCCAGTATAGGTTTTAATGCGAGTTTGTAATTCCAAGGTCTGATATTTGACCTTGATAGATTTATAGCGTTTACAAGGTCTAGGGGCGCCGAGAAGCGACAGACAGCCTTCTTCGGTGTCATATGCTCCGTCCTTTTTAATAATCTCGGGATTAAGCATTACCGTGTATGTCGGAGCTCGTCCACCCTCATCAAGGAAAGCAATGATGCGCTTGCGCACACCGATCATATTCGCCGCCATGCCGACACAACTATCTTTGTGCGCCACCAGCGTGTCAAGTAAGTCCTCTGCTACCTGCAAATCATCTTTTGTTGCAGGCTCCGACTTTCCCGCAAGGAATATCGGATCGTGCATCAGTTCTTTAATCATTTTATACCTTCACCTAATTTTATAAGTGCCAAGCATCTAGCATCCTGCATTACATGTGCTTGGTTCTCCGGCGATAATTTTTCGAAATCCCTATGTACTTCATTGGCCTTATCTATTAATTTAATCATAAAATCTTGATATTCTTTTTCGGCTTTATTCATGTTCCTCACTCATTACCTTCATAATGTTTTCTGCAATTCTTCTTATAACCGGCACAACAACGCTATTACCACACTGTTTGAAAGCGCTTGCCATTGGGATTTTTGGGAAACGGTATTCTTTTGGAAAACCTTGTAAAGCAAGGCATTCATAAGGCGTGATTTTCCTAATGCCGTAATCATCAAGAATAATTGGCACACGGTCAGGATATGTACCCATATTTGCTGTAAGAGTAGGACTAATATAATGTGGCTTGCGAGAAACACCCGAATCATAGATTTTGTACAACGCATTTTTGTCAGTCACGATTTGGATTAAATCTCTATAATAAATACTAGATTCATCATAGTAGTAACTTTTATCATGTTTCACGCTTCGCACCAAAATGTCATTGAGTTTAGTTGTAAGCTCTATTTTTTCGGGGAATTTATAACGCTCACAAGCTTCGTCGTCTTTGAAACCAATTATAAATATTCTTGTTCTTATTTGTGGTACATTTCCGTATTCGGTTGCATCCATTACCGCATATCTAAAGCTATATCCTAACGGAGCCAACGCATTGTAGACTGTTAAAAACGTTTTACCATCATCGTGCTGTACTAAGTTAGAAACATTTTCGAGAAAAATCACTTTAGGCTGCTTTTGAGATGCAATACGTACAATTTCAAAAAACAGATTCCCACGAGGATCCTCAAAACCACGTTGCCTTCCCATGATCGAAAACGGTTGACAGGGGAACCCTGCGACCAATACATCAAAATCCGGCATAGTATTCGGATCAATTGAGCGAATATCTGCCTCAACTAAATGATCATTACCAAAATTGTGTCGATAAGTCCTGGCGGCATCGCAGTCAAACTCATTTGCCCAAACGATCTCAAATCCTGCTTGTTGAAAACCAAGATCTATGCCACCAATTCCGCTAAACAAACTCGCTACTCGCATATTGATTTTCCTTTACTGAAAAATTGCGCGAATACTAGTGGTAAGCATTTGCTTGGTATGTTCAATATCATCTTCAAAAACAAAAGGAAGGCGGACAATATAAATTGTTACAATGTAGTCTTGTCCATCGACCGTAATTCTTTTAAGAAGTTTAGGCGAATTCAAATCTTCCTCTTCGTACCGATACATTGGGTATAATAAATAACCCTCAAGCAATCCACGCTTTATCGCGTATTCTCCAATCTGTCGCAAATCCACCTCTTGGACATTTGACAAGCTTGCATCAATGATTTCGGGGTCTTCATCGAAACGCGGTAATTGTTTATACTTTGTATCCAAAACAAAAACCTTATCCTTATATTCGGCTAGTATGTCATGACGCATTTTAAACTTGCTGCCATAAGATTTGCCCTTATAAACAATATCATCAATAAGATACATCTCACTTGCTTGCAAACGTACCTTTCCATCACTGCCAATAACACTTTGCAAAAAACCACCAATGAAGCCTTCGAATAGTACCTCTGTAGGAAATAAGAAGCAAAAAGACTCCGTATCATCCACACTATAAGTAGTGGTTTTATTCAAAAGGAACATTTTGCTCATGCTAAGTATTACAGAATAATTCTTGTGCAAATAACTGAGGCGGAGTTGATTACAATCAGATGGAGTACACTTTACGTCGGCAACATCATTCAATTTCATAAGGATATGTCGAATGATCTTTTGATTGGCAGCTGATGTCTCATTCATCAAAGATTTACATGTGTATTTGATAATTCTATTTAGAGCATTGTCAAATACAAAG
>JAFWZH010000161.1 GCA_017522515.1 Clostridia bacterium
ACTTAATCCCATTATCAACATAGTTACCAGCAGTTTGATAATCTTAGGAGGCATCGGTTATATTGTTTGGTGGGATGTGCTTAGGGTGCTGAGATTACGAAGAACTAAGAAAGTCAGATTTTTCAGAGATCTTACATTGCACAGCAAAATTGCAATTACTGCAACTTTAATTTTAATTTTAGCTGGTACAGTTTTGATTTTTGCTTTTGAATACAACAATCCACAAACGATTAAGGACTATACACTGCTGCAAAAAATAGAGGTATCGTTGTTTCAATCGGTTACAACAAGAACAGCAGGCTTTGCAACTGTGCCACAAGAAAATCTCACTAATGCATCAGCGTTCGTTTGCTTACTTTTGATGTTTATCGGTGGTTCACCTGTTGGAACGGCCGGTGGTATAAAAACAGTAACTTTTGCAGTACTTGTAGCATCGGCATTCGCTTCTGTCCGGAATAAAGAAAATACAGAGGTGTTCGGCAGACAACTTACAAAACAGGCGGTCAGCAAAGCTGTTGCTGTTACGTGTATGTCTTTTATTATTATGTTCACTTCAACCGTTTTTCTTTCTGCCGTAACAGAAGCAAACGCATTGGATATAATTTACGAAACTGTTAGTGCAACTGCAACAGTAGGACTTACAAGAAATTTTACGGCTTCACTTGGCAGTATCGGGAAATTTATTATTATTGTAACGATGTATCTTGGCAGAGTAGGTCCCATTTCGTTAGCTGTTGCATTTAAGCGAAGCAAAGATAATCAAAACATTATAAGAAACCCAATCGAAGAAATTAGTGTTGGGTAGAGAGGAAAATTTCTATGAGTATCCATAAAACATATGCAGTGTTAGGTCTTGGCAGATACGGAAAAGCAGTTGCAGAAGAGCTTGTGAAGAGTGGAGCCGAAGTATTGGCTGTAGATATTGATCAAAACAATGTTAACAGCGCTATTGAAACAATTCCTGTTTGTAAATGTGCAGATATTACCGAGCCGGAAACAATAAAAAGACTTGGAATATCCAACATTGATGTTGTAATTGTTGCTATGGCAAATAATCTTGAAGCAAGCGTTATGGCAGTTATGCTTTGCAAAGAAGCAGGTGTTTCGACTGTTATAGCCAAATGCAGCAATGAAATGCACCAAAAGATACTCAGACGTATAGGTGCAGACAAGGTAATTATACCTGAAAAAGAGTCAGGAACGAGACTTGCTAAAAATTTACTTACATCCGGTTTTTCGGAAATGATAGAGCTTTCTGATGAGGTGTCTATGGTAGAGTTAGATGTGAAAGATGAATGGGATGGTAAGACATTAATAGAACTGAGTCTGCGAAAAAAATATTCTATCAACGTAGTTGCAATAAAAAACAATGGCAAAATCAGTACAACAGTTGACCCGACACTTCCTCTTGAAAAAGGAATGCAACTTATAGTTATTGCCAACACAATCAAATTACAAAAATTAAAATAATGGTTGAAAAGAGAATGCGATGATAAAACAAAATAAATAT
>JAFWZH010000162.1 GCA_017522515.1 Clostridia bacterium
ACCGCAATAGATTTTTGAAAGAATTTATTATGCAGAATCCGCCTGATTTTCCCATATCAAATAAATGCTGTGAATATGCAAAAAAGAAACCGGCAAAGAAGTACATAAAAGAAATGAACGCTGATATGGAAATTACAGGCATACGTAAATCTGAGGGAGGTATCAGGTCAGCAAGTTATAAGACTTGTTTTTCTGAAAGCAAATCTAAAGGGTGCGATACATATCGTCCTGTATTCTGGTACACGGATAGCGATAAAAAGTGTTATGAGGACTTCTATGGAGTTACACATTCACGATGTTATACGGAATACGGTCTAAAACGCACAGGTTGTGTGGGATGTCCGTTTAATCCTCATATTAATGAGGAACTTGAAGTAATCAAAGAAAATGAACCCAAACTCTACAAGGCTGCTATTAATGTCTTTGGCAAATCCTATGAATATACACGCAAATATCGTGAATTTGTAAGGATTATGAAAGCTAAAGAAAAAGAACAGAAAAAGGCTGCTGTCTTTGAATAAAATAAGCACAGCCGTAAAAAGCTGTGCTTGAAAATTATTTCTTTATAACCCATTCTCCGTTTTTATCAGAGCCTTTTCGTTCCAAGAGATTTTTCTCTTTAAGTTGACGTATATTACGCTCAATTGTTCTTGTTTCAACAGAAATTAATTTTGATAATTCATCAATCGTTATTTCAGGTTTTTTATCAATTTCCTTTAAAATGGATGTTTGAGTTTTATTAAGTTTTACACCGACATTTACCCCGACATTTACTCCGACATTTACTCCGACATTTGTAGTGATATTTCGATAATTGACATTCTTTAAAACAACTCTGAAATCTGTTGCAGATGAAATAAATTCGGGTTTACAGGTGTCTGTATATCCGGGTAATTTGCTTGTTTCATCAACAATTTTTCTAAGTCCTGAGCCTCTGCGCTCCATAAATTTCATTCTGTGAAAGAGGTCTGCAATAACGGGATTTCTTCTTAATGAACTGATTGTCCTTATATCCATATTCTGGATTTGATTTCCCTCATACATTCCGCCGGGAGAGGTTATTTCAACTCGGTCATCATACATATCAACGTGAATTTCAGCACCTTGAATAATATAATCCCTATGAATGAGGGCGTTTACAACTGCTTCGGTTACAGCACGTTCAGCATAATCAGGTTCATCAATACGATATCTTGATGCTTTTGTAAACTTTACTTTTGAATTGTTTTTTATGAAATCGCAAATGCTGTTAAGAAGATAAATAAGATTACCCGAAAATTCTTTATCATCAGATGCATCACCATCTATAACAGAGCCTTTTTCCAAACCATTCCAGCGAGTGCAAAACGCTCTCGAATTATAAACTATATGTTGGTCTGCCATTAAAGCACCGGCTCTTGTTAGGTATCCGTCTGATTCTGTCAATCCGAATGAAAGATAGTCACTTGGCTCAAATTTGTTGCGTGTTCTGTCAAAATAGGTTGCTTCCATAAGAGTAAAACTGTAATCAGATTTTGCGAGGTTAGTTTTTGTGCCATCAAATGTCTGATTTGAGCCTTTTAAAATCAATTCGTTAAGAATATGGTCAGGAGCAGCAACACTTTCATTACCTATTCTTATGAACGCTTGCTTTGTTCCGTCAGACGAGTAATAGTAAGGAGTGCTACGACCAGAATTTATTTGAAGAAGAATAATGTTTTTATCGGATTCTATTGTAGTTTTTAGTACAAATTCCGGTATTGGTGTGATTTTCTCTTTTATAATACGGCTTATTGTTTCAGTATCTTCTTGTATATTATCTATACCTATAATTTCTCTGTTATCTGAAACACCAAAAATAAGAGTTCCGCCAATGCCATTTGCAAAAGCACTCACACTTTTTAACCAACTTTTTGGCTTTTTCGTTTCAAGAGCTACTTTAAAATCATATTCTGTTGTTTCCGCAATTATGGTATCTATCATTTGTATACCTCCTTTGATAGTCACAATAGAATTTCGATGTGAACATCAATAACATATGTATAGTATAGCACATTTTTCTCATTTTTTCAATACTAATAAGAATTTTTTACGAAGAAAGGAAGTTTTCTATGTCAATTTTAATTATAGCCGAAAAACCCTCAGTTGCCCGTGGAATAAGT
>JAFWZH010000163.1 GCA_017522515.1 Clostridia bacterium
CGGTACTGTAAAAGCATATAGTGAAATAGAAGCCAAGTATGCATCTTTTTCCTTTATCAAGTTTCCGAATAATAAACCAATATTATATTTCAAACAAGATTTAATCTTAGATAAAGACAGATATGTTCATATATACGAAGAATAGTGTTATGCCGCGTTTTAGCACAAAATAAACTTGTTTAATCAAAAGATTTTTATCATAAATCATTAATATTCAAATATAATTCACTTCTTCGACGAGGAGAAGTATAATGGTTTCCAATGTAAGAAAAACTTTTATTAGAAATTTAATACTGTTTATAAATACATGAATAAAACTTTTATAGCGAGCACACCACTTTACATCTTTATTTATATTTTATTTTCTTGCAGTAACAAGAAGATAGACGAACCCATTGTGCGCTCAACAGATACTGTTACTTTGCACGGAAAAAGTTTCTTAAAAGGCAAGGTATCTTCTATCGTTTATGATGATGAACAATGGTATGATTCAACCTTGTTTGTATACAACAACAAACAACACCTCGTGAAGACTATTTATTACACGAACGAAGGTGAGAATGGCTACTGTGAATACGGTTATAATGGTTCCAACAGAATAGATCTGCATTACTACGATAGCAACCAAAAGGAGACATCTTATAGTATTGTTGAATTTGATGACAACAAAAATGTAACCCTGTACCGAGATTATGGCTATATATATCCTGATACCACCCAAAAAGTCTTGTTGTATATGATGCAGAAATCTTACGACAAAAACAATCGACTATGCTATGCTTTTGAATACCATTGTGACGGGATACCACCATATAAATATAATTACAACTACAATGATGATGGAACGGAAACGGAGGAGTGCCATTTGGCTGTAACCGGCGAGATTTACTCAATCACAAAAAGGAAAAGGGATAAAAATGGAAACGTTATAGAAGAAAGTGAGAACTTTCCATGGGACAGCGGCGACTGGACAAATATAAAAATAAGATACAAGTACGATAATCAGGGCAATTGGATAGAGCGCACAATTATGGATAAAGCACCGATAAGTAACCGTAACAACTACTTAAAAAGAAGAATACACTACTTGAGCGAATAGTCTTTATTTTAGTCGCTTGATGCAGACGCCCCTAACTATCTGCAAACATTATTGCACGACACAATGCAAGAAAAGAATGATGTATTCATTCATTGTTTATCAAAAATAGAAAAGGGGTAATGGAATAAAAATAAACGTCGGCCCCGATTTTGAAGATTGGTATAAATAGCAATAATATGAAACGAATAACCTTTACAATGCTATTGCTTATAGTGCTATTTGCTGCAAAAGCCCAGTACTTCCCCATTGATACAGCAAGGCTGAACAGTGCATATAGAGCAATAATAAGTGGAGAGCGCAATATAAAGACCGAGATGGAGTTTTTGGAGACCTACCCGACTACTTGGTTGGAGTTCTATATGACATACAACTATGTAGATGACAAGGAATACGACATCGAGATGAGCCAACTGTGCACAGAGCATATCTC
>JAFWZH010000164.1 GCA_017522515.1 Clostridia bacterium
CAAGTCACGGGAACTGTTGCGAAAGTAGATCCTTACTGGCAGATACTGCAAATTAATAGAATTGCTATTGACTTTGCAGAGATTTACGAAATTATTTGATATAGTTAAGTTATTTTCTAATATATGAATCGCCCTCCATTGAGGGCGATTTTTTATATATGCTATGATAGGAGATGATGTTCATTTTCTCGATAAGTTATCGCAGTAAATGATAAGATTAGTGCGTTCAATAGAATCTTGTTGAAAAATACATATTCTAAGCTATAATATAATCAGTGCTATATAAGGAGAGGTTTCTTATGAAAGTTAGCTACAAAAAGTTATGGCTCCTTTGCGTTGAACGTGAAATCGGAAAGGCAGAACTACGTAAAAGGACAGGCCTTTCTTCAGCCACATTTACCAAGCTAAGGAAAAACCAAGAAGTAAACTTATCTGTACTTCTTAAGATTGCCGAAGTTATGAACTGCAATGCCGGAGAGATGATGGATTTTTTGCCGGATGAAGCTACAATTGAGGCAGGTGCAGAAGATGAATAATATGTTTAAGTCTATCAAAATGGCTTTTAAAACAAAGAACATTTTCTGCAGAATTCTTATCTTTTTGTGGGTAATCTTCTGCGCTTTTATGACACTTGTGTTTTTTATAGGAAGTGCTGGTTCGATGGGTGCAGATGATATTTCTGTAATTCTTTTGCTTTATTATTTTGCATCAACTGCATTCTTAATGCCTGCTGTTTCCATTGCACAAGGTGTAAAAGCGGTTAATAATCAGAAAAATATTAAGTTTTCCAGAAAATCATGGGGTCTCACGTTGGTGCTTTCCTTATTTTTAGGCCATTTGGGTGGGCACAGATTTTATGCCGGGAAAAAAGCCACGGGTGTATTATACATTTTTTCAGCCGGAGGTTTTGGCGTTGGTTGGATTACAGATATTATTTTGATTTTAATGGATAGATTCACAGATAAGAATGGCAGGATTATCAGCAGAACCAAACGTGTTAATGGGTATGCCGTTACCTTGGACGTTTCAAAGACTATACAGGATGATTCTCAGCAGCGGAAAAAACTGATGAAGCAAACTGTTTCTGTATTGCAAGAAGAGTCAGAAAGAAAGCGAATCATAGCAGACACTACACAACCAACCGTTTTGGCAATTAACGCATTACAAAATCAGACCGCAACATCTCCGATTAAATCATCTGATGGATCTGACATCTTTGCAGAATCCGACCAAAATAGGAAAAAGGAAGCATGGGAGAATGGTGGGAGAGAAAAGCTGGCTCAATGGCGTAATGAACACCAAAAGGGCGAGACAGCGAAAAAACAAAATGATTATTCCTTGTTCTCTGAAATAACCGTCTCCGGTAGTGAAGAAAAAAGTCAAGTAATCCCATCCCGTACAATAGTATCTCATACACATCCAACTGAGACACCTACAGATATATCGGTAACCATTGCAACTAATACTCCAGCGATTGAAAACGATGCATTCGATTTTGATTTTGACTCCTCTTAC
>JAFWZH010000165.1 GCA_017522515.1 Clostridia bacterium
ATGCACCGGTGGCTCAATGGATAGAGCATCGGATTCCGGTTCCGAGGGTTGGGGGTTCGAGTCCCTTCCGGTGTACCAAAGAAGAATAATCCGAACCTTATCTCAGTAGGAGAAGGGTTCGGATTATTTTTGTTTTTGGGAGGACAATATGAGTAAGATTATCTCTTGCGAGTTCAATATCGACACCGCCTGTGTCGAGGTCAAATGTCGAGACGGAAGCATGATCTCCATCGACTGCATCAGAGTCGAAAACGAGATCTCCCGGAATATGTACGAATCCAGCGAACTGGATTGGCTGGTCTATAATGCCCCGGTGGACTATGTGAATCTTCTGCTGAATGGAGACATTCGAGGCTATTTGAAGAATGTGACGGATTATCATCCCCTGGACAACTGATATAAATATAAAAAGCTGTGCCGTCTCATTAGATAGCACAGCTTTTTACCGAACATAGCCAAAGATACAATAGCTCTAGTAAGACCAAGATTATGTTATTTATTTCAAACACCGGCCCAATAAATAATATATACAGATAAAAGACGTTTAGCGTATTGAGGGGGATTTTGAAACAGAAAGAAAACCCTAGTGCCAGCTTGTAGTGTAATTTAAGAATATGATTTTGGGTATTGCTCCTTGTGAATCCGTACAAATAATGTTATACTAATTATGTCACTAAAACACAAATTATTCAGTTTTATGAGTTATTTCATATTTTGGAGGTTATCATGGAGATTGCAAGTCTAATCGTGGCTATTCTATCTTTAATTGTGAACGTACTTATGCTCTTTAAGGTCGATAAGATTTTTAAAAATACTGTCCAAACAGGCGGTAGCGAAAATCAAAATACCATCCAAAAAGTCAGCGGCAAGAATAATAAAGGCATTATTCACCAGTCAAAATAGTAATCAAAAAGGAACGCAGAAGATATGAATAATGTTATTCAACTTACATTTGGTTTTGCTAATAAAAGCGTCATAGTAGAAAACAATGAGAAGACACTTCCGATTAGTGAGGTGTTGGCAAAGTTATACGGATTATTTAGGGAAGAGGATGACGAAATTAATAAGTTAATTCCAAATGGTGTAGTAACAACAAAGACCAATGAAGTATCAGAATTTAGATCTGATAAAATACTTACATCGCTATTAAAAATCGGCATTCCGCTTGAACTAACAGTAAGAATACTCGAAATGGTAATTGTTGAAATTCAGTCTTTGGTGAGTAAGACACATGATTTATCAACTAAGGACATTAGAAGATATGTTGCTGATGCAATTAGAAATATAGAATCGGTTGATAGTTTCGAAGCAGAAGAGTGGAGTTACCGATACACAAGAAAGTATGGTCATGATAGTCGGCGTGTTGTAATTTGCAACTGTCCTGAAGGTGGATATGTTGATATATCATATAACATAATTTATAAAGTTGTGCGAGAGGCATTCTCCCTAATCATACCTACTCAGGCTGTTGAGGAAATTCCAAGGAGACAATTGGATAATATTGCAAATTATGTTTTGGAATTTGTAAATAGCTGTGATATGTATTACTTTGACTATGAACTTTTGGTAGGCATGGTGGTCGAGATGGCGCGGCAGCCGCCACATCCATGGGTAATTACACAAAAAACAAGAAATCTACTATATGAATATGATATTGAAGCAATAGAATCAAACATATGGCAAATCCAAAATGCTGGATCAGGTGATATAGCGTTAAGGTACTGTTGTGCAGAAATCGTACACCACGCATCTTCGCTAATGCTAGAAAAGTATGAGTGGTTTCTCGGTCTCGATGATTTTACTTCATTTTATATTCTAAAGAGTTTAATTAATAAGTACAATACCACAGAATTTCTAGAGATTTTATCCATGAATCACTCAATGCAAAAGCTTGAGAGAGACATTTCTCTAATTGGTGAATCAATTTGCTCTCTGTCGACTCTTATGGCTGATATACACAAAGTCATAAATAATGTTAATACATTAACTGAGGAAGATATAAATAATGTTGTAAGATATGGGAGGCTAGCGATTAATTTAGTAAGAGATGATTCGGTAGAAAAAATAATTGATTTTATAAAGAAAGATTGGAATGGCGAAAACTCAAATGATATTCTTGATACTGTTTCTAAGATACTGAGTACATTAACACATGCAAGTAATACTCGAAAACCTCATATTGAGTTGAATTTTTTTAGGTTTGTATTTAAACCTTTAGAAGTTGATGGACATTCTTTGAAAAAGCAGTATTTAGTGTTTTTTGTTGATCAGTACTTTAATTATGACATATTAAAAAAATTAATGGGCAGAAAATATACTGAGCAAGCGGATGTAATTCTAGTATTAAGTCCTAATGATGAACAGACAGAGGAAATTGCACAGAAAATAAATAAGGAGACAAATGATAATTATTGGTGTCTGGCATTTTTTAAATCTGATTTAATAGCATTATTAGAAAGTGATAATCAAGCTCAGTGTTTCTATGGACAAATCGAAAGCAAGGTATCATCCGTACATATGGAATAGTTACTGTGTTATTTCTTGTAAAGCCTGATGCATTGAAACGAGGTGCCTATGTGTAAACGCTAAATAATCCGTACCCTAGCGACTTCACGGTCATTGTGAGAAAATAGACCTTACTTAGAAAAACTTGAATTCCAGTTTTTCAAGGAAATGTAAGTGGGGTGTTGTCAGTGAAGATCAGCGAAGTAAAGCAGGA
>JAFWZH010000166.1 GCA_017522515.1 Clostridia bacterium
AAAATGTATGCGGCTGGAAAAATACCGGCAAACTTTCTGGAAGTTATGTGTTGTTCCGGCGGGTGCGTTAATGGACCGTGTTCGCTGAAAAAATAGGATTAAAAAAAGATGAATTTCAAATGTCTTTGCCTATTTATAAAATACTGAAATACACATAACCTGTAATGCATTTTAGTTTAAGCTAAAATAAAAACACATGCCGCCACAAGACGTTACTCTTGGGCGGCATGATTTTATGTTTCAACATCAGCAGAAAACTTGATGAGCAGTTTACTTGCCGGAAAACTTCTGCACAGTCGGATATTTGGGTTTCCCTTCAGAAAATACTGAGAAATCAGCAATGCTCACATAGATAAGAGCAACGATTATCAACAAGCCAATGGAAACGGGAGTTAAATATTTCCAAGGGGTAAGATCGGTTACCTTTGCGTCTTTTTCTTCATATGGGATGAGCATCGGAGCAACTTTACCCCAAATTGCCATGGTTGCCAACATCAGTACAAAAACACAAGCAACAAAATGAAACTGTCCCATTGCATTTACCCATCCTGCAAACGGAGGAATAAAGTAGCCGATAGCAATTATAACAATACCGGATATCAATGTTGTTTTTGCTGCAGCAGCAGGAACTTTTTTAGTAATCATTCCCATAAACACAATTGCAAGAAGCGGTATGAAAGTCAGTCCATTCATACTTTGCAGATAACCGAAAATGCTTCCAGCTTTCATCAACATAGGGGCAATAACAATTGAAGCAATAGTAACAATCAAACCGAAGTATTGTCCAATTTTTACCACTTTTTTGTCATCTGCTGCCGGATTTATCCATGGTCTGTATACATTAAGTGAAAAGAGCGTGCAAACACTATTAAGCACGGAATTGAAACTGGAAAGAATCGCGCCCAATAGCACTGCCGCAAAGAAACCTTTTAACGGAGCTGGTAAAACCATGTTAACCAATGACCCATATGCCTTATCTGATACCGCTAAACCAGTGTTTGGATCAACAGGAATCGCCAACTTCCCTTCCATGTAGAGAATTGCAGCAATCATACCGGGAATGACAAGATAAAGCGGTCCAATCAGTTTTAACAAACCTGTTAGCAATACGCCCTTTTGTCCTTCTGCCAATGATTTTGCTCCCAAGGTTCGCTGAATGATTTGCTGATTTGTACACCAATAAAACACATTTATCAAAAATATTCCGGTAAATAATGCAAAAAACGGAGCCTCACTGTCATTTGCACCAATTGAGTTAATTCGACTACCTCCTGCTTCCATAAATTTATCAACATCTTGCATAAACGCCCCCGGAGAAATTGCATCAAAAGCAAGCCATGCAATTAACAATCCGCCAATCAGCAATCCGATACCATTGAGCGTATCCGAAACGGCACACGACCGCAGACCTCCAAACAATGC
This sequence comes from Clostridia bacterium, assembly GCA_017522515.1. Next base: position 1,423 of record JAFWZH010000166.1, read on the forward strand.
ATAACAAGAACCGATTACAGCCACTGCAGTTACCAGAATATAAAGCTGTGTCACCTCACTTTGAACTCCCAAAACAGGACCAAGGTTGAGAATATCAATCATACCGCGAGCACCAGTATAGAGAATAATTGGTAATAAAAACAGTATATAAGTAAGTAGGAAGATCAAATTACAAATCCCCCCAGTAACCCCATCAAATCTCAACTTCAGATATTCGGGTACTGTTGTTACACCAGTCTTAAGAAACTTTGGAAGAAACCACATCGCCATGAGAACTAAAGCTGCAACAGCCACAACCTCCCATGCCATTACGCTCATACCCTCTTTAAATGCAGAGCCATTTAAACCAACCATCTGTTCAGTTGAAAGATTTGTTAACAATAATGAACCTGCAATCACCGGGTACGTCAAACTTCTGCCCGCAAGAAAAAAACCATCTTGCGACGCAGTTTCCCGTTTTCGCACAATGAGCCAAGTTCCAAATGCGACCAAGGCTGTAAAGAAAAGAAATGAAATAATAGTAATTGCAAACATGATAGGCTCCTTTCGTTGCAATAAATACATAGACTCATTGTAATCTATCACGTGCAAGTCTATTTTTCAATGCGAAAATGATTTTTTTTTATTATTTTGAGTATTTATTATTCTATGTGATAATACCTTAAGTAACGCTTTGGTATCATCTTTTGTTTAACCTCGGCTATATTCGGATAGCCACATCATAAATCCAACGAATTATCGTTCCTTAAAAACTCCGCAAGACCGATATTCAAGAATCCATCCTCATTGTGATACGGAGAGATATCATCATAGGTGACGATTATTTTGCGGAAGTTATCACTGATCTTTCGTAACGGGCGGCTTTCCTGTTCTCTTTTTTCATCATCCGGCATTTGATATGCCGATTGAATATAGTACCGCTTGTCACCCAAATTGGCAACAAAATCAACTTCAAGATTTTTTCTTACCTGTCGACCATCAGCATCTTTTTCATAAGAATAAACAGTCCCGACATCTACAGAAAATCCACGGCGGCATAATTCGTTGTAGATGGCATTTTCCATCAGGTGATTCCGTTCAACCTGTCTGAAATTCAAACAGGCATTTCGGATTCCTAAATCTTCAAAATAAAATTTAACAGGGGAATCAATGTATTTTCGCCCCTTTATGTCATAGCGAACAGCCTTATTGATCAAGAAAGCATCTTCCAGAAAATCACTGTATGTGCCAATTGTATTGATAGAAAGAGTCATCCCCTTGGCTGATTTGAAAGTATCAGCTAATTTTCGCAAACTCGAGAGAGAACCTATAGATGAAGCATAAACTGAAAGTAACTCTTCCAGTTCTTTGGAATGCAATATCCGATTATGTTCAATAATATCCCGAAGATAAACTTCTCGCCACAAACTATCCAAATATTGTACTTTCTGCGCGTCGGTTTTACAAGACAGTATGTATGGCAATCCGCCATAGCGCAAATATTCGTTAAGAGCAGTCCGTTCCGGCAATTGACACGCAGATGAATATTCCGAAAAAGACAGAGGATAAACATGTACTTGATCACCGCGTCCACGAAATTCTGTCAAAATATCAGTTGACAAGAAGCGGGAGTTGCTGCCAGTTGCATATACATCCAAATTGTCAATATGCAGACAACTGTTCAGGACTGCTGCAAATTCTCCAAGAAACTGAACCTCGTCAAGGATAAGATAGTATTGCTGTTTGTCTTTGATCTTACTTTCAATCCAAGCCATCATATTTTGAGGATTACGCAATTCGATTTCACGTAAATCATCTAACGCAAGTTCCAAAATATGATCTTCAGGAACCCCTTCTTCAATTAACTTTTCATGAAAGAGCTTCAGCAAAAGATATGATTTTCCGGCACGACGCATTCCGGTAACAACTTTAATCATTCCATTTTGCCGCCGTATCATCAGCTCGTTTATATAACTGTCTCTTAAAATTTTCATTTTCGACTCCATTGTCAACAAAAATTCAGCTGTACACAAAACTGTTCAAAGTGTAATATACACGACAAATTCCATATTACAAGGTGAACTTTGAACAAAAATGCAGATTTTATCAAAAGTGTCAAGCACAGTTACGGTGAAATTATCCGTGATATCACCAGATTGCGATCCGGACGGCGATGAAGCCGAGGAAACACATCCCGGAAGACTGGAACGAACAACGCAAGTCTTTCGGTTTCCCGGAACGGTGATCAACCGAATCCCAACGGCAGGAGAAATCTTGCCGCTTTTTTGCGTTTATATGCATTATAACAAATAATTGTTTTTCTCC
>JAFWZH010000167.1 GCA_017522515.1 Clostridia bacterium
TGATGAAAGATATAAATGCTTATTACAGAAAGCATAAGACACTTGACGGCTGTACTATTCTTGCGCCGGAGGAAATGGAAAAGATAAAAAGTGATATGGCGCAAAGCTGGCACTTGGAAGATAAGCCTTTTGCTTCTTATTCTCTCACAAATAATAACGCTGAAATAAGCAGGGTTAAAAAGCGCATTGAGGAATTGGAGAAAAAGGCATTAACAACATTTCCGGGTTGGGAGTTTGACGGTGGAACGGTTGAAGCTAACAAAGCAGAAAACCGATTGCAGATACTTTTTGATGATAAGCCTTCTGCAGAAGTGCGAGAGCAATTAAAAAGCAACGGTTTCCGTTGGTCGCCAAAAGCCAACGCTTGGCAAAGACAGCTTAACAGAAATGCGTATTATGCTTGTGATTATGTGGAAGCTATCAAACCTCTTTCCGGCGAAAAGCCCTCTGAAATAATGAGAAATGACACAGTTGTTCAGGCTGCTCCCGAACAGGAGCCGGATATTTTTGAGCCGATACCCGAAACAGTTGATATGAGTACAAAAGTCGGTGAATGGTATATGAAAGAACATTCAGCAGACGGTGCAGGCTCATTGATAAATCCCGACATAACATTTGAGGATTTATATACTGCTATAGGACAGTTTGATGTGTATAAATTGCTCGGTGTTGGCGATAGCGTTATAAGAGAAAACTGTTTTGCAAAGCTGGCAGAAATACAATGTGTTGACTACACGGAAATATATAATAAATGGCTTGGTGATACCGATATTCCCGATATGTTCAATCCAAAGATACAGCCTGTTGTTTCTATCGAAATGACAGAAAGTGCAGCACTCCATAAAGGTATGCAGTTGCCTTTACATAAGGCGGACGACCTTTTTAAGCAGTTAGACTATGTATCAGAGAACGGACAAATAGAAAAAACAAGGTTTACTATTGACTATGTTTATAAATGTGAGCTTACTCACTATGAGGGATATTATTATTTCGGTGAAGATACAGGCGGCATTATTAACCATATTGAAAAGTATTTTGAGGAAAATATGGCTGATGAACAGTTGATAGCGTTCTTCAAAGAAAAAGGGCCGGAGGAACTTGAAAAGTTTAATGCAAGAAATGAATACGGCTTAAAAGAATTTGTCCCGTATATGCAGCTTCATAAAAATTTAGCTGAAATGGAAGCGGCAGCAATGACAGTATTGAATGATGATAACGCTTCTATGTCCGATAAGGCTTATGCAAATGCAATTTGTGATTATGTGCATAACAGCAGAACTACATTAAATCTTGCGTCGGAAGATTTGAAATTGCCTGACGCTCCAAAGAAAGAGGATTTTATAATGCAGTCTGTTTCAGAACTTGAAGAAACAGCAAAATCCGGCACGCCTATTTCGCTTCTCGACCTGGCAGAGTCGGTTAAGACCGAAAAGGCCATTGAGAAGAAAACAGGCAAAAAGCCCTCTATCAAGAAACAGCTTGAAAAGGACAAGGAAAAGAAAGCTGACGAGCCTAAACCGAAGAAAACAACAAAAAAGAAATCGCAGGATTTGGAGGTATAGTCTATGCAGAAATTTGAGAATGTTGATTTGATAGACACTTTAAGGCAAATTATGCAGGCTCATACGCAGTATTACAAGCAGGATTTCAAGTATGATATAGACGCTATTCAAAAAGCTGCTATGTCAGATAATGCAGAGGACAGAAATATGTTATGGCTTTCCCGTACTCACGGTACACATTGTTTTTTTGAAAAAGATGTTTTCATAAAAAACACATCTGCAAATGTGGCTTGGAAACATTGGTTTGAGCAGAAAAGCGATAACCCGATTGCATACGCTTTTGAAATAACTTATACCGAGTATAACAATATTTACGGGAATTTGTATCAGCTTGATTATGAAAAAAATGTTGCAGATATAAAGAAAAACGCAATAAAGGCTGATAGTCAAATTCTGCATTATGAAAACGGCGACGTGGTTATGGATTTTGGTAAATGGTTTTCTGCTGATGAACACAAATATTACGGTAGATATATCGGTTTAGATTATATACCCAATGACGCAGAAAAATTAAAAGACACTTTGAAATCGGTACGCAGCGAAAGAAGCAATTACCCTGTCGGAAATATTGAAACACATATTGACGATTTAATAAAATCTGCTGTTGCTAATCGAATTATCAGTATGACAGATAAGGAAAAATCAGACCATATAGAGCTTATACATTATCGCTTGGACTACGGCGATACAAGGAATATAACCACATTTGACTATGCTTTGTATGATGCTCTCATACACGCAAAAAAGCCGTCAATCAAAAAACAGCTTGCAGATAATGCAGCAAAGGACGGCGGCGTTCCGGCAAAGAAAACAAAAAACAAAAATAATGATTTGGAGGTGTAATTTTATGAGATTTTCAGTTGATGAAACAAAAATTATAAATATGTACGACACATCAGACAGGATAAAGCTCATAATGGATTTACAACAGGCCTTGCCTCATATCGAAGATGCGGAGCTTACGGAAACTGTTTCTGCTTTGATTTCAAAACTTGTAGGAATGACAGATACAGAATTTAACAGCATAGATTTTTCTGCAGGTGAAGATTCGGAGGTGCTTGATAGTGAGTAAACCGGATAAAAGATATTATAAAATCAACATTCACGGACAGGAACAGGTTTTCACCAATGTTGAAAAGGTTGATAAAGGCTACATTGCAAACGGTGTTGATAAGGACGGAAAAGCCTATCAGTTTTATCACAGGTTAAGTCAGGAACAAATTGACAGTGCAATTATTTCTAACAGTATGGTATTTGTGGAAAAACCCACAGATGTAGTATTTCGTTTTTATCTTGTAAATGCTTCCGAGTATGATAACGGCAATAAAGAAACTTCCGGGATATGGCTCGAATTTCCGGCAGATATTAAGCGTATTGAAAATGCTCTTGAAGATATAGGCCTCCCTCCTGATGCGGAGCAAGGACAGTATTTTATTGACGAGTGCCAATGTATATTAAAAAGCCTCAATCCGCTTGTAAATGTTCGTACCGATATACACGAACTTGCAAAAACAGCAGAACGTCTTGACACCTTTGACGGCTTTCAAATGATGAAGCTGGACGCAGTAATGCAGACGGCAGCAAAATTTAATAGCCTCGCGGAAATCAGAGAATTTACACATAATGACGATTATTATGTTTTTGAAATGGATAAAGACAATCCGACAGAGCTCGGTTTATATTTTATTTATGATTCGGGAATGTTAGACAGTTTACCCGACCATTACAAAGACGCTATTAACCCAACTGCATTTGCTAATTACATCATTGAAGCAGAGCATGGCGTTTTTACATCAAAAGGATATTTATATCCGTCGGGTGATGAATGGAACTGTAAAGAGCTTCCTTTCTTCCGTCCCAATTCTCTTATTGAGGACGTTGACGACAAGCTGATTGATACAACAGAAATATTTGCTGTTGATTTAGATAGCTTTTTCCGGGAAACAAGCGACGAGTATTCAAATATGTTTGATGATGTTGTCAAAGCTCAAAAACATATTGCCGATTATATCCGTACCAATAACACAGCACAGGTAAAACAGATAATTCACGGTATGAAAAAGGAACATCACTTGTCGGAGGACGAAATACAGCCATATCTTGATAGGCTTGATAATTTTGATAAAAACAAAGGCATTGAAAAGGACTACAATTTTATTGCAGTAATAACCAATGCAGAAGATTATCTAAAAGGCGATTTTGAAAGTGTAAAGATTTATCTTCCGACAGATAAAGAAACTGTTTCAAGAGCGTTTGAAGAAATAGGGCTCTTACCTCACGCAGTACAGGGTGAATATATGTTTGACGATTTTCACCTATACAGCGAAAAACTACACTCTGTTATAAAGCCTACTGAAAGTCTTGACGAGCTGAACTACTTTTCAGCTCTTGTTTTTCGTATGGACGACGGAATGTGTGATAGGTTTATGAATGAGATAGAAAAAGATAAAAACATCAAAAATCTTACCGACCTTATAAATCACGCTAATAAAACGCTGGGCTTGGCTGCAAGGTATAACGGCGACAAAAGCACTATTCCGACAGAATACAGGGTTACAATGGAGCCGGCAAGTATAAAGCGTTCCATAAAAAAGCAGCTTGAAGAAAACAAAGGCAAGACTGCTGATGTTCCGGCAACTCCGACAAAAAACAAAAAGAATGATTTGGAGGTTTAATTATGATGATTGCTACAACGTTTGAAAAAGAACTCAAAAAAATATTCGGCAATGATTTAATTCTGAATAACACAAAGTATGTCGGCA
>JAFWZH010000168.1 GCA_017522515.1 Clostridia bacterium
CAAAAAGGAAACAGGCAAAACGCCGAAGGACTTTATCAACGAAACAATAATCGGAGAAATCAAGAACGCACTGCTAACCACCGAAATGTCGCACCAGCAGATTGCCGACCGCTTTGGGTTCCCCGACCAGTCGGCATTCGGGCAATTTTTCAAGCGGCAGGAAGGAATTTCACCATCGGAGTTCAGAAAGAAATACAAGTAAAAAAAAGTCCGACAAACGCCAGACTTTTCTGATATCGAATCAACTTATATACATTTTATTCCACGACGAATTTCACCGATTCTCTGGAATTTTCACCTTCTACTTGCAAGAAATACACACCCTTTTCCAAATCAGCAACCGAAATTGTTCCGTAGGAAAAACCATTTGCAACCTCCTGTCCCAAAACATTGAAAATGGAATAGTTCACTTGCTCGCCAGAAAGATTCTTCAGATAGAGGACATCGGAAACAGGATTAGGAAAAACTTCGAGAGGCTGGCTGGTGGCTTCGACAAGTGTCGATGGCGTAGTCGCAGGAATTATATCCACGATAATACCTTCAATCTTTGTCCATCCGTAACCGAAACCATTAGGATCGGGAAGGTTGTACCAATTATCCTTGTAACCGCCCCAACCAAAATTGATATGGAACTTACCGTCCGATTCGCGATAGCCGTCGACCACGACGTTGTGTCCGCTATTTCCTGCATTATTTTCTACGGCCAGATGTGCAGGATAACCGGCTTGCAGATTGGAGATTAAAGTAGCGTACATTTCGTCAGTTGCTTCACGGAACAACTGGCATTCGGTAAAACCAAAACGCTGATAGGCGGCAAACGCCTGGTCAACAGCAAATGTTCCCGAACCTTGCGAAGAATAAACCTGCGTGCAAGCCGTCCCACAGGCAAAAACCACAGCGGCAGCCAGCATATCGGGAAGTTCTTCGTCACGCTGGAAAACGGCATCGACAGAATCAAGCAACTCGTTCAACATCGGGAACGAAGGAAACAGCAAGTTTTCCCAGTCGTCATCGATATTGTAGTTGCGACCGCCATAACGATGAGCGTAGTCGTCGCTGTCGGAAAAGCGTGTACCCTGCGTGGTGTGCAAATAATTGAGAATCTGACCCATAGCAATAGCAGGACAACCAGCAACGCTATACGAATTGTTGTTGGCAGGGTCTCGCGGACAAAGCTGATTGTATGGATAATCCTGCGTCCAGCTCGATGAAAGCATACCGTCACCTACGCGAACCGGCTGCATGGCAGAATCCGGAAATTTTACAGTTTTTAACATAGTGTCCTGCGCCCACACATTCGATGCGCCAAACAGAACCAACGAGAAAAGAACTATCGGCTTTTCCCAAAAACGCCAAGAAAATAGAGTACTCATTTGTTCTAATATTCAACTTTATTTTAATTGGTGCAAAGATAGGAATTTTTCTGATAAAAAAGCAAACACCTAATATTATGAACAAAAAAAGGGGTTCCGAAGAACCCCCAAAATAAAAATATGGAAAAAAACTATTTAATGTTCGGTTCTTCAAGTCCGAGACCTTTCTTCTTGTCAACGCCCTTGAGGATGATACCGAGGATGAACGAAGCAACACCAAGACAAGCCAACATTACGAGAGGCCATGTGTAGTCGAATGCAACAGGGTCGGTAACACCTGGATTTGTGCTGTCTAGAACCTTACCTATTAATAATGGGAACAACCAGAGACCGATGTTCTGAATCCAGAAGATAAGTGCGTATGCAGAACCGATAATCTTTTCGTCAACCAGCTTTGGAACGCTTGGCCACAAAGCAGCAGGTACCAACGAGAACGAAGCGCCGAGAACGAGGATTGTAACGTATGCTACAATAGTTCCACCAACTGCACTGCCCTTGAACATCGGGAGGATGAATGCAAATGTGAGGTGGCAAAGGATAAGCAGCAACGAACCAATCATAAGCATTGAAGCAGCCTTACCCTTCTTATCAACATAACCGCCAAGTATAGGAGTAATTGCAACAGCGAGAAGTGGGAATACTGCGAAGATTGTTTCGGCAGTACCTCTCATGTAGCCCATGTAGCAGTAAACAACGAGAGCAACAACAGCGATTGCCATCAAACCAATCTTCAAGCCCTTGTTCTTCATAAAGTTGCTGGTGAATGCGCAAACGGCAACAACAAGCATAATTGCATACTGGATGAAAGTGACAGTTTCGCTAGCCCAGAAGCCTTCGCCAGGAGTCAAGGTCAAGTTGCACTGCAACATATTTACAGCATACTTCTGGAACGGGAAGATTGCTGAGTAGTAAAGAACGCAGAGGAGAGCAACAAGCCAGAAACCACCGCTCTTCAAAATCTTTCCAATATCGGAAATCTTGAATGGGTCATCCTTTTCTTCTGCCTCGCCGGTCTGAGCGTCAAGTTTCTTATCCATGAAGAAATATACAACGAACATTATCAAGGCAATGCAAAGCAATACAACGCCGAATGCCACAGAACGCGAAACATCGATGTTTCCACCGAGCTTTGCGAAGAACGGCGAGAAAATCATACAGGTTGCAACGCCCAAACGAGCCAATGCCATTTCGGAACCCATTGCCATTGCGGTCTCACGACCCTTGAACCACTTAACGATACCTCTTGAAACAGTGATACCACCCATTTCGGTACCGCAACCGAAAATCATGAAGCCGATTGCAGCAAGCTTAGCCGAAGCAGGCATACCTTCGTAGAATGGAGAAACGCCAAGTTCGTCGAAACCTGGGATGTAATTCAAGTGATTAGTAAACCATTCCTCAACGCCGCTTCCGATAAACGATTCGGATACTGCATAGTACTGGATTCCAGCACCTACGAGCATTACCAAACCCGAAAGCACAGCTGTAAAGCGTACGCCCATCTTGTCGAGGATGATACCAGCGAAAATCAGGAAGAATACGAACACATTAAGGAAAGTTTCAGCACCCTGCATGGTACCGAAAGCAGTGGAATCCCATCCGCGTTCCGACATCATCAAGTCCTTAATAGGCGACAGAATGTCCATAAAGATGTATGAACAGAACATCGCCAGAGCCAACAACAGCAATGCAAGCCAGCGCATGGTCGCATTGTCTCTCAATGTAAGTTTTTCTGACATAACTATTATCTATTTAAAATTTATTTGACCGCAAATTTACTAAAAAATCCGCATGGCAATTATTTTTTTGAAAAATGTTGAACCGAACATTTATTAATCACAAATATATCAACAAGATACACTTACAAATTATTCCAATTTATATTTTGAACTGCAAAATTTTCTCAAAATTTATATTTCAAAATGTAAAAAATTAAAGATTTTTATAGTTGAAACTAAAAAACCAAATACAGTACAATTATAATATTCTATTTATCAATAATTTACAAACATTCATCACGCACATATATTTTAAGACGTTGCACGCAACGTCTCTACTGTCGCGACGCGCCACGACACAACAGACGCTAAATTTTGCGTTACAAATCAATAATCACAAAAATTGTACCGTCGCGGCGCGCCACGACACAACAGACGCAATCCTATAAATCAAAACATTAAAAACAATTTTAAAATTATTGAAATAATTTTTGTCTATCTCTCAACTAAAATATTATCTTTGCTTTTCGATACAAAATAGATAACATATGAACAATGCAAGAAAAATAGGCGAAGATTTGTACTGGATTGGTGCAAGCGACCGCAGAATCAACCTGTTTGAAAACATAATGCCAGTTCCGCAGGGCGTATCGTACAACGCATACCTGCTGAAGGACGAAAAAAATGTACTCATCGACACATCCGACAATTCGGTTTCGGAACAATTCTTTGAGAACCTCTATTCGCTTGTCGGCGACAACGAAAAGCTCGACTATATAATCGTAAACCACGTAGAACCAGACCACAGTTCGCTGCTTTGCCGCACCGCCTACGAATACCCCGAAGCAAAAATCATCTGCAGTGCACAGGCACAGAAGATGATTCTGCAGTTCTTCGACTGCATAGAAACAGACCGCTTCATTACCGTAAAGGAAGGCGACAAGATGAGTTTCGGCAAGCACGAATTCACTTTCTGCACCGCGCCTATGGTTCACTGGCCAGAAGTAATTGTCAGCTACGATATTACAACCAAGACTTTGTTTTCGGCAGATGCATTCGGCACATTCAAGGCTCTGAACGGCAACCTTTTCGCCGATGAAGTCAACTTCGACCGCGACTGGCTCGACGAAGCTCGTCGCTACTACACCAACATCGTTGGCAAATACGGCACACAGGTACAGAACCTTCTGAAAAAGGCTTCCGCATTGGAAATAAAGATGTTATGCCCGCTTCACGGACCAATCTGGCGCGAAAATATCGGCTATTTCGTTGACAAGTACGACAAATGGAGCCGCTACGAAGCCGAGGACGATACCATATTAATAATATATGGCTCGCTGTACGGTCACACAGAATCGGCTGCCAACATTGTCGCTTCACGCCTTGCCGAAGCCGGACAAAAAAACATTGCAATGTACGACGCATCGGTTACACATCCGTCCTACCTGCTTTCGGAAGCATTCCGCTGCCGCAGGATTGTAATCCTATCGTCCACCTACAATGCCGAAGTATATACGCCAGTAAAGATTTTCATCGACGAGATGAAATCGCACAACCTGCAGAACCGCGTGTTTGCCGTAGCCGAAAACGGCACCTGGGCACCGACGGCAGGAAAGCAGATGCGTGAAATGCTGGCATTCAACAACAATGTCATCACCGACACCACGCTCACAATCAAGTCGGCATTGAACGAAAGCCAGAAGGACAGCGTTGACAAATTTGTAAATGAGATTTTGAACAAATAATTACTAACCCTAAAACAGACACGAATATGAAGAAGTATGTTTGTAAGATTTGCGGATATGTTTACGACCCGACAGCAGGTGACCCAGACGGCAAAATAGCTCCGGGAACCGCATTCGAAGACTTGCCGGACGACTGGACTTGCCCTCTCTGCGGAGTTGGAAAGGAAGACTTTGAAGAAGAATAGTCAGCGAAGAAACTAAAAGAAAAACAAGGCATAATCGTGATGGTTATGCCTTGTTTTTGTTGTTTATCTAATCCTAATGTAATCATAAAGTTAGCAGCGAGTGTTTTTTTAGAATAAATGGCGGTGAGTCATTTTTTTTGAAGGGTTAGCGCCGAGAATTTTGGAGAATTTTTTACTAGTTAACTCGCGAATCAATCAATTAAATAGTCTTTTATTTCCAGTAGCTCTTGTTCGTCATATTCTTTCAACATTGAATAATAGGCAAGATACGGAACCGATTTTTTGAAATGCTCTATTATCAATCTACTATTATTGATTAGTTCCTCATTTGAGGTTATGAAATCAAAAATAAAAATTACTGTGTAATTTCCTTCATCTATAGTCTCATTTAGAGTACTATAATTATACCATTTATAATTGGATTCATCTAGTAGAGTTCTAAAATATTTATAATGATAATTATAAGTTATTTTAGGCCAATTTTTTTTACTCTTGTCAATAAACACAACAAGCAAATCTCCTTCATTTTTGTCTTTCAAAACCTGAACGACATTGAATATTTGCTTATATTCAGAGTCATAGAAATGTCGTATTCGTTTTTTTAAATCAATTATTTGATCTAAATTACTTTTAAATTCATTCGTTTGCTTTTCTATAAGACACGAACAAAAACTTTTACAGAACCCTTGCCATATTTTAAATTCAGATTCCTCTATATTTCCTGTTCTTATTGGTTTTTTGAATTTTACTTCATATATATATTTACCATCGTATGGACGTTCTTTGCCAAGAATCTCCCTATATTCTGCACAAAATTTATTTTGTTTCTTCTCCCATCCATCATACCCCTTGCTATCATTGTATATTATTTGTAATTCCTCAATATTCTTTTGATTTCTAATAACATCTTGTGCATTAGGTATATGGTCGTTCCGTATGTCACAAAAAGTCTTATAGCCATCTGGATATGTGCGTATTATTTTCGTTTCCTCATCTCGAATCCTTTCTCTTGCTTCCCAATTAGTTATAGGTTCAGAATCAATTAATCTAAGCTCATCAAGCAACATTGAATTTATCATAGCATTAATTTTCTTGTCCTGAGAACTAAATACATCCACTCTTTTATAATAGCAGTTCCTTTTTTTTACATCGCAAATAAACTCATCTACAAAATCTTCGATAGCGGATGGATACACACAAGCAAGCGCCTTGATTTTTTCCTTTAACCTATCCCAATCATCCCAATCACCTTTTTCTACTGATAAAATTCTTTTTCTATCTTCAATACTTAAGTTTTTTGTAGAATCTGGCGCATACTCTTTGTTTAGTAATGCAGGAATAAGTGAACTATAAATCCTTAAGATTTCTGACAAATAATTATTAGTTCTATTTTTTTTCTTAACATAATAAATAATAGCAGCTAATACAATAACAAAAAAAAGTAAAATGACTATACCGATGCTATCCATTAGAACTCTCCTCTTTTTTATTCGGTCTGTTTATCTTGGGTATTATTTGTATTATAAACCTTTTGTTATAATCTTCAACATTTTGGTCTCTGTTGTTACCATTAAAACCACTGCCTGCGATAATCACTTCAGTATTAAATTTCCTAAAATCTAAGCCATTTTTTAGCCATCTCATATATAAAGCCAGCGCTCTATTATAGCTTAGCCGATACATTTCAACATCGTCAGGATTATATCGTCCAGATTTTAAATCTTCCCATTTTATAGCAGCATTACCCTCTATAACCATTTGATATTTAAAATCACCATTGCTATTTAATGAATCTAATACTGAATATATTTCTTCTCCGACCTTATCAACAATTTCTTCATATTTCGGATCAATATCGTATTGGTTTGGAAAAAAAATTTCTTTATTCTGAAAGTCCTTGGCATAAAACATCTTTTTTTCTGCATCATATTCAAGAGAAGTCGATTGGCTTAAAATTTTGAATTGCTCTTCTAATTGCAATATGCTATTTAATTGTATATTTGTAGCATTAACACTATCTAATGTACCACTTAAACTGTCTATTATTTCCTCACTGTTTACTAATTTGTTTTCGCATTCATGTAATTCAACATTTAAAATTCCTACTCTAACCATACAAATAATAAACAGGACTAGCATAACGAAGAATAAACTTGTCATTAAGTCGGAATAACTTGTCCAAAATGGATCCTTTTGCTTTATTTTTGCCATATATTAATTCTTTAATGTTCTAATAGCCAAAATCATTTCTTTTACAGCGACCATAAGGTCTTCATTCAATTTTGTACTATTAGATTGCGTTTCCAACTGAGCCTTTTTCAGATCCTGAATTTCTGATTTCAAGTCTTTATAACAATTAGCTTGAATATTAGCATACTGAACAAGCTTGTCTAGAACTTCATTCTGCTTTGATAAAGAATCAAAAGCAGACTTATTATCTTCAACAAAAGACCTTATATATTCTGTAGAAGTCTTAAGTTGACTATTTAATTCTTCTGAAACTTTTGACGCATCGGCTATTAATTCATCGAATTGCTTTCTCCACAATTCCCGAGCATCTGATCCTGTTGGGAAATGTTGCTCAATTGCTGTTCTAAATTGCACCTGAAGATCTTTAGCAACACTCTGATTCTCAACAACAACATTTAACGACCGAGCAAAATCACTAAAGGAATTTATTATTGAGTCAATTTTTTGAACCGAACCATCCACACTTTGTATCGTATTGTTTAACTCATTTTGATATGTCCTAAATATACCAAGAGAATCGGAAGCATCTTTTAGTGTATTAAATGTTGTTGCTATTTGTGTCGCAACTTTGGTTTGGTCCATCTTATTTATCTCCACGAGTAAAAGATGTTGCTTTTCAATATTGTCATTTAACAATTCAGCAGAATTAGCATACGCATCCAGATTGTGTCCAAATTTTCCAATAAATTCACCCAAAACACTTTTTAGGGAATTTAAACTAGATGCCATACTATTTGACAGAACTGGCATTAACTCCCTACGAATAAAATCATAATAACCATTTTTGTTTTTGTCACAATTGACCAATGCCTTTTTATAGTTTACAGAAGAATTACGAATCATTAAAAACAAACCGACAAAACTTGCAAACATTGCAATAATAACACCTATAAGCAACGGATAAAGGGATGTTGTATCTTCTCCGTCAAAAAGACCCTTTGCATTTATTACAATTCCCAATAATCCTATTATTATACCGATAAAAGTTCCTGCAAGCCCATAATATAACGGGACATTGATTGTATTAGATATTTGTGCTTCTAAAGTTTCTATTTTTCTTTCACATATATCTTGAATTATTGGAAAGTCTGCTGAGGTTCCAACATTTTTGCATAAATAGGCATTCGTTTCATCAACAATCTCCATAAAATGTTCACAGCCTCTTGCATTCTTTATTTTGATTAAATCAACATCTAAATACTCTTCTTTTTCTTCTATTACAATTGTATCGTCATCATTAATATGATTAGTAACTATTTGATCTGAATATTGTCTTGGAATAGGATTTTTCAAGAAAGAATATAGTTTTACTTTTGAAGAAAGAATATCTTTTGTAATAGAAGATTTTATAATTTCCATATTGGATTCTATAGGGAAAAAATTTTCTAACTGAAGAATCTTATTCTTAGTATCTTTGAATACTTTAAATTGAAATCTAAGTACTATACCAACAACTAAGACTGTAATAACGATTAATATAATATCAATACTTCCCATATTTAAAATAGATTTAATTGTTTTACATATTTTTTGTCACATTTCTTTTCTGTTTCTTTTAATGCTTTTCTATAAGCAATAGCCTCTTCTTTTGTAAATGCCACATATTTATCTTCCTCTTTAGGATAGCAGCCTTCTATATATAGTTTTAAAAGACCTGCATGAGAAATTGGGGAAGATATATCCCTAAATTCTGAATTAGTATTATAATCAAGAAATACAATATCATTGGTTTTAGACCTTTCCGCTATTCGCAACACAATATTATGTACAGATGAAATATTGTCCAATACCCACTTATATGAAGGCAAGTAGATTAACATTCGAGCATCAAAGTAATTTAAAATTTCATTTCCATATACACCTTTACGATGACCAAGAGGAATTCCGAAATGCCTAACGGTGCGTTTCAAACCTTTCATTGTATCATTACTAAACAAATTGACATCAACATCAGCAGATTTGAACACTTTTAGTCCTTGCCATATAGCTTCAACACAAGTTGCATACATACCTGGAGAAAAAGGAATCGGAATGTTTCCATGTGGATAAAATGGACTTAACATTTTTGCCCATTCATTTTCCGATACAGAAGTTACATCCAATATATCAGCATTGGGGTATTTTTTACGAATGTTCTCAATTTTTTTTCTTTTGTTCTCTATGTATATCATGAAAAAATCATTTTTTGTGGATTATTAATATTCATTATATATTTAATTGGAATAAATGTTTTTACCATACACTCCGCTTGATGTTGGTGGAAAATATCACCTTCATCCCTACTAACATAATGCCGTTTTGTAGCCATTATATTTACATTTTTCAAACTATCAAGATCTTCTCCATACAAAAAGGAATTAGAAGCTGCATTCTTGTCGGAGAAAAGAGTATCCTTAAAAGCTGCTACATTAATGTCTATTGCCAGCAATACTACATCGGCACCATCTTTATGTTTTCGATAGGCCATGGGATGATCGTCACAGAAACTTAATCTTACATAATCCTGAAGCCCGTGTCTTACATCTAAATCTTTTGACAATGTCGTTCCTCCTGCATTAGGTATCACAATGTTATTTTTTTTACAATAATACCATGAATACAATCCGCCATACCTTCGTATGGAATTTAAATTTTGACGGTCTGTGAAGTGATAAAAGCACCTGACACCTTTCATTAATAGATATTGTACTATATCAACAGCATCGTCTTTCTTTTGGGTAACTGCTAGAGTTAATCTCTCTATTTCGTTTCTTAAATTATTGTCTTGTATTATAAGTTCATCTTCATATCTTTTGGCATTTTCTTCTCGAAGAATTTTTTCTGCTAATTTTCTTGATATTTCTAATCTTTTCTGCTCTTTTGCCCTTTTCTCTTCTTCTACCTTTTGCCTTGATAATTCATTTTGAATTTCAATTTGCCTTTGATGTAATACTTTTTTTAAGGCTTCCGTTCTAGATAACAATTCATTATAAATCTCATTGAAATTATCGTCTTTAAACTCGTTTAATAATGGTGATATTTGGAAAAGGAGATTTTCTGCTAGTTCTGCATCTTCTGAATCAATTAATTCTTGAACCTTATTAAAAGAACAGCGAATCTGCTGTCGCATATTTGCAATTCTTTTTTCTTCTTCCAGCTTCCTTTGTGTGTACAACTCACACATTGTTGTAATTTTAATCGGAGCATGGACAACAAACATTTTAATCTCTTTGTTATTTACAATAGGCGAGGAGTACATGACAAACCAAGACAAATCAAAGGAATATGATTTTGTACTATTGATTCTCTTATCAACTGCTCTTTTTTCGTATTTCAGTTCATCTATTCGATTTGATAGCCTTTTAACTTTTTTATCGAAATCAGAACCTTTAAATATACCCCAAAGTTTATGTAAAATATTTGCAAACACACTTGTTGTTTTTTTCCGTCGACTCCCCCACTACGGTAACTACAAAAAGAAAAACGTGGGAATCTTGTTACTCGCTCCCACGATTCAAGGTCTTCGCATTACCCACCATTGTAAGATTGAGCAACGCGAAGCCCACGCTGTGATATCATTGATGTTATACCAATATACACTAACGCAGACATTCACCGTTGCTTTTTCTTTGACAATGGTTATCAAAAGTTGCGAAGTTTTGAATCGTCAAAGGAAAACGTCAGTAAACGTCTTTCTATATGTCTGTCTTGCACTCTAGGCCATACAAACGGCATCGAATGTTCGACACTGCAAAAGTAAGATATTTTTGGATTGGACGGAGAAAAATGTTGGAATTTTCTAATATTAGATATGCACTGCGTAACCTATTCCGGTCGTGTAATACCTATTTATTAATATAGCAGTCCGAACATCCACAGCAAAGCAATAAAAAAAATGTTTCCAAACACTAAATTTATCACTTTTTAATGTTTCCAAACACTAAATTAGCATTAGACGTTGCACGCAACGTCTCTACAATTATAAAAACATTCATTAATATTGTCGCGGCACGCCACAATACAACAATAATTACAGTCGCGGCACGCCACGAAATTATACAGTCGCGGCACGCCACGACACAACAATTGTACAGTCGCGGCACGCCACGACGCAACAATTGTACAGACGCAAAATTTTGGGTCTCAAAAAGAAATCCAACGCTTCAAAAATTTCCATAAAAATTTTTATTGCCTATTAATAAATTATATTTATATTCGCATTTTTGTCAAGCCAACACATGAGTGATGGTTGGTTGACACTTGTAAAGACTTTAATGCATTGATAGACAGAAAACAGAACTATTGAAAAACAAATACTAGCAGAAAAATGAGCGACGCATTATACAACATTGAATACGGTCTGTTCGTAATCACCGCCCGCGAAGGCGAAAAGGACAACGGATGCATAAGCAACTCGGTAATACAGGTTTCAAGCGCAAGCCCACAGACCATAGCAGTAAGCATGAACAAGAAGAACTTCACCCACGACATGATTCTGAGAACCAACCTGTTGAATGTCTCAATCCTGACAAAGGAAGTTCCGATGAAGGTGATTAGCCATTTCGGTTTCCAGAGCGGTCGCGATGTGAACAAGTTCGAGAAATGCGACGCAGTAAAACGCAGCGAAAACGGATTGTACTACATCCCCAAATACACCAACGCCTTCATTTCTGGCGCAGTAAAAAATGTAGTTGACTGTGGCTCACACAGCATTTTCATTGCCGAAATAACCGAAAAGCAGGTTTTGTCGGATGTAGAATCGGTTACCTACTCCTACTACCAAAATAACATCAAGCCGAAGCCAGAACCATCGGTAAAGGTTGGCTGGAGATGCAAGGTGTGCGGATATGTTTATGAAGGCGAGGAACTTCCAGCCGATTTCGTATGCCCATGGTGCAAGCACGGTGCTGCCGACTTCGAAAAGATAACAATTGAATAGAAAATAAATTTGTCAAACAATTAAAATAGAAAGGAAAATATCATGAACAAAAAAGTTTCAGAATTAATCAACACACAGATAAACAAGGAATTGTACTCTGGCTATCTTTACCTTGACATGTCGAACTTCTTCGAATCGAAGGGACTTGCTGGTTTCGCAAACTGGTACAAGGTTCAGGCTCAGGAAGAACGCGACCACGCAATGTTGTTCTACCAGTACCTCCAGAACAATGGCGAAAAGGTTACATTGCTTGCAATCGACCAGCCGGACAAGAAGTACAAGACTTTCATGGATCCGCTGAAGGCTGCTTTGGAACACGAAAAGTATGTTACATCGCTCATCGACAACATCTACGGTGAAGCAGCAAAGGCAAAGGACTACAGAACAATGGAACTTCTCCAGTGGTTCATCAAGGAACAGGGCGAAGAAGAAAAGAATGCCAACGACCTCATCAGCAAGATGGAACTCTTTGGTGGCGACGCTCGCGCATTGTATATGCTCGACCAGGAACTCGCTGGCAGAACCTACAACACTCCATCATTAGTTCTCGACTAAAACAGCAGGAAATGATTTTCAACATAGCAATACCCACAAGGGAAGGCGACATGGTTGACGAACACTTCGGACACTGCGAATATTTCACAATATTCAAGGTTGACGATGAAACAAAGACCATAATCAGCAAGGAAAAACTCGATTCGCCCGAAGGCTGCGGATGCAAGTCCAACATTATCCACACTTTCCTCGAGAAGGAAATAGATGTGATGCTTGCAGGCGGAATCGGCGGAGGCGCAGTAGCAATGCTCGAATCGAGCGGAATCGGCGTTTTCAACGGATGCAGCGGTCCGACAAGCGAAGTCGTGCTAAACTTCCTCAATGGTAAAATTTACGCACAAGGTGAATGTTGCAGCCACCACCACGAAGGTTGTGAGCATAGCTGTGACCACCACCATTGCAATTAAAAACGAATAATAACTAATAAAAAACAAATAGACGATGAAGAAAAAATTTGTATGCCCAGTTTGTGGTTACGTTTACGAAGGCGAAAGCATGCCTGAAGATTTCAAATGCCCAGTTTGCAAGGTTCCAGGAAGCAAATTCAAGGAAATGCAGGAAAATGCTCCTCTTGCTGCTGAACATGTATTTGGCGTAGGTATGAATCTCGACGCTTGCTCACCCGAAGACAAGCAATATATTATTGAACAGTTGAAGGCTAACTTCACAGGCGAATGCTCCGAAGTAGGTATGTACCTCTGCATGGCAAGAATCGCACAC
>JAFWZH010000169.1 GCA_017522515.1 Clostridia bacterium
ACACTATTAGGGATAGTAATACTCGTGAGACTGCTGCAGTCGCCGAAAGCACGCTCACCAATATTTGTAACGCCATTTGGGATGATTACACTTTTAAGACTGCTACAATTAAGGAACACCTGTTCACCAATACTCGTAACGCTATCGGGGATAGTTACGTTTGTTAGACTACAACAACCAGCGAATGCACTATCACCAATACTTGTAACGCTATTTGGGATGATTACACTTGTAAGACCGCTACAACCACAGAACGCCCAATTGCCAATACTTGTAACATTATATCCTGCGATTGTTGAGGGGATTATTACCTTGCTACCGTCGCCGATATAATTTGTGATAGTAACGGATTTTCTGTCCTCATTTATGCTATATTCAAAATCGGTTTCCGGAGAAGCAACCTCCTCATCAAGATAAATCTTTACGTAGGTATCAGCACTGAAGTATTCATCAGCAGTGCTATTTTTATAACAATATATTGTTTTTAAGTTGTTGCAATATTTAAACGCATCATCACCAATACTTGCAACACTATCGGGGATGGATACCTCTACAAGGTTGCTACATTGATAGAACGCATCATAACCAATACTCGTGACGCTATCCGGGATGGTAACACTTGTCAGCTTGCTACAGCCCGAGAACACTGAATTTGAAATAATAGTCACGCTATCCGGAATATTTATATTTGATAAATTCCAACATAGAGAAAACGCATAATCACCAATACTTGTGACACTGTTTGGAATAGTAACACTTATTAAATTATAGCAATATGAAAACGCAGAACTGCCAATACTCTTTACACTGTCGGAGATCTCAACAGTTTTGAGGTTTCCGCATCCATAAAATGCACCATAATCAATACTTGTGACACCATTGGGTAAAGTATACATGGGCGTACCGCCACCGGGATAGGCAAGCAGAACTGTTTTATCTTTGTTAAAAAGAACGCCATCCACATCACAATATTCTGTGTTTTCGCTGTCAACATTTATTGACACAAGACTTTCGCAACCATCAAACACCAGTCCACCAATACTCTTGACATTGCGTGGGATTGTTATACTTGTAAGACTGCTACACCCTTGAAATGCACTATCACCAATGTTTGTTACATTGTCACCGATAATCACACTGGTCAGATTGCTACAGTAATAAAATGAACAACCGTCAAGGTGGGTAACGCTACTTGGTATTGTTACACTTGTGATGCTGTCGCAATTTTCGAATGTCCAAGAACCTATGGTTGTTACACTGTATCCGTCTATTTCTTTTGGAATGACAACATTTCCACCGTCTCCGATATAGTCAGTAATCATTACAGACATCCCATCATCGATTACGCTATATTCAAAGTCTGTTTCAGGGGAAACGTTCTCGTCTTCAGTATTTTCTGTGACAGTAATAATACCATTTGAAACCGCAAGGGATAATTCAGACAGCGTATAATCATAACATTCTATAATAGAAACCGAAATAGGATACGAACTGAACTCTGCAAATTCATTCACCTCAAAAGTAACTGTTGCATTTCCAATCCTTGAAGGTCCGTAAAGAAATACGGTAAAAATCCCTGCAGATGGATCAAAATTGGAGCTTTCTATATTTGAAGTACCACTATCATTACCGCCTATCGCATTGTATGTAAAAGAAATTGGCGTTAGTGAAGAACTGTCATAATTGACCTCATAGTGCAACCCGGCAATATACTCCGAACCTTCGAGATCAAATGTAACATCAACTGTAGCCCCTCGTGTAACAGTATGCGATGAAACATAAAAATTATATTCTGTTGCTGAAACTGACACAAACAGAACCGTAGCAAACAATACAACTGCTACTAACATAATTACCGGACACAAAAACTTTCTTTTCATACTCTTTCTCCTAAATAATAAAAAGTGCGCTACAAACGCAATCGTTTGCAACGCACAAAAAATACATTACTCCGATTGCTACGACACAATTTTCCACAAAACACTTGTAAGTATGCGAAAAGGGAGTATGTACTTTTTTCAAAAAGTACACACCACAAATGTTTTAGGAAATATTTAATTGTGTCGCAGACAAATTATAACATATTTATACAATTATGTCAATATTCCTTATATATCTTGAATTGCATTTTAAATTATAATAGGGACTGCCGAAGTGCGAAAGCACTGAGGCAGTCCCTTAAATTTTTGAGTTAAATTAACCGAGAGTTACACTCCATCCGGCAAGGTGTTGAGCAAGAAGGACTGCATCCTTTATGTCAACTTTGCCATCTGCATTACAGTCGGAATTTTCGCTATCCACTGAAACATTCCATCCAGCGAGGTGTTGAGCCAAAAGAACAGCATCCTTTATATCAACAACATCATCTTCGTTGACATCTCCGTAAATCAACTCTTCTACAGAAACTTGCGCTATAACATAAACGCTTAAATGATTTGTAGCAAAAATAAGCTTTCCATCTTTAAATTGAGCATTCATATCTGTTTTACTTCCGTCATCCTCAATTCTAAACACTTTACACAATTTTCCGCTAAACCCATCAGGAATAGTCAATGATACCATAATTTCATCACTCGGTTGAATTATAACACCATCTTTTTTTAGTGTGATATCATATGAAACAAACGGAGCAGCATCGCCTTTGTCATTTTTAATTATAACATCAATATCTTTGTTTGAAAGTTCAACAGCCGACAAAACCACATCATTTGTTATTCCAGCAGCTTCATTGATAGAAACGCTCACTCCGGTGGAAATGATTTTGTTTAAATAGTTAATTTGGAGAGCAAAGCTACTATTTGAAAAATACGTATCGGATGAACTATTCTTATGAACATAAATTGCTTCAAGATTGTCACAATATTTTATAACATCTAAACCAAAACTTGTATTTATGCCGCAAAAAACAACTTTTTTTAGTTTTCTAAGATGGGTAAAGGCATAGTTTGAAATTTCTGTTACGCTTGATGGAATTATCAACTCTTCAATATTACTACACCCATAGAAGCATTCAAATCCAATTTCCTCCACACTATCGGGAATATTGATTCTATTCAAATGTCCTACTGAATAAAATGCTCTATCTCTTATCTCAACAATTCCATATGGCAATGATATTTTATTAAGATTAAGACATTGACTAAAACAGTAATCTTCGATAATTGTAACCCCGTTTGGAACAGCATAATATGTATCGGCTTTATTTTTCGGATACTGAATTATTGATTTCATGTCTTTTGTGAAAAGAACACCGTCAATATCACAATAATACACATTGTTAGCATCCACATTGATACTTGTGAGATTCCTTGCATCACGGCATGGAGCACTTCCAATCCAAGTAACGCTTGCAGGAATGTCCAAACTTACTAAAGCATTACAATAAGCAAAAGCATCATAGCCTATTTTTTTAACGCTGTCGGGAATTATTATTTTAGTCAGCGAATCACTGTATATAAACGAGTAACCGCCAATCTCTGTTACTGTATTCGGAATGGAGTATTCGTTATCGTTTTTCCCTGACGGATACTGTAATAGTAATGTCATGTTTTTGTTAAACAATACCCCGTTCACATCGCAGAAATACGCATTGTCATCAGCAACCTCTATTTTTTCGAGATTTTGGCAATAATCCAATATACCCGATCCGATGGAAGAAACTCGGCTGGGAATATTGATGCTTTTTAAATTGCTGCAACTCGAAAAAGCCCAGTTGGATATTGTTGTTAATTGAGCAGGCAATGTTAAAGATTCAAGTTGCCGACACTCAAAAAAAGCTTGAACTCCGATTTTTGTTACACTATCGGTAATCGAGATTTCGGTCATATTTCTACAAAGCGCGAACGCCCCTTGACCAATTTCAGTTATACCGGTAGGTATCTTAACAGAAACAATATTTTGATTATTTTGGAAAGCAAATCTGCCAATAACAGTAACAGGATAGCCTCCAAGCATAGAGGGAATAACAACATTGCTATCGTTGCCGATATATTTTGATACAGTAACTGATTTTCCATCGGAATTAACTGTATATTGGAAATCGGTATCATGTGAAGCAATTTCGTCATCAAGATAAATCTTTGTGTATGCCGTATCTGAAAAATAACTGTCCGCTAAGCTGTTTTTATAGCAGTATACTGTTGCAAGCTTCGAGCAATTATCAAATGCACTTGAAGAAATTGAGGTGTTTTTAGCCTCGAAAGTAACACTTTCCAGTTTTTCACAACCATCAAATGCACTATCACCTATATTGGTCACATTAACGGGGATTGTGATTTCTTTAATAGTAAAACAGTAATAAAATGCATTGTTCCCAATACTCGTTGTTTCATTTGGTATAGTATATGTTTCAGAACCGCCCCCCGGATATGTGACAAGAACATTCATATCCTTTGTGAAAAGAACTCCATCAACATCACAATAGCTTTTATTAGTTTCATTCACATTTATTGCTGTCAGGGCGAAGCACCCTGAAAATGTGCAAGCTCCAATACTTTCTACACTGTTTCCAAGGCTAATATTTTTAAGACCTCCAGCAAAATAAAAAGCATATTCGCCAATGTTTTTTACACTGTCAGGGATAATTATACTCTCAAGACTACCGCAACCTGAGAAAGCACTATTGCCTATGGTTGTAACACTATTTCCAATGTTGACATTTGTTAATTGACGGCAACACCAGAATGCTTCATTGCCAATAGTTGTAACGCTATCGGGAATGGTTATGCTTGTCAAAACTTCGCAATTCATAAATGCATAATCACCGATACCTGTCACACTATAGCCGGCAATTTTTGATGGAATTATCACATCTTCAACGTTTGCGATATAATTTGTTATAGTAACAGATTTGCCATCGTAATTAACTGTATATTGGAAATCTGTCTCGGGGGAAGCAACTTCTTCATCAAGATATATCTTGGTGTATGTGTCGGAACTGAAATGTTCATCAGCAGTGCTGTTTTGGTAACAGTATATTGTTTCAAGCTTCGAGCAACTATTAAATGCA
Source organism: Clostridia bacterium (assembly GCA_017522515.1). The sequence goes on from JAFWZH010000169.1 coordinate 5,009, forward strand.
TTCGAAGCAATAGTAGCATTTTTAGATTTAAAGGTCACATTTGCAAGACTTCTGCAGTATCTGAACGCATAATCACCAATACTCGTAACGCTATCGGGGATTTCTATGCTCGCAAGACTGATGCAGGAAGAGAACGCATAATCACCAATACTCGTCACGCTATCGGGGATTTCTATGCTCGCAAGACTCCAGCAGTAAGAGAACGCATCATTACCAATACTTGTAACGTTATCTCCTATGATAACGCTCGTAAGACTGCTGCAGAAATAGAACGCATAATTACCAATACTCGTCACGCTATCGGGTATTTTAACGCTCTTTATACTATCGCAATTGTAAAACGCATAGCCAATACTTGAAACTGTATCGGGAATTTCGATATCTGTTGCAAGAACACCGTCTATATAGAGCTTTCCGCCTGCTGAATATAGGGGATGGGAACTTGAATTATTTAAATTTACATTCAACCATGATTCAAGGTCGCTTATATAGAGATTTTTAAGACTGCTGCATTCATAGAACGCAGAAGAACCAATACTCGTAACGCTATCTCCTATGGTAACGCTTGTAAGACTGCTGCATTTATAGAACGCATAGTTACCAATACTTGAAACTGTATCGGGAATTTCAATATCTGTTGCAAGAACACCGTCTATATAGAG
>JAFWZH010000003.1 GCA_017522515.1 Clostridia bacterium
GTCATTTTAACATTCAAATATCAAGAAAATATCATAAATCAAAAACTATTTGCAGAAAAATGAGGCAATTACACACGCTCCGGTAGTGGAATTGTTTGTAAGTTTCAATGCGCCGTTATGCTTTTCGCATAGTATTTTGCACAGGTACAAACCAAGTCCAAAATGATGTTCACTATCATTTTGATTTCCCGTATAGTAAGGTGCAGTCGCTGTTTTCAATTCTTCTTCCGAAAATCCTGCCCCATCGTCCGATACAGATATAACTAAGTGATCTGCGGATATGTGACAAGATACATCTATTGACTTTACGGCGTAGCGAACGGCGTTTGAAACGATATTCTCAAACACCTGCATAACTACATTCCCATCGACATTTATATCCCTGGATTCAGTTTTCGCTTCAAAGGTAGATACAAGTCCGTTTCCTTGACAGAGTATTTCCAATGATTTTTTTAGTTGGGCAGATAGTTTATTTGAACAGGTCTGCATTGGTTGTATCGGTTGATCTTCCAATTTGCTCATCGTACCCATACTGTAAACATAGCTTTCAATGCGTTCTATGTTCTTTGATACGGTTTTTAATAGTGCTGCCTTTTTATCCTCCGAAACATCTGACCTCATATAGACTTTTTCAAGAAGCTCGACATTTCCCCTCATAACAGTAAGCGGTGTTCTGAGTTCGTGGGAAAAAGCCTTGTTGAGTTTTCGTTTCTCTTCAACCATTCTCCACATTGTTCGGTTATTATCCATTAGAGATAATCGCATTTTTTCAAATGAAGAACATAGCTGTCCAAGCTCGTCTTTGCCGCTGTAATCTATCACGAAGTCGAGGTTATCATCAGAAATGTTTTCCGAAGCATTTATTAGAAGTTTTATCGGCTTTTGCAGCTTACCGAAATAAAAGATAACTGCGCCAATCGTAATACTGACAATACACCAGAAAAAAGAGGAATACTCATAGATTATTTTATAAAAATTATGTGCTTGTTCATCTTCCTCGGAAAATGGAAGAAGATCTATATAATGATAATGCACAACACTATGCTCTGATTCATCACCCACGTCGGTTTTCTCTTCAAACACAATATATTTTGTTTGAATGAGTTGTATTTGTTCATTTGCGTAACTCGTCGTTGTTTTTGAAAGAATTACCGCCAATATGATAAAAAATGACATAACGATTATCAGTGAGGGTATTAGCGGTATTCTTGAAATAACTTTCTTTAGTTTTCCCATTTGTACCCACACCCCCATACTGTTGCAATGTATGATTTACAGCCTGCTTCTGTAAATTTGGCCCGTATTTTCCGTATATGTTCAACTACCGTCATAGAGTAGCCTTCGCTGTCAAATCCCCATAAGCGTTCATATATACGTTCTTTGTCAAAAACAATACCCGCATTTGTGGAAAGCAGTTCTATAATATCAAATTCTGTTTTGGAAAAAGAAATCGGTTGCTCCTTGAAATAGACAGCTTTTGAGGAATAGTCTATAACCAAATCGTCATTGAATTTCAAATCGGATTTTTTCTGCAACCTCATATCACGGCGCAAGTGAGCAGAAACACGGGCACCCAATTCATCAAGTGAGAAGGGCTTTGTAATATAATCATCCCCGCCTACAGAAAACCCGTTTATTTTATCAACATCATCTACGTTAGCTGTTAAAAACAGGATCGGGCAGGAAACAAACTCCCGTATCTTTTTGCATACTTCAAGTCCACTCAATTTTGGCATATTGACATCGAGAAGAATTATATCGGGTTTCTGACTTATTTTTTCAAGTGCTTTCTTCCCGTCATAAGCGGATAGCACATCATAACCGCATAAATCAAAGTAATTACAAAGAAGCTCAACAACATCTCGCTCATCGTCAACTATCAGAATTTTAGGCATTGCTTAACACCTCCTGTTCAATCAATCATATAATTATAAACCATAAATATCAAAGTTTTATCAAAATAAGGTTATATATCGTATTATATATTTTTTCAAGCGACAAAACAAGTATACCAGCATGAACATGGCGAACGAGGTTGGTCAAGTGAAAGTACCCGAACCTGTCGACCTTCCCAAGGAAACTGCTCCCAACAACGAACCCGAGCCGAACGAAGCTCCAAAAGCAAAGCCCAAACATCCCAAGAAGAAAAATTGCAAAAGAAACCATTAAAAATGCCGCCGAGATAATGTCCGGCGGCTTAAAAACACCTTGTTTTTGTGCTCCACTTTTGTCGCACTTTCTTGAACTTTGCAGGACTTTTGTGAGCGTTAGTCACGAAAATGGCAAATTGGAAGATAAAAAGAAAAACCGCTCAACCCACGTAGAATAGCGGATTATAGCGGTTTTGAGTGGTGCGAGTGTTCATAAGGGATTTACTAAAAATATAAGTAAAACCGGCTTCAAACATAGTATTCTACACTTCATACCTTGCTTAAATATAGTAAAAAAGAAAGGATAAATACTATGAAAACTAATTATATTACTTACAGACGAGTTGGCGATTATAACATTCCAAACCTCATATTACCGCCCGAAGAAACAAGTGTTACTCTCGGCAAATGGGGTATGTTATATAAGGATTATTTACTGAAAAATAAGAAGGTGTTATTTACAACACTACTTACTCAAGGAAAACTTTATCAGCACTGTGCCGAGGCAGAAAAGCTGGCTCGTGAGATGTTCGATACTCTTATCGAGCAGATAAAAGAAGCTGAAGGTGTTACCGAACGGCTGAAAGAAGAAAATCAGATGGAGTGGATTTGCCGCATGCAAAACATTGAAACAAGAGCAAGAGAAATCGTAAATAACGAATTGATATATGTATGAATTTTTAAGGTGTATCTTCGGGTACACCTTATTTCTAATTATCCTAACAGTTGTATAAAACTCTCCGTTTGATACATTGAAAGCGGTTGAAAATATGATATAATATTTTTAACAAGCAACAAAGGAGGTTGTAAGATGTTAATCGGTGATAAAATCCGTTCTTTGCGAAAGAACAAGAATATTACACAGTCACAGTTGGCTGATGCGTTGTCTGTTTCTTCTCAATCAGTTAGTAAATGGGAAAATCATTTATCTGCGCCGGATATTTCAGTATTACCAGTGATAGCAAGATATTTCGGTATCACAATGGATGAACTGTTCAATTACCGCCTTGATGCGTTAAATTACAAGGAAAGATTTATACGCTTTATGGTGAATAACGGAATGTTGAGGTTCGGTGAATTCACATTGAAAAGCGGTAGAAAATCACCTTATTTAATTCATAGCGGATATAATCTTACGGGTAGTGAGATATCAAAGCTTGGAGAATTTTATGCTGAGTGTATCCGAGAACATAACATAGACAGCAATTGCCTTGTGGGTATTAATAATCGTGAAATACCTCTTGTAATTGCAACAAGTATGATTCTGTTTAACAAATATGGAGTGGATACTGCTCATTGTGTAGATTTTAATATTGAAAATGAGGCCTTTGAATCCAAAAATATAACGCTCATTACAGATGCATTCACATCAGGTAAAACTTTGCGTTCAGCTCTTGATAATATAAAATCACAGATAGGTAAATATCCGTCTGACATTGTTGTTTGTGTTGACAGAATGGAGCAAGATGAAAGCTCATCATTCTCTGCTAAACACGAGATTGAGAAGCAGTATGGTGTGAAAATTCATCCTATTGTTAATCTTGATGATATAATCAAGGCAGTTGATAATTGTGTTATTTCTGCAGGTGATTACACCGAAAAGCTCAAAGAGTATAGAGCTTGTTACAAGGGGTTATAATTTATGAATATTGTTGATAAACTGATTGGAAAAACTATAGCAACAAAAAATCCAACAGTAGTTGGTCTTGACCCTGACATCAGTAAAATTCCTGCTTGTTATAAAATAAATAACGACAATTCAAATCCTTTGTCTGCTGTTGCAGAAGTAATATATAAGTTTAACTGTGACATAATTGATACAGTTACAGAACTTGTCCCTGCGGTAAAACCTCAGATGGCTTTTTATGAAAAATTCGGGGCTTATGGTGTTACTGCATTTGAAAAAACCGTTGCTTATGCAAAATCAAAAGGGCTTGTTGTAATCGAAGACGCAAAGCGGAATGATATAGGTAATACTGCAAAAGCTTATGCAGACGGACATCTTGGAATTGTTGAAACTCTTGATGGTTCATATACATCTGTGTTTGATGTTGATTTTTTAACTGTAACACCGTTTTTAGGAAGTGAGAGTCTTAATCCGTTTGTTGATATCTGCAAGAAAACCAATAAAGGTATTTTTGTATTAGTCAAAACATCAAATACAAGTTCAGGCGAAATACAGGATGTTATCACAAAAGATGGTATAAGCATTAGTCAAAGCATAGCAAAATATGTTGCAGAACAATCCGAATCTTTTGTCGGCAAATACGGTTATTCATCAATCGGTGCAGTTGTAGGTGCTACTTATCCCGAAGAAGCAGTTACGCTCAGAAAAATAATGTCTAAGAGTTATTTGCTAGTTCCTGGCTATGGTGTACAAGGTGGCGGTGCAAAAGATATATTACCTTGCTTTAACTATGATGGTCTTGGTGCAATTATTAATTCATCAAGAGGCATTTTATATACACATATGAGCGATGAAGAAAGGAACAACTGCAAGAAAGAAGAATACCTGAACAGTGTAAGAAATGCAGTTGTTAAAATGCAGAAGGATATATACAGTACACTTAAAAAGGATTTTCCTAAAATGTGTTATTGATAAGCATATTAGAACCCCGTTAGAAGCAGTTTGACTGTCCCAACGGGGTTGATTCATAATATAAAAAAGAAAATAAATTGTCACAAACAGTCATTTTTATAACGATTTATATAGTAAGACTGTCGTATTATATGGGGTTAGGAATGATTTTGTGAATTTAATTATAGATAGCAATACAACAGAAATAAATAAGATAAAATCCAATATCATAGATTTTCTGGACAACAAAGGGATTTCGTATAACCTTGTTGATGATGGCACTTCCGATAAAATATGCATTAGTTTTGGAAACAAGGACTGCAAGGAGTCATTTTGCAGTTCTTCTATTATTGTTTCGGCAAGCAATAAAGATGTTTACAGGGTTTATCCAAATGAGATTATTTATATTGCTATTGAGAAAAGAAAATCTGTGCTTTATTTAACCGATGACAGAAGAGTTGAAACAAATTATCATTTAGACCATTGGAAAATTGTGCTTGATAAAAGAACATTTGCTCAACCACATTACAGCTACATAGTTAACCTGAATTACGTAGAAGAAGTAACAAAGGAACTTGTTACACTCGGATATAACAAGGATGAGTATAAGGTCTATACTTCATCAAGAAAAATCCGTGCGTTTAAGGAAACTTTCAAGAACTTCAAAGGATAACTATGTCTTTAAAGCTTCTTTTTTAACCCCTTCATAAACGGTACAACAGCCAACAAAGAACTTACCGCAGGTAAAACGCTGAACATGAAGAACAGCATCGTAAACAGAGTTGTATATTCAGCACTTTCTCTTGCAACAAATCCGTTAGCAATATATTCATTAAGCTTTGCTGTTTCGGCACTTGTAAAGCCTATTACCATATATCCCGCACTTGAAATCAATGAAGATACACCACTTTGTATTTTGATAATTGCCGTTTGAAAAGAGAAGAACAATGCTGTCGGCTTTGTGCCTGATAGTTTGTATTCTAACTCTACTGCATCATCAATAAGCAGAGTACGGATATTTGAAGCAAGACTCAGGAAGCTGCCGGAAATAAGTGAAAGTATGAACATAATCGCAAAGTTTGTAAAAGTGTTCATTGTTGTTTTGTTGCCGAGATACAATACAAAAATCATTATATTCGGCAGTATGGATGCAAGGTTGCATAAGACATAAGCTTTTACATTGCCGAGTTTTCTTGATAGTATAGGCACGAGGAATGTTGACAGCATTAAACCGACAAAGCTACCTGTACCAAGCAAAAATGTATAAAGAAAAGTAAGTCCTGAATTTTTGCTTGAGAAGTAAAAAGCAACCAACGCTGATAGTACCACACCCTGCAAAGCACTCATTGAGGAGAGTAATCCTGACATAATGATTTTCTTTAAAAGCGGATTAGTGAGAATATATTTGTACTGTTGCTTTGTTTCGTTGCTTCTATTTTCGGTATGTTGTAATCGTTGTTTTGATACGGTTAACTGATAAAGAATATATCCAACGATTGAGAAAGCAAGAACAATGATGAAAAAGGCATTTCGTTCATCTGTCTGTGTTCCGCCAAGAGCTCCCGAAACTGCAAAAGCAAGTGGCTGAACAATCAAACAACAAATGCTGCATACCATCGCACCGATAGGTCGCAATGAAAGAAGATTTGTGCGTTCTCTTTCATCTGCACACAGTACATTGGGATAACTTATCATAGGTATGTCACCAAATGAAAACATAATCTCCCATAGAATAAATATTGCAAAGCCATAAACGATAATTGTTGCGTTTTGAAGTGTACTGTTGTTGTCAGAATAAATCTTCATCACAAAGCAAAGAACCGTTATTATAGCTGTCGGTAAAGGTAAATATCGCAGATATTTTGATAATGGCCATTTGCTTTTATTAATGAATGCTCCTATAAATGGGTCTTTAACAGCATCAAATATTTTTGCTGTACTGAGTATGATTCCGAGCCAAAAGGCAGGGATAAGAATAGTGAATTGAAGGTAGTAGGCAAAGCAGGACGATACAAGAGCATATAGTATGTTCTGCCCTGACAGACCTAAAAGATAGCGTGTTTTTTCATTTTGCAGTTTTGTTTTCATTGTAAAACTCCTTTCATTACATACTTTTAGTATGTAAAATAGTAAAATATAGTGCCGCAGGGGCGGCTTATTTTTTTGCTTCTATTCATACTTTTGGTATGTATGTTGGCTTAATAAATTGCCACCGCAGTGGCAATCTATCATTTCCTATTATCCATTTCATTAATTTGCTTGTTCATATTATAAACCGCCGGGTACATATCAGAAACATCTACACCGAGCATCGCCATCATACCCAAGATTACCTGACACTTTTTCTCAATATCCTCATCGCTCATTGAGAAAACAAGAGGATTGAGCCAAACATTGGCAAGTAAAGAGATAACCTCTGCAAGTTCTTTTGCAAACGGTATTTTAATTGAGCCATCTTTTATGCCCTCTTCAAGTACAGGTTTGATTGCATTAGGTGCAATATCATTAACAGACCTTAAAAGCAAGTCACTCAACATATGTGGCATATTCTGAAGATGAATACCCATACTTCTGAATTTCTGTTCCTGTTCGTCAACAAGTGATTCATAAAGCATAGATTTAAGCTTCTCTGCACCATTGAGAGAGGTATCTTCTGCTATCTTATTCCACTTACGAGCCAAAGAGTTTTCCTGAAAAAGCCTTGCAGTAACAGCGTTCAGAATATCCTCTTTTGATGTGAAGTGGTGATAAATAGCACCTTTTGTCAGACCGCCTAAATTATCAATAATATCTTGAATTGTCGTGTGTTCGTAACCTTTTTCAAGAAACAGCTTTTGAGCCGTATCAAGAATCAAGGTTACGGTTTCTTCGGGGTATTTATTTCTTGCCATAATTCACCTTACATACTATTAGTATGTTTATTATATCAATCACACACTGCATTGTCAAGACTTTGCTTCGACAAGTACTTTGTAGGTAGAAAAAATTTGCTTTCTATTATAATAGAATTTAAAGTACATATGATTTTTTGCTACAATATCAGGAAACGGATATATCCTTATTAAAAAAACTATTTGTATGTCAATTTGTTTTTATTAAAAAAGCATAGGATCGCATTGAATCCTATGCTTTTATATCATACAGGAGGCATCATTCTAAATTTAGGATAATCTTTTATATATTTCACAAAATCTTCATTATCTAGTACAGATTTAATAGTTTTGTCAACATATATATACAAAAAACTATTAATCGTCAGATTGGGATTAAGCTCTTCCAACAATGTATTGTAACTATATATATGACCATTTAGCAAGATTAATATGGCGCTCCTATCAATTGAAGAAAGCTTAATTGAGGTTTTAATTATTTGTGCTTCAATATTCAAGTCTTTATATTTATACAGATATTTTTTGAATTCCTCTGCTTCTAATGCGTTGCTTCCAGCTATTAGTTTAAAGTTCTCAACAGAAAAGTCGCCAAGCTTTAAATCGCACTCTCTTTCAGGAAAGATTTCTTTAAATTCAACGAAACTTTTCCATACAGCTTTCTTTTGGTTTCCACGATCTAAAATTTCTTTTATACAAGGAATATCTTTATGCTTTTTAAATAAGCACCATATGTCATCGTCACAAAGACAATTGTTAACAATATTTTCCAAACAAAACATTTGCGTTATAAACAAATTAGGATTACCTGGATTTTCTTGCTTTGCAATTTCTTTGATTGCATTGGAAATTAAAAATGTTTCATATTGTACTTTGTGATGCGAATATATCCATGTATATAAGGCATTTCGACATGTTACTACATTTTGTATAACACTTAATGCAGTTTTATCGTATACAAGGACCAATTGTTCGTTTCCTTTATCATTTGTAAAATACCAAGGTGTAATTGACGTTATCAAGCGTTCAGTATCTACTTTAACATTATCATAGCCCGAAATTTCAGAATCTCTAGTTATGTAATCCAACTTATCAACATCAATAGCTGAAGAATTCAACAAACGAATAAAACAATTATCCAAAGCTTTGTCTATATCGTCGTGCATCGTTCCTGTAATAGCTCTGATTATAAAATCATAATCTGCATCAATGGAACGAGCTTCACACAATTTTTGTATTGCATCTTTAAACTCCGTTATTGATATAATAGCACTTATTATTTCATGAGGCGAAGGATGGGCATTAGCAAAATTTTCACAAAATTTTACATAAACATCATTATCTACGCATTTTGACAAGGCTTCTTTTAATTGTTTATTGATTTTTACTTCTCCATCTCTTTTTTCTAGTTTGAAATAATCTTCTAGTGTGTGAGAAAAAGGTGAATGTCCAACATCGTGCAATAAAGCTGCTAGTTCAAGATTAAACTGTAATTTTGAAAAATATTCTTTGTCAAAAATAAATTTTCCGGAAGTCAATTCTTTAAACTTCTGAGATAGATTAGTAGAAATTTTTTTAGCCAAGTGAAAGGTGCCTATTGAATGAATAAATCTATCGTGTCTTGCCGCTGGATAAAGACATCTCATGCTTGTTTGCTCTATTCGTCTTAATCTTTGGAACAAAGCGGTATCTATAATACTATTAACGATATCTTTTTCTATTTCAATATAGCCATGTATGGTGTCTCTGAAAATTTTAACATTACTCATTAATATCACCCGCAAAAAGAGCTTTTTTCATAGCGGTTTTAAAACTATCATCAAGAACATCAACAAATCTATTTCTTATTCTTATCATATTACATAAATAAAAATCTTTCAGAAATAGTGAGTCATTTTCTAGCTTGAAATATTCTTCACATGATTCCATAACGGAAATTATAGCATTTTTTGATACATCAATAATTAAATCCTCGTTATGATTATATACATTCCTTTCGAAAATGTTTAATTCGGAAAGAGAAATGCCGTCAGGACGATAATATAAAACGCTCCCTAAAACATATTCGGTTGAAATTTGCTTACACATATAAAACTCCTATAAATATAAAATATTTTTACGCAACTATACTTGAAAAATCATAAAAAACGTGAGCTAATAGTAACCCACTTACGTATTCACTTTCACATAAATAATACGGAGGAAAGGTTTCCTTAATAGAGATATCGCATTTAACATCACTTCCTAATTCATACATGTGAACTGTTGAAATATCTGTTATAAGTTTAATAAAATCAATATCTCTAACTATAAATCCAACCATAAAATTCTTTTTGTGGTAGGACGAATATTTTGGTGCAGGACCGATAAATCTTGATACACCATCTGTAACATATTTTTTGTTTAGTATTGTTGTTCCATCAAGCCTTTTGCACTCAATGATAAAATAATCGTTTCTGTTATTAAACCAGTTTTTAGAAGCTACTTTAATATCTGTTCGTCCTATATAAGAGTTTGATGACGGATCATAGTTTTCGGGTGATTCCGCCCAAAATCTCAAATGACAATCTGACAAACCAATATCCGCACGCAACTCATCTCTATCTAAATAATTCTCTAGAAGATGGGTTCTAATTTTTTCTTCATGGTTTTCAATGGTATTGCTATTGTTTATATTGTTTTTTAACATGAGTTCACAACTCTTTTTTATAGCCATTACAATAGTGGTAAATAACCCATTTGTAAAATCCACATTAAGAGACTGATTTTTAAAACCTCCCATTATTGGTCACCTCCTGAAGCCGATATAATTTGATCCATTACATCAGCCAGATCAAGTTCCGCAATAGCAGGATGCCAATATTTATAGTAATGAGGTTTAATGATATAGAACGAATTTTCTTCAAAGTAAACAACATCTCTAATTTGATAAAAGTTATCATTATACGTGTGTACAGCCATTTTAGACAATAGTTCTAAATCTGGAGTTGTTTCACACACCTGTATTACCTCTTTATTCCAGTTGTTTACAATTTTTAGCTCAAAAGCAGAGTAAAAATTAGCCACATTAGGGTACAAAATAATAGAAACATATTTATTTAGTTTATTATAAATGGCAGAAAACTGTTTTTCGAAGATTTCAACAAAAAGTTTGAGATCATCAATAGTAACTTTTTTATATGCATAGTTTTCATCAACATTGGTTAATTCCGGTATTTGAATATTAATTGCATAATCAACAAATTTATTGTTTTCGAGCCCAAATGTTTTCAATATCAACTGATCCAATTCAACAATTTTCAATTCGCTATCATATGAGTCTAAAAGAGGTTGATTTGTATTAGAACTTTGAATGTTTTGAACATAATTAACTATCTGTGATGAAAACACATATGGGAAGTCGAGAACTTCACTCATAAATCGTTGTTCACGCTCAATACCAACAGATGAGCCTAACATTAAATTTAAATACGCATATAAAGATGAATTGAGTAAACCAACAATATTGTAAAGAGTATTATGTTGTTTCTCGTTACCTTTAATTATATACATAGTTTCTTTACAAACTAGTTCACTATTTGAGAATGCTGATCTCATTTTAAAATTAGAACAGTTAAGTCCTTTCGCTGTGAAACAGTGCGGTGGGTTAAACAACGCTCTGTTTCTTACACGGTGTATCCTTTTTGATTCAAATATTGCTTCCTCATCAATGTTTATAGAAAAATGATCAACTCCATTATCTGAATTTAATAAAGGCAAGCCTATTAATTCTGAGGCATCTTGCGCATCACCAAGATGATCCTGAATACCTGAGCCAAATATTAGCGATGGTTTCTCAGATTTTATTGAGTCTTTCATTGTCTTAAATTTTTCTTTTAATTTTCCAATATTCTCGATATCACCGCTATATCCATAAACTATAGTTTTCCATGCCCAATCTGAATCATAAAGTACTTTTTGTTTAATGCGTTTTATATCGTGTTTCTCAATAACCAACACATTAAACAATTTAAAAAATATACTAGGTTTCAAAGAAATGTAGGAAAAGGTATTGTTTAAATTATCATCTTGATTGTATTTGAATGAGAGTATTACTGCGGGAGCATTTGCTTTTTCAAATACAAGTTTTCTTACAGAAGACATTTCAATAACATTACATATTTGTGTTTCTTCTAATAAAAATTTGCGAAAATTAACGGCTTGAGATTTTTTGTTATAAAGTAATTTGGAATGCAAAATAAAACAGCAAGTAGTATTGGATGAACTAAAGTCTTTAGCTCTAAAAACAAAACTTCTGCTTATTTCGTTGTTTTGTTGCTTGTTTCTATGTCCATGATTTGCACAATAATTCAAATGTAAACCAGTTTTAACATTCCCCCATGGAGGATTTCCCAAAATATAATCGAATTTAATGTTTTTATTTTGCAAATCTTTTAGTTTTTCATCATCAAAAAAATCTGCTACAAATAAATTCGAGTTCTTTAAATTTGGAAGTTTAAAGTCGCATAGATTTTTAGGATCTTTATAATCCAACATTGTTAAGTACAGAGAAAATATCGTAACATCAATAGCCTCGTCATTGATGTCAATACCAAATATATTGTCAACTAGAAGTTTTTTTAGCAAATCATTATTGTCACAATATAAGCTGTTTGATAAATTTTCTTCAACCATTCTACGATAACTATCGACTAGAAAAACACCTGAGCCACATGCTGGATCTAGTACGGAAAACTGTTTTTTCTTAACCAATTGTTGCATAACTGTCTTATCGAGAATGAACTCTACCAAATAATTAGGTGTATAGAAAGCGTTATCTTTTTCTTGAACTTCTTTACCCAGAAGTATCTCATATATGTTGCTAATAAGTTCTACAGGTATAATATTAAAATCATATAGAGAAAACAAAGAGTATTGCCCACTTTTGAGTTCAATATTATCAGAAAAGAATTCTTCTAATAAAGCAAATACTTCGTCTGTCAAAGAATCACAATTAATCTCGTTTGTCAAATCGAAGAGGTTGCCATTGAATTTTGATTTTAGGTAAGCAAATAATTCATACAACTTTTCCTTTTTACTTACGAACTTAAGAAATTCTATTCTTGATTCTTTTTTGTCTGCTGTAAAATTTTTGTAACCTAAATCAACGCCTCTGTCAATTAAATAACGGATAAAAATTAAACGCAGGACTAATTTTGTAGCAAAAGAAATATGAAACTTGTTTTTTAATTCATTAGTTAAATAAGAAATATTATCAAGAAGTTTTTTATGTAACTTTTCATTGGAATAGTCATATGAATATTTAGACCAAAATACAGGGTTAGCAATATTCCAAAACGAAAAGTCAGAATTTTCAGAGCATTCTTCCGCGTTATATTCTTTGACTTTCTTTATCAACAAATCCGTTAGATCTAATGAGGTGCCATTGTACACATTTATGCTTTTCTCATTACAAAAAATAGCAACCGGAATTTGTGCGTTCCAAATGCGATTACTAATTTCCTTAAAATCAATTTTATCTTGAATCGAACTATCGAAAAATAAAACAAAGGGACGGTTATCCACGACATAGATAGCATATGGTCCAATCTCATTAATAATTTTTTTGGTGTGTGAAGACAGAGAAGAATCTTTTACTGCAGAAAACTTAATAAGATTATTAGAGTTTTCGTAACCTAATCGAGAAATAATTGAATCAATTGGTAACCTAAATTCGTTCATCTAATCCTTCTCCTTTGCTACAAGAGCAATCAATAAAAAGTAAATATGTCTCAATTTCTAAAGCATTTGCAATCTTTTGAACATTTTCCAATGCTATACTTCTTTTTCCACATTCAATAGCACTAATATATGTTCTATGTAGCCCAGCTTTTTCTGCAAATGCCTCTTGAGAAATGCCAAGATTCATCCTATACTTTTTCAAGTTTGAAGAAAACACTTTTAAAATATCCATAGATACACCTCATTTTTTTAATTATACACCATTTGAATACAATTAGCCAACATACAATAAGTAACATTTTAAGAATTTATTTTAAACTTATATGTAGTAAGCGTATATTTTGTTAGCCATTTTTTTAAGCGAGTTTTCCATACAGAAATTGTATTGATACTCATATATAATTCTTGATAAACTGTTGACAAAAAACGAATGTTCTGTATAATAGTAAATTGGTAAATAGTGTATTTACTCTACAACTGAATACAAACTGAAACACATATTTTTTACTTATTGGCTTTATGCCAACACATATTATCTGACCGAAGAAGTATAGTCCGATACTCGGTCAGTAACATACGGACAATCAGAGCTTAAAGTTTAAGCCGTTACATAGTTTCAGTGCAAACTGTGCGAGAGGATGAAATGTCTTCCCGCTATTTGTGCTGTCTATGTGACGGCTTTTTTGTTGTGCAATTTTAACGAAAATAAAAAAGTTTTAAAAATTGCTTTCGTTTTTGCCTTTCTAAACCCTTACCCCTTGAGAGAGTAAAAAATAACCGAATCCTGAAAGCACGTTTTGTTCAAAGCTACAAAATTTCAGTTTTTTGAAAAAAGTTTTGAAAAAACCTGCAAAAATCGGCGTTTTAAAAGTCACCCCTTGAGGGATGTTTTCTCTCGTGTACCTTGACAACTGAATGACCGTCCGAAAGTGATACTACGCCAAGACCTTGAAAGAGCGAGCGTGAAGACGTTGCGGTGAGATTCCGGGACAGGAACTATTTCGGGTGAAACGGCAAAAAAGAGGCTTGGTGGAACATTTTTGTAGTGCTTATTCCCATTACTTTTAGGGGCGGTTTTGATATATAAAAATCGCCCTCACGAAGAGAGCAGTTTAAATATTTAAGTAATATAAATTTGAATTTATGGACTCTCTTTTTTCTTACTCTTTTCATAAAGAATTATATTGACTAATGAAATAATAGCATTAACAACTGCTAAGACACAATAAAAAACGTCCAACCAATTTATGGCTTGAATGAGCCACACAACAGAACTTAGTAACCATAAAAGCGAAGCAATAAGAAATCGTTTTTTATAAATAAGCTTTTGGTAATCTAATTTATTATGAACTTCTTTTACACAAGGAATATCGTTATCACTAGAATAGTCCTCATTTAATAAATAATCTGTGGTTACATTAAATAACTTGCTTAATTGAAGAATATTGTTTGCATCCGGAAGCGCTGTACCATTCTCCCAACGGCTGATTGCTTGTCGGGATACGTTGAGTTTTTCTGCTAAATCTTCCTGTGACCAACCATTAACTTTTCTTAGCTTTGTTATTTTATCTGACAATTTCATAATGAAAGCCTCCCTTCATTTTGGCGATTTCATTGTAACAAAACACAACGCAAAGTGCCACCACATTTACTTTACAAATCCGCAACATAACTTTACATCGTTTTGAAAATCTGATTTTTTCTAATTATACTACAACCTCACCAAACAAATCAACCTGAATACATATCCTTGTACTTTAAGTTTCAGTACGGGGATTTTTTTAATGCAAAATTTTCAAATAAAGGAAGTGAAAAAATGCTTTAGAAAACCAACCGAAAAAACAGTAAAAAAAGCGTGGCATAAGTCTTAGCAAGCACTGGATTTGTGCATACAAATCCCACTTGTTAGGGATTGCTCCCTAAAACCCGAAAGACAGGAGGTGAAAAAATTGAAGCTGACAAAAACCATATTTTTGTATCTGAATGAGAAAGAATTTTCAATGCTTACAAAGGATGCCCAAAGAGCAAATATGAGCAGGTCACGGTATATCAGGCATCAGATTGATAATGCAAAAATGAAGCCCACATTGGGTATGGACTATGAGAAATATATCAATCTGCTTGAGCCCATATGTGACAAGCTGAGTATTGTATCAAAAAGAGTGTGGCAAACAAAAATGCTTGATACAGTAATGCTTCGTGAGGTTCTTAAAAGCACAAATGAAATTATGCCCGAAATCATAAAAGCAAAGGAGGTGGCACAGTGCGTACAAGAGCGAGAAGAATCGCAGTTAGAGTAAGTGATGAGCAGTATGACAAAATATGCCGTTTGACAGACAGAAGTTTCTTTACAAAGGAGCAGGTGCTAAGGGATATTATTCTCGGCTATCCGATTCAGGAAGACAGAAAACCTGAATGTATGGAGTTTATTTTAAAGCTCCGTGGAATTGCAAGCACCTTAAACAATCTTTTCAGAAATTACGGCTTATCAGATTTACCAATCGGCAAGGAGATTAAGCAGACAGCTGATGCGGTTGAGTGTACAGAGAATCTAATTGAAGATTGTATTTTTATCACAAGAATGAAAAGGAGAATTAAATGAATAAAGAAGATAATTTTATTAACACCCTGTTTGGAAAAACAGAAGAAGCAGAGGCGGTAAAGCCTCAGACTACAGAAATCATAAAGATGCCTATGAGCAGTATTGTTCCTAATTTTAAAAATCCGTATAAATGCCGTGAGGAAGATATGAAGCCGTTGGAGGACAGTATCCGTGAAAACGGTATTATTCAACCCCTTATGGTACGAAAGGACGATAAGGCTGATGTGTATGAAATCATATCAGGACACAGACGTTTCCTTGCAGCAACAAGGCTTAAACTGACAGAGGTGACGGTGGTAGTTTTAGATATCACAAAGGAAGAAGCAGATATTATTCTTGTTGACAGTAATCTGCACCGAGAGCATATTCTACACTCGGAGAAAGCCTTTGCTTACAAGATGAAAATGGATGCTCTTAAAAAGCAGGGCAAACGAACGGATTTAACTTCGGACCAAGTCGGACCGAGGTTATCTGCAAACGAAATCTCCGATACCGACAGTGTTTCTCAGGTGAAAAGATATATCCGTCTTACTAACCTGATTCCAAGACTTCTTGCTTTGGTAGATAGTGGTAAAATCGCACTTGGTACTGCTGTTGAGCTTTCATATCTCAGCCAAGGTCATCAGAACTTTTTATCTGAGGCTATTGAAAAAGAGCTTTCTACGCCATCCCTTGCACAGGCGCAGAAATTGAAGAAATTAGAACAAGAGGGAAAGCTTGATGTCGGTACAATTCTTAGTATGGTTAAACAGCCTAAACCTAATCAGGTTGTTACAGTTAAAATCCCCGATGATAAAATCAGTAAATATCTCAAGCCAACAGCTACGGTAAAGGAGAAAGAAGATTTCCTTGCGAAGGCTGTTGATTATTACGGAAAGCATCTTATGAAACAGAAAGACAGAGGTACGAGATAATGAAAAAGCTTAAAGATTTTTACGGTCTCTGTTGTGACAGTGAATATTTAATTGATGGTGTCTGTTACAAGGTTTCATCCAAGTTTGCACCTGTGAATATCTGTAAGATTGAAAACACCATAAGCGACAAAGCACAAAAATATGTTGGCAGTGATTTTGCACATTTGACAAATGCCGATGATAGAAATACAATGAATGCAGAATATGTATGTTTGACTGCCGGGAAGGAGGATTAATGCAGGCTGAAGCAAACATCGGAATTACTGCTATCTACTGCCGATTATCAAGAGATGACGGCACGGAAACAGAGAGTAATTCTATCGGCAACCAAAAGAAAATGCTGACACAAAAGGCAAAGGAATTAGGTCTAACAAATACCAAGTATTATGTTGATGACGGCTATACGGGTACGAACTTCAACAGACCTGCTTTTCAGGAGCTTCTTGATGATATTGAGATGGGATATATCTCAGTCGTTATTGTCAAAGACCTTTCCCGATTAGGAAGAGATTATGTTTCAGTCGGTCATTATACAGACAACTATTTCCCTGAGCATAATGTAAGATTTATCGCTGTTAATGATATGGTTGACAGTGATGAGGGCGAAAATGAAATCGCACCCTTCAAAAATGTTATGAACGAAATGTATGCGAGAGATATCAGCCGTAAAGTCAGGAGTGCTCACCGTATTCGTGGTAATATGGGAGAACCGCTTTCTCAGCCACCATACGGGTATATGAAGAGTCCTGAAAACAAGAAGAAATGGATAATTGATGCAGAAGCTGCAGAAGTGGTCAGGGATATTTACAGAATGTGTCTTGAGGGTATGGGTAACGAGTCTATTGCAAGAGAACTACAAAACAGACAAGTGCTTATCCCTATGGCATATTGGCAAAGTAAAGGCTTGAATCGTGGCGGTAAGAAAACACAGCCTAACCCATACAAATGGTGCAAGACAACCGTGCAGAAGATATTAGCACAACAGGAATACTGTGGTGATGTTATCAACTTCAAGACCTATTCCAAAAACTTCAAGAACAAAACCCGTATTGATAACCCTGTAGAGAATTGGAAAATCTTCAGGGATGTTCATGAGCCTATTATTGACCGTGACACTTGGGAAATAGTACAGAAGCACACAGCACAGACGAAACGTAGAGCACCTAAGAAAGAGAATGCAAGAAAGCATATCTTTAGTGGTCTCATCCGCTGCGCGGATTGCGGAAGCAATATGAGGTATCACACAAATACTGTCAACAAGGATATTCACTATTTCAGTTGCAGCAACTATGTAAAAGATACCCGTGGAACTTGCCCTGAAAGACACTATATCCGTGCAGATGCTCTTGAACAGATAGTCGTCCTTGAGCTGAAACGCCTTGCAATAATGCTTCAAATGGATGAGCTGTTACTTGTTGAAATCCTCGAAAAGAAAACCCATAAAGATTTCTATGATGAAAAGAAATTCCTTGAGGGTGAACTGCAGAAAGCAATAGTTCGTCAACAGACAGTCGCTTCTCTTTATGAGAAACTGTATGAGGACAATGCAACGGGCAAGGTTACGGATGAATGGTTTACTCATATGTCCCACAAATACGAGGTTGAACGAGCAGAGTTGAAGGTCAAGATATTTAACCTGAGAGAACAGGTTGCAAATATGCAGACAGTTCAGCACAGCAAGGATATGTTTATCGGTGCAGTAAGAAAGTTCCTGGATATGGAAACAATTACAGCACCACTCATTCATGAGCTTATCGACCACATTGATGTTTATGAGGCAGAGGGTAAGGGTAAAAACAAGACACAGAGAGTTGTGATTCACTACAACTTTGTAGGTTATCTAGAAATACCTGAATCAGACACACCTTGCTTCACAGCGGATACCCGTCAGGGAGTAGCAATAGGCTATATTGCGAAACCTACAGAAAAGTCAGCATAACAAAAAGTCGCACTCCGAAAGGAATGCGACGATACATAAAAACTAATAAATCAAATACAAAACTCTATTTTAAGCAAAAAAATTGAGTATTCACAGGTCAAATCCCTTATGAATACTCAATATGGTCGGAGTGACGGGACTTGAACCCATGGCCTCTTGGTCCCGAACCAAGCGCGATACCAAACTTCGCCACACCCCGAAATATTCAACTGTTTTGAACAGCTTGCTAATTATAAATGATATGTTAGAAAAAATCAAGTCATTTTCTTAAAAAAGTTGTTTTTTTCGGTATATAAAAATTTATGTGCGAAAAGTGGGTCGGATAACTGTGGTTTCCATTGACAAAGACTTCTGTTCGGTGATATACTTGCTTTAGCCTAATAAAGCGAGGGACAGCTATGAAAAACGAACCTTTATATATTCTTACATATGAACACGGCGGTTATGTTCTCTGGAAGGACAGAGTAAAGCCGAGAATTAAGAATCTTTTTGAATGGATGGAAAAGTATCCGAGACTGCGAATCGGTCTTGATTACGAATCGTTCACCTTTGATGAGTTTTCACGAGAAGACCCGGAGGCGGTTGAGCTCATTCTCGAGCTTTTGCGTAAATATCCTGACAGGGTTGGCCTTGGTGCTACTACATACGGTCAGCCGTTGTCGTTAACGATTTCCGAAGAATCCAACGCACGCCAGCTTCTTTATGCCGTGCGTACAAATATGGCTTATTGCGGCAAGACACCGAGTGTTTATGCAATTTCCGAATTTGCTCTTAATAATCAGACACCTCAGCTTGCAAAACTCTGCGGCTATGAGGCGGCTATTCTGCGTTCTCATGTTATGGGTTACGGTTACCCGAAAACCTTTGACAGTGCTTGGGGCAAATGGATAGGCAAGGATAAAACGGAAATTCCTGCCGTGCCGACTTACGACGGGCAGGGCAGAGGCTACAACTGCACAACGGTTGATAACTGGATTCTTTCACGTTGGCCTGTTGATTCCGTGCTGTATTCGCTTGACGATTTCAAGGAGATGTTTTCCAAATATTCTCCGCTTCTTGCGACAAGGTACGATGACCTCACCCAACCTATTGAAACGCTTCATGCTGAAATCGAAGATAGGGAAGATTTCGAGTACATTCTTCTTGAGGATATTCCTAAAATTTTCGGTGAGCCTGTTGATGAGCTTGCAACAACCGATAATGATTTTCACGTGCAGATGCCGTGGGGTTATTGCGGCAACGAGATTTTCAACGGATGCCGTGAAGGTGAGGTTGCTGCTGTTCAGGGTGAAAAGCTCAACGCTTTATCTGTATTTCTTGGCGGAAAATCCGAGCAGGAAAAGAGTGAGGAAGCGTGGAAATATACGCTTGCCGCTCAGCATCACGATGTCACTATCTGCGGCTTGCTTGATTTGTCACGCCGTTTCATTCCTTCGTCACTTGCAGCTTCAGATTATGTAAAATCTCAGTCGCTTTCTGAACTTTCAGCACGATTTGCAAATAAGGATAACGACAGCCTCTTTGTCTTTAACGGTCATTCCTTTGCGATTGATGAGTGGGTGGAGGTTGAAAGTGATAAAGCACTTTCTGCTTTTGACGGCGAAACACAGCTTGAAAGCGAGTATTCCGACGGTAAACTTCGTGTGCACATCTGTCTGCCTGCACTTACCGCAAAGAGCTTAAGACTTGTCAAAGCTGAAAATACGGCAAAATCCGAATATAATTGGAAGGCCGAAATCGGCGAACTTGTTACACCTGTATATACTCTCAAGGTAAATGACAGGGGAATTGTGTGGCTTAAGAAAAACTCCGACAACAGCCTTGTTTTTGATAACGGTGAGGGTGAACTGTTCACAGCTTGGGTTGAAAATGAGCCCTGTGCTTCAATTGGAAAATGGAGTGTTGAAGTTACTGCACATGGCGCAAAGGCTGTTTATAACGGAGTTATAGGTACGGTTCCGTTTAATTTTGAAATGTGCTTTTCGGGTAAGAGTGAGAGAATTGACTGTAAAGCCCGTTTTGAAATGCACGGGGAGCATATCGGCAGAACTGATATCACTCAGGGCAGACCTGTTCCGCTTACACGTAACGGACATCACCACGAGGATAAACTCTGCTTTGTTATGAACGCCTGCCTTGATAATGACAGGCGTATGATGCGTGACCTGCCGTATTCAATTTCCGATTGGAACGGTGCTGTGCTCAAAACAGAGGAATACTGGTACCCCAACGACAAAATTCTTGTTGATACTGAGGTTTCGGCAGAGGAATCCTTCAACTCCATAACATATATGCAGGGCATTTACTGGCTTGCATTAAGAGATAATAAGCAGGGTATTGCTGTTGCAAACCGTGGCTGTACGGGCTCTGCTGTTGAAGGTAACAGGCTGTATATTCCATTGCTTTACTCAAACGAATATATGTGCGGCACACGTATTCTTGACGGCGTTTTTGAGGATGAATTTTCGCTGATTCCGTTCGGTGCTGAAAAGACCGATGCCGAGCTTCACCGTGATGCTGTTTCCTATGTTTATCCGCCCGTAAGTGCGGTTATTGCTAAAGGTGACGGCGACCTCAACACATTTACCGTTGCAGATTTCAAGGGTGACAGCGAGGTTATTCTCACCGCACTTTATCCTGAGGAAAACCATATTCTTGCACGCTTCTGTAATTATTCTGATTCACCGTCGAGTGCTGTTCTTGCACCCAATGTCGGTAGCGTAAAATGTGAAACCGATTTGCTCGGCAATGAGCTTGGCAAAATAGAAAACGGCGAGTTGAGCTTCAGACCGTGGGAAATCAAAACTGTAAAAATTACGCTGTAATATCAAATCACCCTGTATCATACGCCGCCGAGTCGCAAGGCAGTATTTCTTTAAAATTTGAATTTTAAACACAATAATGCGTCAAACCACACAGATATGCGTCAGCATTATCTGTGTGGTTTTCCTTTTCTTGTATCTTAAAATTTCATTTTAAAGTGCTTCGCAGTTTCGTAAGAGTATAAAATTTCTTTTATCGAAGCCAAAAACGCAGCAAGGCTGTCGCCTTGCGAGGCTTTTGTCAAAGATACGGGGAATTTTACTCGAGAAACAAATACTTCCTTACGACTCGGCGGCGAAAGATGCAGGGTGATTTTTTCAGAAGCAATATTCTTTTATGATGTTGCCGTCAAAGTCTTTCCAGGTAAATTTTCTGTTTTCAAGAATTATATAGCCGTGGTGGCTGTTTTCCTTCGGAATAGAGGTTGAGCCCGGATTTATGTAGGTAAATTCATCGTGCTCAATGCATACGGGTACGTGGGTGTGACCGTGCAGAAGAATATCACCTTTTTTCAGTGGAGGCAGTTTCTGCTCGTTATATACGTGACCGTGAGTAGCGAAAATTGTTGTGTTTCCCTCGCAGATTACGGCATAATCTGCAAGCACGGGAAAGGGCAGCACCATCTGGTCAACCTCTGTGTCACAATTGCCTCTTACACTTAATATTTCGTTTTTAAGTTCGCTGAGCAGTTCAATAACTGCCTTGGGGTTGTATTCTTCGGGCAGGTCGTTTCTCGGTCCGTGGTAAAGCACATCACCGAGAAGCAATATTCTCTCAGCGTTTTCGTTTTCATACGCTGTGATTAATTCTTTGCACCATTTTGCGCTTCCGTGTATGTCGGACGCTATAAACCATTTCATATTAAGTCACCTTTATAAACAGTTTTTAATAAAGTTTATTACCGTTTGCATAACGGCGGGGTCTTCACGGGTGATTAAATCGTAGTCAATGTCATAGCAGTAGTCAATTTCTTCCTTGCTCGGATTTTTAATCTTTTTCAGTGCGTTGATTCCTGCAAAAACATTGTTCAGATATTCTTCGCTTTCCTTCGTCTGGTAAACGTTGTGGAAACGTCCCTCATACATAATGCTTGTAATATGAGGATTTGTTTTTACCTTTGCGCTTGCAAGCGGTGAGTTGACAGGGGTAACGGTAGTGTCGCTGTCACCGTGCAGAAGCAAAACGGGCGGTGAGGTAAGACTGCCGAGAATATCCGAGCATTTTACGGCCGATTTTCTGTCGTCGGCAATGGAGAATATAAATTTGAACAGGGGAGTGAGGAAGCGCATTTTTTCGCCGAGAAAGCCTGTTACAACCTGGTAACCGCTGTCAGGTGCGGAAAACGCAACTGCGCCGGAAATACCGAGGTCTTTGTCGGCAAGATTCTGGCAAACGCTGTAACCGCCCCAAGAGTGGCCGACAAGAATTTTTTTCAGCCCGTCAAACTTTTCGTTTGAGTTTGCCCATTGGATTGCGGCTTTTAAATCCCTTACGCCCTGATAAAAGCCGACGAGGCTTTTGCCTTCGGATGCAAAGGTGCCCGTGTTGTCGTAAGCGAGTACGGCAAAGCCGTTTTTGGCAAGGGTGTTGATTTCCGTCATATAGCTGCGGTGGCCGCCGCCCATACCGTGTGAGAAAATAATGAGTGCAAGCGGTTTAACCGTGCCTGCGGTTATGTATAGTGCGCCCTTTAGTATCTGTCCCTTGTCGGATTTGAACGAAACGGGTGCACACCTTAAATCCTCAAAATCCTCGCAAGTCAGATATTTAAGCCGTCTGTCACCGTTGCAGCGCTTGCCGAAAGCGGCTTTGAATACTGCAAAACCGCAGCCGATAACCGCAAGAGCAATTACCAAAAGAACAACCAATATAATACCGAGTGTTTTCATTCTTTTCGCTTCCTTTTTATTGAAGTAATTTAATTTTATCACAGCTTTTTATAAAATTCAATATGGACATAAAAAAGAACCGCACCCGAAAGTGCGGTCAGCTTTTATTGTCAATCTTCAAGATACAAATGATTAACTAAAGCCCAAGCGCAGACATCAACTAAATCGGTGTCCATATCTTCTATATCTCTTTCGACTTCTGAGTCCATAATATCATACAGCTCTGATTCGTAAAAATAGTATTTGTCATTAATTAGTTCTTTGATTTCGGCAGCAGTGAATCTGATTTCTTGCGAAATAAATGCATCAAATTCAGCTGGAGTCATTTTTCTGAACAGCTTTAACATTACATCCAAAAATGGCTTATCCACTCCTTTTGGTGGATCTTTTTCAAGTTCATTAATGATTTCGTGCATTAAAATATAATCATCTGTCATTTGTATTCACCTTTTTATTGATAAAATAAAAAATGCGCAGCCGAAGCTACGCACGAAAAATACTTAGCCCCTACTGTCGCCAAACAAAATTTCAACATTCCAAGCAAACGCATGAATATGTCAAAACGGAGCATAAGTATTTTTACCGAAGTAAAAATACTCATACTTGCTTGGAATATAAAATATGAAATTTTGTTTGGCAAATTTAGTTTACCACACAGCAACAAAATATGCAAGAAAAAAGTAGGGACAATTCACGAATTGTCCGAAAATGCCTTTTTATATGTAGGAATTAAATCTAAAATTACAGTTTGCCGAAATGAATGCAAAGTGCAAAACGCAAAGTGCAAAGTTAAGGGTCGCTTCGCTCCGATTTTATAAAATGTTAATTTAGAGCGATTTATACAAATGGGTGAGGGCGAAGCCCTCCCACAATTTTGCATTTTGAACTTTGCA
>JAFWZH010000170.1 GCA_017522515.1 Clostridia bacterium
AGTTTTCCCCGCAGGATAATGAATGAGCATACTTTTATCCTCGTTGAATAATACACCATCTTCACTTACATAATTTTTATTTTCGGAATCAACATTTATAGAAGTTAAGTTTTCACAATACTGAAATGCCTTATCTTCGATACTTGTAACACTGTCAGGAATCGTTATTGAAGTTAAGTTATTGCAATAATAAAATGCACAAAACCCTATAGTAGTAACACTATCAGGAATCGTTATCGAAGTTAAGCAGTAACAGTAGCCAAACGTATAAATTCCGATACTCGTAACACTGTCTGGAATTGTTATTGAGGTTAATTTTTCGCAATAAGTAAATGTACTATCTCCAATAGTTGTAACGCTGTCGGGAATTGTTATGGATGTTAATGCTTCGCAGTTTTCAAAAGCACTATCTCCAATGGTTGTAACGCTGTCGGGAATTGTTATGGATGTTAATGCTTCGCAGTTTTTAAAAGCACTATCTCCAATGGTTGTAACGCTGTCAGGAATTACAACAT
The DNA here is from genome assembly GCA_017522515.1 of Clostridia bacterium. Next base: position 516 of record JAFWZH010000170.1, read on the forward strand.
CACCTTCACAAATTGTTCCATTGATTAATATTCCATTTTCAATAACCAACGGATTTTCATTCTGTTTCGCCTCAAACCAAGGTGTTCCATAAAATGCATACTCTCCTATACCTGTAACGCTGTTGGGAATTGTTATGGAGGTTAAATTTTCACAATCTTCAAATGCATACGCTCCTATATTTGTGACGCTGTTGGGAATTGTTATGGATGTTAATGCTTCGCAGTTTTCAAAAGCACTATCTCCAATGGTTGTAACGCCGTCATCAATTTGAACTCGGATTATAGATCCTTTACCCCATGGAGTGCTTCTAAGATAATCAGCCATCGCTCCCTCACCACTAATAGTAAGCGTACCCTCGCTGTCAAGCTTCCAAGTGACATTATCACCCTCAGCGCCACATTCGCCTGAAGCAACAATATCTACAGCATTTGCAGTAAATATAGGAAGATTAATAAATTTGTCTGGCATAAGACCGATGCTGTTTACTGCAATCATAGTCGCAGCTGTAACAACTGCTAAAAATTTCTTTGATTTCATAAAACCACCCTTTCATAACAAATATTTAGACACGAAAAGTTTTCGATATATTTATTATACATCTTCTGAATGATTTTGTCAATAAATAACAAAAAATTTAAAATCCATAATAAATACAAACATATCATTCCATGATATACATTCCAAATTTCTCAATGTCATTAATATATATTTGTCCTCCCATTAACGGGAGGACATTTCAAATATTATTCCAGCAATCCATTCAGACAGTTAAGTTCAGCAGCCGCAATATCCTGATCAATATGGCAGTATACATCCATTGTAAACGCACAGCTATTATGACCAAGAATAGTAGATAACGTTTTAACAGACATTCCATTTTGCAATGAACGGGTAGCAAAGCTGTGCCGCAACCCATGTACGCCTATTTCACGAATATTATGACGTTTAAGAAGATTATTGAAATCTCTCTGAAAATCACGAGGATCATATTCTTTTCCATTAGTTGCAGTAAATACAAGTCCGATATTAGGAAGATGATTTTCTGCTATATATTCAGCCTGAACACGTCTATATTCTTCAAGCATTTCAGCTATTTTAGGAAGAAGCGGAATAGTTCTGATTGAATGCTGCGTCTTTGGAGGAGTAATAAGCAGCAATGTTCGCAATGGTGCGTTAGTATCGGGATTTCTTGTTCGTACAAGTGCCTGGGTAATCATGATATACGAATTACCATTATGATTAATATGAACATTGCTCCACGGCAGTCCAAGCAACTCTCCCTGACGCAAACCGGTATAAAGCAAGAGAAGCACAGCCATTTCTAACTTTTCACCCTTTATCGCCTCTTGCAACTGTTTTTGTTCCTCCGCAGTATAATATCGTATATTCGGCTTTTGACGTTTAGGAAGCGTTATATGTGCTGACGG
>JAFWZH010000171.1 GCA_017522515.1 Clostridia bacterium
ATCTGATTGAAAAATCAGAGAAAATCAAAACAGATTACAGATTTTTCAACAATGAAAGCCGCACACGCTATTCCTCCAGATCAAATACTCGTTGGGATGTCACAGGCTTCACGGGTATTATGATTGTTTCCGGCGATTTTTTAGATTTTCTGCCTCTTATGCGTATTTCGGAAATTATCGGCGTGGGAAAGCTGTGCGTTATGGGACATGGGAAAATCAGAATTTCAGCTTTAATATAAAAGTCATTAGAGATGCCCGTATATGAATACTTTCTCCAATAATCTAAAAATACGCCGATTAAATAAAGAATAATCGACGTATTTTCATATATTTCATTATTACAATCCAAGAGATTTCAACTCAGCAATTTTCTGATCTAAAAATTTATTAAGATTTCTATTATACATATCTATCAAGCATTTAACATAATCAAGGGCACCACTTTCTATAGAACCTTTCGCCCATTTCAACGCATTTCCTAAATCTTTTCCAAGCTCTGTAGATGCTTCACCAGCTTTATAGCAATACATATCCTTTCCGCGATAGTCTTCCGTATCATCATAATCTATGTAAACTTTATACTCAGACGCACCATAACTAAATTCACTTTTCACTTTACCAATAAAATTGTTACTAATTACCTCACCACGATTAAGCATTTTCCAAACAACATTATTTGTATCCGGAAATACATCAACATTGCAAAAGTCAGAAGAAACTTTGGTATTTGAAATCGTTACAGATATAGCTTTAAGTATGTCTGATATTTTTTTATTATTCTTTGCATAAACACTATCACTATCTGTAGTATAATATGGTTTAATGACATTAATTCGATATAATGTTATTCTTTCAAGAATCAAGTTATCAATCTGAGAATACGATCTGTGCACAAAAGCATCATAACCTGCCCTTTCAGCTTGAGAAGAACTTTTGTAATCATACCCGCTTATTCCTGCATGCGGTACATCAACAGGCATCCAATATCCCTCGTGAAATTCAATATCTTCCTTTTTTACTGAAAGTCCATCCCTCATTTTTTCAAGCAGATTCATATAGTCCATAATATTCTGTTTACTATCTATTTCTTCACCAAGTTGAATTGCTTTTATAGGACATGCTTCAATTGCATTTTTAAGCTCTGTCGTTTCATTCACATTAGTAACTGTAAGACACACATCACCGTCATCTGTTTCAGAAAAATATTCAGGACATTTTACTACACAAATTCCGCAATGATTACATTTTTCAGTTATTGATATTTTTCTCATTTTAAACACCTCATATTTCATTTATTATTTTATTCATTCTGGCAAGATATTCTTCGCCAGTTTGTATCATTTGAATTGCTGATTCAGCAATTTCACCATTATTATCCAATATTGGAATATTAAGTAGATTTGTTATTGCAACAGCAAAATTAACGCACAGAACAAGTGTTGACTTTTCTTTTTCGGTATATTTTTCCACATTTGTTCCATTTTGCATGATAATTTTCTGTGTCTCCGAAAGCACTCCTACAAACATAGCATTCATACTCATCAGTAATGCCGAGATTCTATCAGCCCGTTCAATTATTGCATCATAAATATCAGAAATTGATTGAGCCTGAGCATATAGAACATTAGCTGCCCTAACTTGACTATTTGCTGCTGAAAGATTTCTTTTTGAATCTTCAACCATCATACCAGAGAAAGATTTGAAAAGGATTCCAACAATTAATTCCTGATTGGTAAATTCCTTCTTTGTTACCAAACTTACAGATTGAAGCGTATGGCTCCATTCTGCATCATTGTATTTTATCATATCATACGTCTCATTTCTTATGTGAATATTCACTTTTTGAATTTGACTATAGATCTCTACGAATAATGGAAGGCTTGAATTTATGATTGCACGTTTCTTTTTGGCTACATTTTCAAGTCTTTTATCAGCTAAATTTCTTTTTTTTGAAATAAGTTGTCTTGCTTCACTCTCCCTTGTAAATGCCTTGCTATATTTTTTTGACGCTTGCTCATCCATTTCCAAAGACTTGTTACCCTTATATATCGCTGCTGAAATTGCTACTAATTCTATCAGCATATCGCTACCTCCTCTATATAGTCAATTCCAAAGGAATATCAAGCTGTGATTCCCATTCTTCAATTGAATGGAACTTTGAACTTTCGCCAAATAAAGACAATATTTTATCTAACCCATTGATTATATTTTCAAAATTAAAGTTTTCATCAATAGCATTGGAAAAAATCTCATCCATTCCATTTCTAACAGTTGTATCCCATTCATCTAACACTTCATTCACTAATTCATTAAATCGCTTACGCTGTGTTTTTATTTCTGATAATGCTTCTTGTTCCAAATTTTTTATTATGTTTTCTTTTTTCTTGTAATCATTTAAATGAATCATTGTTTGATGACATATTCCCATTACATGTACAGCGACACATGTTATTATTGGTGTTAAAAGCGGTATCGGTATTGCAGCTCCTATAATTGTTGATATACCGATTATAGAACCATTTAGTAGTATCTCATCTGCTAACTGCTCAGTTGTTATCTCACCATTAAGATATCTATAAGCTGATTTTCCAATTGCAGAAGCAAGAACAACACATTGTCCAACTGCATTCATTTGAACAATATTGTTTAATACTTCATTCCCACTATTTACAAAAATAGTTTTAGCTGTATCAACTAATAATCTTTGAGTTCCTCCTACTATAGCGGTATTTACAACCGATTTGCCTGCATACTTTAAAGTGTCTTCTATACTTTCATTTTCGATCAGTAATTTATTTAGACTTTCTACAATTATAGATATGGAAGCATTCTTCAAATTATCAGTTGCACCTTCAGCCAATTCCGAAGAAACATTATTAACTGTCTTTTTTGCAAATTTATTATGAAGAGCAGCATGTGTTTTTAAATCCGCTGAATTAATCGCACCTTTTGAAGCATTTTCACTTTTGGAAAGAATCTGATAATTTTCCGGGCAATTAGCAACTTCTTTAAGATCATTATCAGTTAAAAATGGATTAAGTTTCGCACGTTTATGTAATGACTCAAGTGAAACCCTATGGTCAACTTCTGCAGCGTGTTTTGCCCATTCAACAGAAATATTTTCTCCTGAAGCATTTTTTTGATGATATTTTTTCTTAGCAGCTGAATGACTTTTATGAAGGATATTATTATCATCATCTATTATTGTTTTTTTATCACCAAATACGGAATCTCTATAATCATTCTTTGATTTTGTCGAGTCCCAAAGTTCCTGACGATTTCCGGTATACTCCGATGTTATACCGAGTGATTCAGATGCTTTTACTTCTGTTTTACACACTACATCTGTTAAAAGTTCCAAATCATCTTTGTCAAAATTATATACGTCATCATATTCATTCATATATTCACCTTCTCTGCCAATGTATTAAATAACATCAAAAATTCAAGCAACATTATATACACTATCAACAATTATATTATACACTAAAAGTTATATTTTGTCAACCCTTGTAGTTAATTTTGTTTTTTTACATTTTCCTGTACAATAATAATATATATTGAAAAACAGGAGGATTCCGATAATATGAACAATCTTGATTATAAAGATATGGGTATGAGAATAAGAGCCCAAAGAGAACTTTTAGGGTATACCAGAGAACAGCTTGCAGAAAAACTTGATGTTTCAACCAAGTTCTGCTCTGATATTGAGTTAGGCGTAAAAGGCGTATCAATCCAGACTCTCGCAAAGCTGTCCGATCTGCTCAATCTCCCAACAGATTATATTCTTTTCGGAGAAAGCGAAACAGGCAATTCAGTAGAATTGAATATGCTTGAGCTTCTCTGCCGTAAATGCCCTGAAAAATCACGAAAAGAACTTCTTACCATTGTGAATGCATTTATTACAGCTGTTTCTGAAGATTAAACTGCTGTCGTATTTCTTCCTCGGTATATTCAGGATTCAAACCGAAAACCCTATAAATCTCACACAAAGCTTTAGCGTTATGGGGAATTTCCTCTATTTTATCAGCTATATGCCCCAATCCTGATCGTCTTAGTTTAATTGCAAGCGATCCGCTGTCAAAATCATAAAGAAGTTCCGTCATATTAAATCTTTTGAAGTACTTTTTTATAAATTCCTGCTCCGTCATTTTTTGACACCTCCGAATATATATTCACTTAATTTTACCACATACAGATAAAAAGTAATATCCGAATTAATTCCGAAGAAAATTTATTTTTTAGGAATTCGTTTGTATTGACAAAAAGCGTGTACCGCATTGCAGTACACGCTCATTTCATTTAATCCAATTTTCAGCAACAAAAATAAGTTCATCAGTAAGCCTGTTTTCAACTTCACAATACAAGAAAATCTCAGCAGCTTTATAAGCAGTTTTCTTATCACAAAACTTATAAGCATCCATCTTCTCGCAAAGCTGGACTATATTTCTACTTACATCGTCATTATGATATATGGTTGTTGAAAAATCCTGTATCAATTTATCATCTATATGGATTTCTTTTTGTATTTTTCTTGCCAACACAGGATATTTTATCTCAAACTCGTCAATATCAAATCCCTGATATATTTCATCTGTCAAAATCATTGGAAACATTGGTGCTTTAAATTCTGATATTTTTCTCAGAAGTGTCATAGGAACTTCCTCATTTGGTTCACAAAACCTATAATACCACTCGCTGAGATTTGTAATATTGGCAAAGCAATAATCTGACAGCAGAATATCCACTGTTTTATCTTCCATGTAAAACCGCCTTAAATGCTCATATAATTCAACACCAAATCCATAATCGCTGAAATTCTTGCCATTATCATTTTCAATGCTATAATTTACACATTCAAAAAGATTTTCAATATTTGCCTGATATGCAGCCCTTTTCATTAAGTAACCGCTTTTACGGAACAGAACAGAAAACAACAAATACGGCTTCACTTTTCTCATATATGGATTTCCGTTTATCTGCTGAATTAAAGCAGAAACATTGTCCATATATATGGTGTTGCCCTCCCCTGCTTTCAGTTGCTGATGCTGTAATGTCATTTCGTACACAGCATTTTCTTCATCATCGCTTTTCACAATTTCAGGCTTTAATTTTGCTTTACTCCTAAGAGTTTTCAGCTGATTTTTCAATTCTTTATCATCTGCTATTGCTTGCAGAAGCTTTTCAGTATTTTTCTTCTGACGAAGATAACTGCGGACAGTTATTTCCTTTCCTCGTTTTCCTTTTGAAAACAATAATCCCGTATCAGTAATTAGCATACAATAAATCTGCTGTATATCGTTATTTTCAGGATATTTCTCAATTAATTCTATAACATCAATGCAAATTGAAAACATATTATTTCTGCAAATATTATACTTATCAAGAAGATTATAGAAATTACTCCGCCACTTTTCAGCTTTGGAAAGTGCTTGCTGAAAAGTAATTCCATGTATACTCAACAACTTTTTTGTAGGAATATACTTATCAACTATTTGCGATATACGCTGAAAAAGATACAGTTCTTCTTCAGGAGTCATGATTTCATCTCCAATCTGATACGTTTTTTCAAATCATTAGGCTTTGTTTTCATTACCTCTCCTTATTTGTGCTTTGATATATACACAAATCACTTTAGAACGGATAATCCTCATCAAGATTTGTAATAAATCTATGTCCGTCAAAATCATTACGTTTCTTTTCAAACAATACTCTCAATATTTCAGCTGCCTCATAGGAGGATAACGGAGCAGGATTATCTGGCTTTCCGTCAGTACGAATCCAACCGGGATGAACGCAGAAGATATTGATTGATTTATCACCCTTAAAAGTATTTACGAGATTCATAGTCGCCATATTCAAAGCAGTTTTAGCCATTCCGTAGTCAATAAGATTTGTACGATAGCACTTTGATATACTGCCTGCTTCCGATAATATATTCATAATCAACGCTGTCATTTCACTTTTTTTCAGTAAGGGATAAAAGGCTTTTATAACTCGCATTGCTCCTACTGCTGTAATGTCAACTGTTTTGGCAATATAATCAAGATTTGCGTCAAAAAATCCCTTGTCACAGTCTGGAGATACTGAAACTGCGTTATTTATCAACAAATCAAGGTGTGATAGCTTTTTTGAAAGTTCCTCCGCTGCCGCCTGTACTGACTCCGTACTTCCTATATCCATTGTAAGCACTATCAGCTTGTCACCGTACTTTGTTTTTAATTCTTCAAGTTCCGCACAGGGCTTTCTTACTGTTGCAACGACGTTATCCCCTGCTTCAAGATAGCGGAGAACCATATTAAAACCAAGCCCTACCGCTTTTCCTGCTCCTGTTATCATTACATTTTGCGACATATTTACCTCCTGATTGGTATTTTTCTATTTCAACTATATCAATTATATCATATCAGCTTTTTTATTGCAAGATTTAGTTGAAAATTATGCTGATTATAGTTGCTTTGCCTTAATTTCTTAAATC
>JAFWZH010000172.1 GCA_017522515.1 Clostridia bacterium
TAGTCCTCCGCCATACATTCCATGATAAAGTCGTAATTGTGATTGATATATCCTTCCACAAAAAAGCGACTTACCAGTTCTTTGTTATCCATAACTGTTGTTCCTCCTTGTCGTTAAGATTTATATGTTTATTATCATTGCAGGCGCAAATTCAAGTTTATCTAACTGTTACACAAATTGGAATTTGTTACATTTTCGCTACTTTTTGAAGCTCAACAACCATATCACTTATAACTGGAAAAATGTTCTCCCTGAACATTTCTGCAAATAATCTATTCAAATTTTCATTAAAACGATTTGGAAGAATCTTACACTCTGCGGAGCAGATGCTTTGCATTCTTTTCTCACCTGGATGCGTCATCTCATTCAATGCGAAGATGATGTCAAAATAACTTGCCAGGAACTCTGTGACTCTGTGATTCACACTGACAAGGTCACCTCTGTTTTCTGCTTTTTTGATTTGCATATCAAAGGATGGAAGCATTCCACTAAGAAGCTTTAGATTATTGGATACAATGTTTTTCTTTAACTTCTCTGGATATTTAATCTGATATTTTGTCTGCAATTCATTCAATTTCCCGTTTTTATCCAATACAATTTTGGAAGTAATTAGATTATGCCACATACAAGTAGTATATCCGTTCCACGATACACAATCTATCACCACAGAAGACACCATTTTTTCAAAATCGTCCATATTTCTATATATGATGTCCATATCAATATCGTCTTTCAATGTGACATCGTCTTCTAATTCCCAAAAAGAATTGCCAATTTCCATATACCCACAGTATTTATCCAGAATGCTTCTTCGAACATTTTCGTCAATACTGTTTGTTATATACACATACACATCGTAGTCTGATTTCTCATCATTTCGTCCAGTTGCTCTTGAACCACCCAGTGCAATCGCTTCTACTTGCGAGAGACTTCCTAGTTCACTAAATAATTTGGTAACATCAATGCTCATAAGTGCCTCCGTCAAATTCAAATCTTCTGTTGCTTTCAATCTTTCCGCAAGACTGAAAGTTTTCGCTATGTCTACACAAACAATTTTATTATACCAATTTATTTGTCACTTTAAAATAAAAGCAATTGTGTTTATCATCATTGCGACAAAAAATATACTACCTGTAACAAAATCCGATTTATCTTTGTCGTCTCTAGCTTTACTTATAAAAGTAGCCCCATTGTATGCACAAATCATACTAACCAGTGGAGCTGGTGAAAGTTCCTTCCATATAGAAATAATCACCAATATAATAAAAATTATGCACATTGTTATAATGCCTTTACGCATAGACTTTAAGTTTAACATTTCATTATAGCTTGCAACTTTTTCTAATATGTCTTTCATTTCTTCATTCATATTCTCGCTTTTCCTCTTCCCATCAATAATTTCTTTAACATCTACCTCATAATACTCCGCCAGTGTAATCAACATGCTCAAATCAGGCATATTATTACCTGTTTCCCATCTTGATACAGACCTTCGAGATACATTAAACTGTTCTGCAAGTTGTTCCTGAGTAAGTCCTTTCTCTTTACGAAGTTCCTTCAAGAAATCTCCAATTTTTATTTGATTCATATTTCTAACCTCCTTGAAAAACATCGTATCTACTACCCACTAAAAAGTACAGGACACAAAGCGAGCAATGTCCTATTTTATTTAATGGGACACTTAATGTCTCACAACATTATCCATTAAGAAAATTCAAATTTTCCTAACTGTTTGACATATTCTTATTTAGCAACGCATTTGGCGTTCTTATACGAAATCAAAATATGAGATGGTGCAAATAGTATTGATGTAATAATCAGTAATATTGACCTGCTCAAAAATCCACTAAA
>JAFWZH010000173.1 GCA_017522515.1 Clostridia bacterium
CAAACTCAAAAGTTGGAGAATTTTGTTGCGACTAAATCCTCTGAAACTTATGATCATTTGACTTAATAGATGAGAACTTATTACCTCTGTAGGTATATTCTCAACCATCAATTTATTTAATGTTATGGCCTCTATTTCTTCATCACTAAGAGCAGGCACTCTAACTATCTGAACATAAGGAACTAATGTATCTGGGATTACTTCTTCTTTAGGAGATACCACAATATATAACGATCGTTTGACTGCATCTGTAATACTTGGGTTGGTTTGATTCTCCGATTTTTTAACTCCCAAATACAACGAAATGTAGTTCTTAACATTATTGGATACACTGTTCCAGTCACTGATATATGACACAATAATAGATGGAATTTTTATGTTATCAGAATTTCCTCCTATCTTGTAGTTATCAACAATACTTTTGAATGTACCATTAGTATTGTCAATTTCAGCAATTTCAGTGACCTCAAGTTTAGTTATCTCATTATTTCTTGAGCATACACGAGGTACCAAAGAATCTATACAATCATTCCCATAGAGAAGTTCCTGTATAATTTCCAGTTGATCTGTTGGAATATATACGATCGGAGTATGAGCAAGCATTGCTCTTTTAACATCTTCAAGCACACGTCCCAATTGTGTTTTATTAAACTCCATATGGTCTTTATATTACTTTTCTACAATTTCTATATCTTCTTTATTTTCTTCGGCAATGATTGTATCCTTTGTATTGAGCTTTTCCAAAACTTTCTCTAACATCTCTTTATCTGAATCAGTAACCGTTTGAGGTGCTCTATGACACTCTATTTCCATATACCTCATAGCGATAGCTGGTTCTCGACGAATCCAATCTAGCATAAGAATTGCTCTTACAGGCTTCATCTTATCATTATTGATTAATTCCTCCAAGGAGATGTCATGGAACTCAACATAAGGAATTTTACCTTCTACGACATCTAAAACTGCAAGTTTTAATTCATCAGGTAACTGACGAATTTTTTGTATTACCCTACATGCATTAATAGGGTTGGAATCTTCTTCTGTTACTATATAATTAAACAGCTGTATATATTTGATAATCTTCATAATTCTATTTTTACGATATTACTTCAAATTGTCTTTCCCCTTTAAGTATTGTTTCAAAGCCAAAGGCATCAAACTCTACTGGTTGCTTCCTATATAACTCATCACTTATACAAGTTGGAATGTAATGGTTGAAATTTTCAGCCCAAATCCTAATCTGTTCATCGGAATAGCCATAATCTTTGGCACCATTAAGTCTTCCCTCGACTGCAGCCCACTGACGAGCATGTTTTAGTTCATGAAATATTGTAAAAACTTGCTCTTCTATCAACTTAGACTCACCAGACAATATAAATGCGACATTGATATGTAAAGACTTGTCCGAATGGCTATAGTAACCACAATACCCACAAGTTGGTGGCTCATCTGTGGAATAAAAATCTACCGTTCCAACATTGACATCCATAAGTTGTTGGGCATCAGTTATCATACTCTCAAAAAGACTTAGCAGTTCCTCCTTTGACATATTTTGCGTACGTTCGTTTATACCATTGGGGAATACTTGAGACAAATACTCTTTACATCTTAATGCCATTTCAACATCTGGTTTTTCCGGGCGATATTCTGCATCCATTTTCTCTAATTGCTCAATATATCCACTATTTTGTTGGATATATTCTCGTTTCTCTCTCCAGAATTGGATTCTTCCAAATATATATTGGAGAGCATACGAGACTCCGGCAATCAACAAAGCTATACCAATTTCTATCATTTTTATTATAAATTTATAGCCACAGCACTCCCAAGCATATATACATAATACCAGGTCGTGTTGTGGCTATTCATAATGATTAAATTATTAATTCTTACATTGCTGACACTTGTATGTTATCCTCATTCTGTTGGGATTCAACGATTGTTCTTTTTTGGAAAAGTGACACAAACCAATCTCCGATATTATGCAATACTGCAAATATGCTTGGCCATATTGTTTCTCTCCAAGTATTTACGACTACATCAAATACTCGAGAAGACCAATTCATAATCTTTTCTCCTGCATCAAATGCGCTATTGGTCAAAGACCAAACTACAAAAATGGATGCGAGTAATGCGCCGATTGTTGCAATAGTTGTAGAGCCAAAAGCTACCATAAACATTACCATTGACAATGTACCAATAGCAGTTATGCAATTAAATGCAACATATGCAAGTAATGAGAATAATGCAATTCCACCAATAATCTTAAGAACCTTAATTGCTTTATCAACAGTTGTTCGTCCAGAATTCAAATCATCCATAACATGCATTTCTTCAACACCTGCTGCAACAGAAATTGCAATAACTTCAGGTGAAAGCTCTTGCCCTTTGAGAGATTCAAGTTCTTCATTCTGATATGCAATGTAAGTGGCCATTGAGGTGATTATCTTTTCACGCATATCTCGCTCCGAATCTGTAACAATACTTTCTATAGCTTCTGTACCGTTTGGCAATTCTTCTATCAAATCCTTAAGGTTTTCGATAGAACCCAAGCAAAGGTTGTTGTTCTTAAGCAATTGTCCTATTTTATCTTCCACATCGTGTAACATATCCTCTGTAACATCTTCCTTTACAATCAAGCGCTCTCGGATTGCTTGAAAACCTTCCAATTGTGATGCTTGCTGAGGCGATAGATTATCTACACAAAGTGTTTGTAATGCAGCTAAGAAATTAACATAAAGTTCATATTTCTCATTGATGGGAATTTCTGAAGCAATTTCTCTCAATTCTGCAGCATAGTCAAACTCTCCATTCTCTAGTGCCTTTTTCAGATTAGCATTAAATGAAACAATACCAGATTCTAATCCGCCAGTGATAGAATATGCATCTTCAGGAAGAACTCCTGGTCGTTGAGACAGATAAAACTTTACCAAATTCTCCTTAAGAGACAAATCTGCATTGTAAGACTCATTAAATTTCACTACAAGATCCTGAACTTTCAAGATTTCTTCTTTTGATAATTTGTTGTTCATTGTTGTACTTTTTAGAATTAAACTTTTGTTGTTTGTTTCTTTTGAGTCATCATACAACGATGTTCTATCTTTTAGAGAAATATTTTTTTCATCTATTCCCAACAAATCATCTGCGTAGTCCTTATTTATCGAATGATTTAATATACTTGCTTGAATTGATGCATTAATTTCACCATCTTCAATCAATGTCTTTTCAATTTCGATCATCTTTGCCTGTGGAAGATCATTATTCACAAAACGGCAAAATGTAATATCATCTACTCTCATAATTTAACTATTTAAAGTTCTTTTTTATTGACTCAAAATTATCTTGCAAATGCTTGAGTGCATAACCTTTGAGAAGAGACAAAGCATCTTGACGCTGTTTGTTTGTCCATGATTGCTTAACTTCATCAGATGTCAAACCATCTTTTGGTCTTGGATGAATATATGATTCCAACAAAGGGAAAGCATCTAATGCTGACATCTTTTCTATCACCAAACAATGCAAAACCAAACGATAGCGTTCAGATAGCATATGATATGCTTTTCGCACACATTTCATTTGACTATTATCTTCTTCATCAAATATTGACTCACATCTGATTAGAGACTCATAATCTACATATTCTAGCAATTCCCCTTCTTTTTCCGATACACGTTTTTCCTTATTTGCCAATTTGCAAAAATGTCTACAAGCAATATTTGATGTGTAAGAACTCAATAAACAATTGATGCCTTTGTACAAATCGACACGATGCCACAATGGTTTTTCTGTCTGTTCATCATATGGAAAACTTAAAAACATATAATATTCAGCAGTCACATCACGATGCATTATTGAATATTCAATATGCTTCATGATAGGCATTCCTATTTCTGTCAAATAATAATGCACTGCCTTAGTTTCGTTTGAAACAACCATCCTCGCCAATTCCTTATTGGCGATATAATCTGTGTCATTATTAAGACGCTTCTTGAATTCACTCCAGTCCGTCATAAACAACCGTATTAAAAATTATCGGATTCTTTTTATATATTTCCACGCACTTTTAAGTATTTTGCCTGCATTCTTACCACCTCTAATCCTTATATCAGGTAGTGCTGATGATGGTTTATATGTCCAGGTTCCAATACACTGATTACCCCAATAAAGAGATACCGTATCCCCAGATGAAAAGTCAATTCCATTAGCTTTGCCAATGGTTATAAATTTCCCGTATTCCCATACATAAGGAAATGAATAAACATCGGTTCCATTAATCACTACAGAGATATTTTGAAGATTTTGCCCCCAACCGTTATACACATAAGAATTCTTACATGCGAAATAAGGTTCTTTGTCAACCCATGCATCAGGGTCTGCCTGATAGAAACCTCCAAAAAACTGAGCATTAACACTAATCGTGGTAAATGTTAAAACCAATAAGAGTATAATCTTTTTCATTATTATTTATTTAAATATTTATCAAATTAATTCAACTAAGAGAATCTAAACTGACAAAACTTCATAAAAGTGATTCCAATACTTGCCGTAAGAGTACCTCCGACAATACCTTTTGCTGCCCAAGCAATAGGCCCGCCTAGATTCATTAATTCTTTAGCAACGCTTTTACCTGCTTTAGATGCTATATATGCACCACTGACTGCTGCCCCCGATGCTATACCAGCCTCTTTTAATAAAGTTTTTACAAAATCTCTTGAATATTCTATGCCACTATATATCTTAGCTATATGTATACACATCGCAATCTCATTAGCCGCTAAAGGAACTTCTTTAGTGATCTCAAAGCCTGGCGTTGGAGGAAACTCTAGTGCAGCTCCTGCCATGCTGTGCAGAACAATAACCCATACGGTTTCAACAGATTTGCTCATAATTTTATCTGTAATTTTAAAGTGTATCGCCATAGTTCCACAAAAGAACTATTAGTATTAAGTAAATCCTTGATTTAAAATATTATACGGGATTAATTGCTGAGATTTTTACAACATTATCAATCTTAGACTTCTGATTTATAAAAGTTTACAAACAGGATTGCCGTTAATGTTGTGTTGTGATAAATTGAATATATTAATATAAATTGCTGACTACAAATGCATTTGATAAAATCATTTAATTTATAGTGTAGGTCAAAATAATCGCCCATTTCTTTCTCCCCTTAAACATTTTTTTGTAATTTTGCAAATGGTGCATAGTTCTTTTGTGGAACTATGGCGATACACTTTAAAATTACAGATAAAATTATGAGCAAATCTGTTGAAACCGTATGGGTTATTGTTCTGCACAGCATGGCAGGAGCTGCACTAG
>JAFWZH010000174.1 GCA_017522515.1 Clostridia bacterium
TTAACCGGACTTGCACAGATAAGTGGTCGTGATGAATTGGAAATCCCTGATAAGGCGAAACTTGATGGTGTGTATGCAAATGCACTGAGAACTTCAAGTATTTCAGGTATGTTTATGGATATAAAAATACTTGTAGGTTCTGTATTCGCTGTACTCAAAAGCAAGGGTGTTGTTGAGGGTGGAACAGGTGCAATAGCAAAAGAAACAGCAAAGGCGAAAAATTTATGAAAAGAATATTGATAACAGGTGCTAATAGTTATATCGGTACTTCCTTTGAAAGATATTTGGAAAAATGGCCTGAAAAATATCAGGTAGATACTTTAGACATGATAGGTGATGGCTGGAAAAAATATAACTTTACTGGATATGATTCAGTGTATCATGTTGCAGGTATTGCTCATTCTGATAACGGTAAAATCAGCCGTGAAAAGGCTAAATTATATTATGATGTAAACTCAAAGCTGACAATACAGACTGCGATGAAAGCAAAAAAATCCGGAGTAAAACAGTTCATCTTTATGAGCAGTGCTATTGTCTACGGTGATAGTGCTCCTATCGGAAAGATGAAGATGATTACTAAGGATACGCCTGTTAATCCTGCTAATTGCTATGGTGATAGTAAGGTCAAGGCTGAAAATGGTCTGCGTAAGCTTGAAGATGAGAATTTTAAGGTAGTTATACTTCGTCCGCCGATGATTTATGGTAAAGGAAGCAAAGGTAATTATCCTCTCATGTCGAAGCTTGCTCAGAAATTACCTGTATTTCCAAATGTAAAGAATTGCCGTTCAATGCTTTATGTTGATAATCTTATGGAGTTTGTTCGCTTAATGGTTGAAAATGAGGAAAGAGGAACATTCTGGCCTCAAAACGCTGAATACTCCAACACAAGCGAACTTGTAAAAATGATTGCGGCTCAGCATGGAAAGCGTGTTATTCTTGTAAAAGGATGCACACTTCCTTTACGCCTTTTAAGATTTGCTACTGGTATTGTGGATAAAGCGTTTGGGAATTTGGCTTATGATATGAAGTTGAGTGAATATAAAGAAGAATACAGAACAGCAGGACTTAGACGTTCAATAATGCTTACAGAGGATGTAGAATGAATAAAAAACGTGTATTATTTTTAGTTAATCATGATGTAGTCATCTATAATTTTCGTCTGGAAGTGGTTGAGAAGCTTCTTGAAGAAGGTCATGAAGTACACATTTCTTCCCCTTATGGTGAACGAATTGATGATTTAGTTGCATTGGGTGCAATATTTCATGAGATAGTGATTAATCGTCATGGAATGAATCCGATTGCAGAAGTAAATCTTCTTAGGGATTATCAAAAACTATTAAAAAAAATAAAACCTGATATTGTTCTTGGATTTACAATTAAGCCTAATATTTATGGTGCTATTGCCGCAAGACAGGCGAAAATACCTTTTGTTTCAAATATTACTGGCCTTGGTACTGCTGTTGAAAATGGTGGTTGGAAACAGAAGTTATTTGTATCAATGTATAAGTATGCCTTCAAAGATATTCAGAGAGTATTCTTCCAGAATACTGAAAATCAACAGTTTTTTGTTGATAAAAAAATTGCTGTTGGCAAGCATATGTTAATTCCAGGGTCAGGAGTTAATCTTAATCGTTTTAATTTGAGAGAATACCCAAATGATGAAAATGGTATTGTGAGATTTGCTTTTATTTCAAGAATTATGAAAGAAAAAGGTATTGATTACTACCTTACAGCTGCTAAAACTATAAAGGAAAAATATCCTAATGCTGAATTCCATATTTGTGGATTTTGCGAATCTGAATATCAGGGAAAACTTGATGAATATAACAAAAAAGGTACAGTTATCTATCATGGTATGATACGTGATGTAGCTGAGTTTCTTGATAATATTCATTGTGTTGTACATCCTACATATTATCCAGAAGGCATTAGTAATGTGCTTCTGGAATCCTGTGCTTCAGGCAGGCCTATTATTACAACTGATAGATCTGGGTGCCGTGAGGTTGTAGATAATGGCGTAAATGGATATATGATCCCTTGCCAGAATGGCAAGAAACTAATAAAAGCAATTGATAGATTTATGCAGCTTTCAAATGATGATAGAAGCAAAATGGGATTAGCTGGACGACAAAAGGTTGAGAAAGAATTTGATAGACAGATTGTTGTTCAGAAGTATATGAATGAGGTTGAGAAGAGTTAATGGATTATAA
>JAFWZH010000175.1 GCA_017522515.1 Clostridia bacterium
AAAAAGATTAATAAATCAATATTTAATCAAAGTTGTCACTTACAAAGACCACATAGAAATTTTTCTAAACGAAATACCATCGACAATGCTCAAGGGAGAAGAAGATAAAATAATTGAATATGTCACAGCAAACGGAGCAGCCCAAGAAACGGGTTGCTCTTTATTTTTAAGCAAAAAAATAGCGGATAATCCTGCTGAATTAGCAAAATTATCCACAAAAACTGGTGGAGGTGAGGAGAATCGAACTCCTGTCCGAAATCATATCTCCGCAAACATCTACGAGTGTATGTCACCGATTAAATTTCCCGACTGAGAACTCAGATGACCGAAAGTTAACAGACGGTAGCTTCATAAATGCCGAATTGCCGCAAAGCTTAAGCAATCCCGTAGCCTACGCTAACCGCCGCGTAGGCAGGCCCGACTTAATGACGCTGATTACCGGGGGCACGGGTGACTCCCGGGTCAACGTGGCGCCCTTAGGCAGCCTGCAAAGAATTATTTCTTGCGTTTAATTTTAAATTTCTCGTTTTTTAAGAGGCCAACGAGAATCCTCTACTCGCAGTCCACGTGTCAACAACCCCGTCGAAACCGGTACACCCCCAAGTGTTAAATGTTGTACGCAAGCTTTTAAATTTTTATTCATGAAAGGCTTCCTTTAATCGCCTGTCAATTTCCCTCTTTGTTTCTTTCTCAGCCATTGCATCGCGTTTGTCGTAGAGCTTTTTGCCCCTCGCGACGCCAAGTTCTACTTTTACACGTCCGTTTGAGAAATACAACTCAGTAGGGACTAAGGTTAATCCCTTTTGTTGTATATATCCTAAAAGTCGCATAATTTCCCGCTTGTGAAGAAGTAATTTCCTGTCGCGCATTGCATCGTGATTAAAACGATTGCCTTGCTCGTAAGGGCTGATATGAACTCCGCAAAGAAATGCTTCGCCGTTTTTTATCATAGCGTATGAATCTCTGAGATTTACCTTGCCTGCACGAAGAGATTTTACCTCTGTGCCAACAAGTTCGATGCCACATTCATAAGTTTCTTCTATAAAAAAATCGTGAAACGCTTTTTTGTTTGAGGCAATTGCTTTTTTGCCTTTTTCTGCAGCCACAAAAAACTACTCCTTCCTATTTGAGATTCCCATAAAACAAGGGGTACATATGATACAACCAACCAAACCTTTTGTCAAATGAAAAAACTTACCACTTGCGAAAAATTTCAAAACAGTGCGTGCGTCTTGGCGGAATGCTTTCGGTGGGCTCTTGCTCAGGTGTTACGTTTGGAGTAGGAGAAGGAGTCGGCGTTATAGGTGAATATACAATGGTTATGTCCAATGAACACGGAGCATAAATGTATCTTGTGCTTGGGTTATTTCCAAAATAAATTTTAAGTACTCCGTTGACGGTGATTGTATTCCTGCCCGGTACCAATTGAGACGCACGTACAGTAAAGTTGCGTAGAGTTCCTTCAAAAAGCACAGCGTTTTCCTCAAAGCGTGTAGTTGTGCTTTTTATAACCATATTGTTTATATAAATCTCATGCCCGGTCATTTGATTGCGTGTGTATGTGTAACGTCTTGCAAAATCTGAAAGGATTTTGTTATTGTCATTCATGATGCCTTGCAAAGTTATATCAAAAGAAAGTTGCTTTGCTGTTTGTGGCATTAAAAAAGTATTTTCACCAATTCTTTGAGAAGGCTCTCCGCTTATATTCAATAAAGAGCTTGCCGAGGGAAACTTCATAACAAAATCTACAGTAACAGGACCTGAAAAGGTGGCATAAGAGTAAAATGTGTCAGCACCGCTTCCGGAAGCAAAAAATAACCTTACAACACCGCCGCTTTCTGCCCAACTGTAGAAAATACCGTATTCTAAAAGCGACACGGTTGCCTTGCCGTTTTTAAAAATGCCAAGTTTTGTTAATCTTTCACGGATCGACTCGTCTTTACCGCTTACGGTAGTTGTGAAATTCCATATAGGACTATTGATGCTTTCTATCAAATCTTTTATAGAAATATACATAGCATTGTTTAAATTATTAACACCAAACAACTTTTTGACGTTTGCCGGCAAATCTGTGTATTTTACCAGTCTTGCATTGCCGGTGTTTATTTCGAATTCAGAAGGGAAACGAGAATTTGTAATAGGAATACCGTTAATGGAGAAACCTAAAAAACGGTATTCTCCGGCTGTGGAATTTGCGTCTTTGTCTGCACGGAAATATCCGTTGGCCGTAGCTTTAAAATCGTTTACTGTTCCTGTAAACTGTACTGAATTTGGCTCTCCGTATACACATAATCCTAAGTCGCAAAAAATCTCCGTATTAAAATAAAATTTTTGGACCGTCTTGCCATTTGAAACGCTGATATACGGCGTATTTTTATAGATAACTGACAAAAAGGGTGCAATATCTGCCCATTGGGCTGAAGTGCCATCGCCGTAAAAGTTTTTGTTATCCTTAGCATTTATATAAAAATTCTCGCTTAAAAATAACAATAAAAATACTAAAGCCACAAAGAAAAATGTGACTTGCATACCTTTTTTTCTAAAAAACATAATATATCCTCCGCTTTATATCAATTTATCTGTTTATATTAAAGAAAACAGTGCAACCGAACCCATCAGTAGGGACAAAAGAAACAACATATTCTAAATTAGGTCTTGAATCAGATGTGTACACAAATTTCTGAACAGACCGATCTGTTGACGTGATTTTTTCAAAATCAACAGATGCTTTTTCTTGTACATCAGAGGGTAGCAGCGCCATTATTACACTTAGCCTTTGCTTGATAAGTGTGCTGTCATAAGAGCAGGGAAGTTTGCACAAACTACCTTGGCCTATGTCAAGAGGAATTGCAAACATTCCGCCGGAATATGAATTAATCCAAAGAGACAGCTCTGTGCCAGTTTCATCAAAATATACAAAAGAATCAATAATATCATTGCTTTCTGATAAGTAAGCCAATAAATCTCTAAACATACAAAATGTATCGGTATCATAAAAGCATAGTAGAATATTATTTCCATTATGATCTTTTGTTTCAATAGCGTTTGCCGGTGTGAAACGCTTGCGCGAATCTATAAGTTGCCTGATTTGTGTTTTTTCCTCCGCAGAAATAATCTCATTAGGGTAAAGAGAATATGTGCGTTCTATAGGATTTTCGGTTATTTTTGCAAGCCCTGCGTTGCAAAAATAAGTAACAGCTTGCCTGTTCTTATCACTGACACCTTTAAAATCATCAATGAAAGAACTCCACATGTCATTTGTAATTTGGTTGTTTTGCCATAACCATAAAGTTTGAACATTATCCTTGCCTTGCCTGTATTTGCAAGTTTTAATGCTCAGTTTTGAAAGCTTTTGTTTTCTTGTAAGAAACAAGAGTGCTTCGTAGGAATTTTCTCGGTTGTCAAAAGACGATGCGTCGCCACATAAAAAGTTCGCACCATCTTGTTCGGAATATTCCGGGAAATATGTGCTTCGTAGTAATTCGTCTTGTGTAATCTCACGATACAAAAGGTTATAGAAATCTTGTCTTGATATTTCGTCATGCATTGCAGTTGACGGAATGCTTTCCTCGCGACTGTTACTGCAGCCGGGCAATAAGCATAGACAAGTAAGAATCAATAGTATCAGACACACAAAAAGTATCGAAATAAAATTTACTCGTTTTCTTTTCAAGCTCATTGAATCACCACCTTGGGCGAGCAGTATAGCATGAAAAAAATGCAGATTCAATACGGGGACTTGTGGTAGAAATGGCAAAAACTATCCATTTTTGCCATTTATATCATCAGAACGATAGTAGAAAATTTTCATAGAAAACTTGTTTGTTTTTGCGTTAGTTGTATTGTCGTTGAGAATATCCAACAGGCTCATTTTTGCACCGATTTGCTCCATTATAGGGCGAATATTGGGGATATAGTCGTATTTTTCCGGAGTATATATTTTTGAACACCTCTGTTCTGCTTTCTGTATTCTATTATATTATCTGGCATTGGGAAAAGGTGCCTGTATTGACAATAAAAAAAAGCCCAAAAATTGTGAATTTTTTGTAAATAAAATAAGAATAAGTTGCATAGTGTGAATAATTTTGATAAAATCAAGAGAAATCAATTACTTGAGGAAGGTAATTATAAAATATATGTGTGTATAAATGTGCCTTTAATAGACTATTATATTAGATTTATTAGGGTTGCCTTGTGAACGAGGAAAAGTATGGAAAAGGAACTTAAACGATTAAATCGAAGCGAATTAATTGATATTATTTATGAGTTGAAGCAAAGCGAACAGAGATTGCAATATGATATCTCTCATTTGAAGACTCAATTGGAACACAAAGAAATGCAATTTGAAAATGTAGGTTCCGTTGCAGAAGCAGCATTTGCAATAACCGAGATTTTTGCTGCGGCACAAAAAACTGCAGATATTTATCTCGAAGAAGTTAACTCACGTAAAGAAAATCTTGATAGTGAATGTGAAGCAATTCGCGCAAAAGCTGAGGCAGAAGCCGAAAGTATTATTAAGGCGGCAGAAAAGGAAGCAGAAAAACTTATACAGGAAGCAATAAGAAACAGAGAATTTATCATGGAACAATGCAGAAAATCTCGAGAAGAACTAAAAAAGTTCCGTGCAATTATTCAAAATCTTGATGGTGAAGATCCTTTCTGCTTTGAATAGGAGAGGCAAGCTGTATGGACAAGCAGGATTCCGTGGCAGAATTGCTGTCGATAGAGGAAATAGAAAAGGAACGAAAGCGCATTCGTCGCAAGAAGTATTATAAAAGAGCTTTCAGGAGGACGATAGCTGCTTTAGTGGTTGTGGCTGCGGTTGCAGTACTTATTGCAACTTTATTATTGCCAATATTGCAAATATCGGGAGATAGTATGTCACCTACTCTTCAAAATAATGATATAGTAGTTTTGATAAAGACTAAAAATCTCGAGCGTAACGACCTTGTGGGATTCTATTACCAGGGCAAAATACTTTTGAAAAGGGTAATAGCTTTGTCAGATGAAACGGTTGTAATTGACAAGGATGGCAATGTATATGTAAATAATAAGCTGTTGGATGAACCTTATGTTTCGCAACTTTGTTTGGGTGATTGCGACTTGGAATTCCCTTATAAAGTACCTGCAGGAGAATATTTTGTTATGGGAGACAAGCGCTCTAATTCCGTAGATAGCAGAAGTTCTTCCATTGGCACAGTGGCAAGAGAGGAAATAATAGGTAAAGTGTTTTTTAGAGCGTTTCCTATCAGAAGATTGGGATTTATAGGATAGAAAGTGGGTAAAATGAGAGACACATTAAACGATAATTTGAATAAAATCAGATTGAAAAATAGGCGTCAGTCGATTATTTTAATTATAATTTTGACGTTGTCTGTTGTTGTGTCACTCGATGTTTTTATGGCACTTCGCAGAAAAGGCATTACCATGGCTGGAAATGCGTCCTGCGGCATAGAAGAACATACGCACACAGATGAGTGCTTTAATTCCGAATACCGGTGCCAAAAACAAGAACACGTTCATGATGTTAACTGTTATTCGGACGAAACTGCTGACGTAGAGACGCAGTTGGATTGGCAGGAATCGGTTGCTCGGGTAAATACTACCGGTGATTTTAAAACAGATTTAGTAAAAATTGCCAAAACACAACTCGGATACAGCGAAAGTATGAAGAACTTTCAAACGGATGGAAACGGTGAACGACACGGATATACACGTTATGGTGCGTGGTATGGTATGCCTTACAGTGATTGGTCGTCGATGTTCGTTTCTTTCTGTATGAATTATGCAGGTTCAGATGCGTCGCGTACACCGTTTAATATAGGTGCTGAATCCATGCGCTTAGCTTGGGATAATAAAGCAATGTATATGTCAACAGACTTAGATATGATGCAAGAGGGAGATATTTTATTTATTGATGATAACAAAGACGGAGCTGCGGATAAAGTTGGTATTGTAACTCAAACTACAGCTTTATATGTTAACACAATCGAAGGTGATGTGTCTGATTCCGTAAGCGAATGTACATATAAAAAAGACGATGCAACGCTTATGGGTTACGGAACACTGCCTCCGACGACTTCGGGTTCGGAAAGTGCATCGGTTTCAGATCTCTATGCCCAGGCAACACCGGTAAAAGGTCTTACACAAAATACGGTAAAAGACGCTTTTATTAATGATTCTGCCTATTCTAAAATGTATAATGCCGACAGCCCTTTGGGGACAGCAGGTAGTTTTCACATTGTGGCATTTGATACTGCATATTTGAAGGTACATACAAACGGTAATGTACTTGCAAAAAATGTATATGCAAATTCAAACTTTGGAGCAAACTCTCAAAGTGGAGTTGATTTATTAGAACTTAGTTATATACAGAATTATCGTCAAGTGAATTCTGTAAGCGGAGCTGATACGACAGACTATCTTGTTATTGGTTCAAGTAACACTGTCACACTTATGGATAACGGAAATGCTTTTGCTGTAAACGGCACTAAATTAGACAAACCCAAAAAATCAAATATAATTCAAGACGCTGACACGGAAAAGGCTCCTTTTATCGACCTTGTGCGAGTAGAAAATGAAATAAAATCAATAGCCAATCAGCTTGCAAGTTATAAAAATTCCGATTCAAGTATTTTAGAAGTTAAAACAACAGGCACAAGTCCTTATTTAAGAATAACAAATAAGAATAATACGGGAGTATACACTTTTACTGCCGCTGAAATTTTTGCCCTTTCAAGTAACGGCAACGGACTTAGTATGAAAGGCTTTGAAACAGGCGGCAACGGTGCGATTATAGTAAACGTAGACTGTGCAAATTGGGACGTTACACAGACTCTTAAAATGCCAAGATCTTATGTATATGTAGATGGTAAACAAGTTAATCTCACAGAAACCTTGGACTTTTCCGCAGGTAAGGTTTTATGGAATTTCATAAACACAAAACGTGGCGGAGATTCGTTGCTTAAAATTGAAACAAATCTTATGACAGGAGCTGTTATTGCACCTGACGCACATATAAACTTAGCTTTAAGCTATAACGGTACAGCAATAGGCAAGGTAGTTGAAAATAATTCAGAAACACATCGTACCGACTACATAGGTAAAATTATTCCTACAGGTGAAGTTGGAGGGGCATATATTGATATAAATAAGGTGGATAATGAGGATGCTGAAATAAAGCTTTCCGGTGCGGAATATACACTATATTCTTGGGACGGTAATGCATGGAAAGTAGTTACGCAGAATTCATTAAATGTTATTCAAACAACGAACTCCGAAGGTATGGCTTATTTTAAGGGGTTGACATACAATATTGCATACATGTTAAAAGAAACTAAAGCACCGAATGGATATAATCTTGACGAAACACCGTATTATTTTTATTTTGAAAGCACAGATACTGTTAATTATCCTGTTATGATGCCGACGGGCTTTAAGCAATACAGTGAAAAAAATACTTTTTCACACACATTTACAAATATAGCAAAGACAATAACAGAATATGCGACTCTCAAAATAAACAAAAGCTGGAAAAACGCTAGTGGTCATACAGAAATACCGGAAAATGTCAAAATGGCTAATTTTGAGTTGTGGAGAGTTTCAAGAACAGATACAAGTTCTGCGTGGGGTAATGCAGAGAAAATATATGATAATATCATTTTGAGTTCTGAGCTTAATTGGACATGGCAGGCAGGCGAAAGAGAGCTGTTGTCATTAAAAACAGTCGGCACTGAGACAATTTATTATGCTTATTATGTTGTAGAAACATCTTCGGCAGAAGGATACGTACCTTCATACGACGGAATATCTGCTGCTACACCTCAGACGGGTAACAAAGATTGGAATATTAATATTACAAACTACAAGGTAGAAACTACTTCTTTAAATATCGTTAAAGAATGGTATGATATAAATAAAAAAGTTATGGCTGAGCCGCCTGTGCCAGAAATTTTTGTACAATTGTATGCATCTTCGGACAATGGCAATTCTTGGACAGCTTACGGCAATACACGAAAGATTACAGCAGATAATAATTGGAAATTAACTGTAACAAATCTTCCTGTGAAAAATCCCGAAACAGGAACAACATATTCATATACGATTCGTGAATTTGCAATTGACAACTTTGAATCTGAAGTAAAAACAAACTCAGACGGAAGTATAACCATCAGTAATACTTGCAAAAGTGAATTTGTCTCTGTAAAAGTAGATAAAAAGTGGTTAAGAAATGGTAATTATATAAATAAATCTTCAGGCGAAGTAGAGGTGGAACTCTATCAGATATCCGGTTTTGGTAGTCAAAACGGTGCCGGCAGTGGACAAACTGTAGATGTTTTGGTTCAAATAGGACAATGGTATTACGGTGACGTAAAATACCAAAATGAAACATATTCGGTACCTGTAGGAACAAAAATGAAAGTAGTATACGATTTTGTTCCCGTAGATAATGGATATGAGCTTTTTGCAGTGGTGAATGGTTCAAGCAATCCTCTTACTCCGGTTTCAAAAGTCGAAAACGGTTTTCATAATGAAAACGGACAGAAATTCTCGATATGTACGGTGACGTATGAGTATGTTGTAACAGGTGCAGTTTCGCTTTGCGGAAAACTTAACACGTATTTAAATTATAACCACAAAGTTTCAGTTCTTTGTGAAGAACCCAGTACGGTAACAACAACTTTATATAAAACAATAAAGCTTAACAGTGGAAACAAGTGGACTTATACATTCGGAAATCTTCCTAAGTACTCGGAAAATGCCAACGGAGAGCAGACAGGCCAGTATTATTACTACGTTACAGAAAAAAACGCAGAGCAATATTCACCTGTATATATGGATACTTCCGGTAAAAAAGTAAGTGAACAAAACCCAATAAAAGAGGGTACTGTTATTATAGAAAATACTGTTTCCGGTGATGCTTATGAGCTTCCCGGTACAGGCGGAAAAGGGATTACACTCTACATATTGGCAGGCGCAATCTTGGTTGTGTGCACAATATGTTGTGTATATATAAAAAAATATAGAAAGGGCGTTTTGACGTGAAAAAAGTATTTAGTTTCTTTATTGTTTTAACTGTTATTTTCAGTTTATGCATTGTTTCTTTTGCGGCTGATGTGACAGTTAATGTAAACGGCGGTTTGACAGATCATACCTTCGCAGGTTATAAAATTCTGAGTGGAGATTATGATTCTGTAAATCAAAATTTGTCAAATGTTGAATGGGCAACAGGCATTAAATCTGCAGAATTTCTTAGTGCTTTAAAGGCAGATTCACAAATTGGCAGTCACTTTGCCGATTGTAATGATGCTGTGGCAGTAGCAGAAGTAATATCTTCTTTTACAGACAATTCAGCAGAGATTAGAACATTTGCAAAGATTGCGTATGCAAATGTTAATACAGCAAATTCAGTTGTGATTAGCAGTGCAACAACAAATCTTGATTATGGTTATTATCTTATCGTAGATACAACATCTGTTCAGGGTCAAGATAAAGCCGCAAATGCATCATTGCTTCAGGTTGTTGGTGATAACATTGATATTAACTTAAAAACAGACAAGCCGTTTGTAGAGAAGAAAGTTATGGAAAATGTAAAATGGACTGATAATGGCGGATATAACGATGTGGCAGACTGGAACATAGGCGATGATGTTCCGTTCAAAGTAATATCAAGCGTTCCGGATATCACTTATTATGACGAATATACAATGATTTTTCATGATACACTTGATGCAGGTTTGACACTTAATGCAGACACTATCAGCGTTAAAATAGGAACTGTTACACTTGTTGAAGATACAGATTATACTGTGACACAGAACGGACAAAGCTTTGATGTTCAAATTATTGACCTCAAAGGCATTTTGGGAATTGAAACAGGTGATTCAATTGTAGTTGACTATACAGCTCTTTTAAATACAGACGCCGTAATCGGCCTTGATGGTAATGAAAACGTTGTTTACCTTGAATATTCCAATGTCCCTGATTCAACAGGAAGTACAGGAGAAACAAGCTTAACAGGTAACACACCTGAAGACAAAGTTATAGTATTTACATACGGAACAGAAATAACAAAAGTGGACGGCGCAGACGGTAGCATTACTTTGAAAGGTGCAGAATTTGTACTTAAAAATTCAGACGGTAGCCAATACGCAATAGTAGAGAACGGATTATTTGCAGGTTGGACAACAGATAAGGCAAAAGCCACAAAACTCATTACAGGTGACGATGGAATGATCGTAGTAAAGGGCTTGGATGATAGCATTTATCTTCTTGAAGAGGTTGCTGCTCCTGCAGGCTATAATGCGATTATAGGAGATAAGACAATCAGAATTCAAGCAACGACGGAAAATGGCGATTCTTGGGATGGCGTTGCGTCAAACGCACTTAAAGGTGTATCCGGAGATTCTGACGCTGATGCTCTTGTAGAAGTTCAGGTTATAAACAACAAGGGTGCCATTCTTCCTGAAACAGGTGGAACAGGAAAGGTTATATTTATTACAGTTGGTTTCATTTTGGCAATGTTAGCTGTTGTATTTTTGGTAACACGCAAAAAAATGTCAGTTTACGAAGACTAAATACATGATAGATTGTAACGGCTTGTTGTGTGATTTTTCATTCAGCAAGCCGCCACATTGCTTTTTACAGTGATTAACAAAACAGAGAGCGACTGGTATAAATGAAGAAAAGTAAAGTGGGTATTTTGCTTGTTTTACTGCTACTGATAGGCGTTGGAATAATGATTTATCCGGCTGTAAGTCAGTATTGGAACTATAAAACACAATCTCGCATAATAGAAAATTATCAAGATGTTATTGATTCGCTAAGTGACGGAGAATTTGATGATTGTTTTGTCGATGCCGAAAAATATAACGAGGAATTATTTAATTTAGATGATCCGTTTTATGACTATGATGAGCTGTTAAATTATAATGACACACTTAATATAAGCGGCGTTGGTATTATGGGATATATAACAATAGAAAAACTAAATGTGGAATTGCCCATTTATCACGGAACATCATCGGATATTTTAAATATTGCTTGTGGACATGTAGAGGGGTCCTCTCTTCCTGTAGGAGGAAAGAATTCTCATTGTGTATTGTCTGCACATAGAGGGTTGCCACGAGCAAAATTATTTACAGATTTAGATAAAATGGAGAATGGTGATACGTTTACGATTACTGTGCTTAACAGAACACTTACGTATCAGGTTGATCGTATTTCCGTAGTTAATCCGGACGAGTTAGATGAGTTGGTTATAGAAGAAGGTCAAGATAGATGTACCTTACTTACGTGTACGCCTTATGGAATTAATTCCCATAGACTTTTGGTCAGAGGTACACGAATTGAGAATGCAAAACCGGTAATATATGTGATTTCAGATGCATATAAAATAGATTCTCTTTTAGCAACACCTGTGGTTGCTGCCCCGATTCTGCTTGTATTGCTTATATGGCTACTTATAAAATACAGACATAAGGGTAGTAAACCGCTTATTTCTGAATTAGAGGAGGAATAGATATGAAAAAAAGAATATTTTTCCTTTTATTACTTATTTGTTTGACAGTGTCGTATTTTTCGGCTTTGACAGTCGATTCTGCACATTTAACAAATGAGGTTGTTGATTTGCAGGCAAAATGTTCGCTTCGCCTAGAATTTAAATATGAGGATAAGGTGTTTGCAGAGGAATCTGTGGAATTGTATCGTGTAGCTTCAATATCAAAAAACTACATATATATGCTTGCTCAGGAGTTTGCATCTACAGGGATTTCTTTAAATGGTGCTGTCTCAAAGTCTGAATGGACTACGATTCGCACAACTTTAGAAAATTATATAGCAGCAGAAAATTTGGTACCGCTAAAAGTTGGTTTTACAGACAGAAAAGGTGTAGTTGTTTTTGATGATTTGGAACCGGGTATGTATTTTACTTCTGCTGTATGCACAATAAAAGATAATGTTAAATATTATTTTTCTTCTGTATTATCTTCTTTGCCTAATTTGAAAAATGGCAAGCCGGTATATGATGTAACTGTAAATGCTAAGTCAGATAGATCTGAGGCTGCAGGAGAAAGAATCAAATATAAGGTATCAAAACTTTGGAAAGATACCGGTAAGGAACTTTTTAGACCTAAAAATATTGAAGTACAAATTTTTAAAGATAAAGAGCTTCAAGAAACAGTAATTCTTAATGAAAAAAACAATTGGTTTTATTCATGGACTGCTGAGGATGATGGTAGTGTTTGGTCTGTCGCTGAAGCAGAGTATTCCGGTATGTATTTTGTGACGATAGAAAATAGAATGAATTCATTTATAATTATTAATCAACATGAAAGTTATATTCCGCCCGGAGATACTGATTCGCCGGAACCGCCGTCCGGAGACAATGTTCCTCCGTCTGTAGATCCTGATAAACCCGATAAACCTGATAAACCTGATAAACCGGTTGGGGATGAAGACATACCACCCTCGACAGATACTCCTACGGGAGATACTGCAAATATGACCTTGTATATTACTGTATTGTGCTTTACAGGTGCTGCTTTGATAATTGTGTCCGTTGCCGGTAATAAGTTATACAATAGGGAAGAGAATGAATAAAGGTGCCTCTTATGGAGAATGACAAACATAATAAAAAAAAGGGTAAATACTTTATTTATTTGTTAATGTTTTTGGGTTGTGCGTTGATAGTGGCATCAGTGTGCATATTTATTTGGTGGCAAGTATCAATAGCTAAAAATGCAGAGAAGTTAAAGGAATATGTTGCAATAATAAACGAACGCCTTCCTGAAACGCAGAGTGCTGTTTTAGAAGAAAAAAGTGATTATTCTATGGCAGTGTTATCTATCGAAAATAACGATTTTATAGGGCTTTTAACTTTTGAAAAAAACAAATCTGTTTTTCCTGTTTGTGCTACTTGGAAGGATGTTAATTCCTTCCCCTGTAGATTATGTGGTAGCGTATATGACAGTACTGTCATTATAGGAGCAACAGAGCAGAAAGGCCAAATCGATTTTACGGAAAGCATTTTTGTTTCAGATACGATTACTTTTACTGATATGTTAGGTAATTGTTATTCTTATAGGGTTGAAGATATTAAGAATAGCAATAACGCTGATTATAAAAATTTAGCAAATGAAAATAGTGATATGGTCTTATTTATAAAAAGGACATATTCACAGGAATATTTAATAATCGAATGTAAAAATACATGATAAAAAAGTATGTATTTTTGAAAAAAATTTTTTTTAAAAAATTTTAAAAAAGGTGTTGACAATACAGTTTTTGTTATGTATAATAGTGCTCGCCGCTTGAGAAAAGCCCAAGCGAAAAAAACAGAAGCTTCGGCATCATGTGGCGAGATTGAAGAAATGGATTCATAAAAATGGAAGTTTAGCTCAGCTGGGAGAGCATCTGCCTTACAAGCAGAGGGTCACAGGTTCGATCCCTGTAACTTCCACCAAAGTGGCCCGGTAGTTCAGTTGGTTAGAACGCTAGCCTGTCACGCTAGAGGTCGAGGGTT
>JAFWZH010000176.1 GCA_017522515.1 Clostridia bacterium
CAATTGTAGTCACACCTTCGGGAATGATAACAGACGTTAGACTTGTGCAACCATAAAAAGCGTGATTATCTATCAATGTTACACTTTCGGGAATCTTCACATCACCGCCTTTCCCAATATATGCAGATAATTTAGTTTTCTTTTTATCGGAATATATAAAATCTCCATCTATTGTTCCATTTACTGTCAATGCCCCCCAAGGACTTCCTTGTGCATTGTCGTCATATACAATATTTTTTACAAGGTAAAAAGCATTTTTATTAATTGTAGTCACACTTTTAGGAATAATAACGGACGTCAAACCGGTACAACCAGAAAAAGCCTTATATCCAATTGTAGTCACGCCTTCTGGAATGATAACGGACGTCAAACCGGTACAACCAGAAAAAGCATGTTCTCCAATTGTAGTCACACTTTCGGGAATGATAACAGACGTCAAACCTGTACAACCATAAAAAGCCTTATATCCAATTGTAGTCACGCCTTCTGGAATGATAGTATTTTCACAACCATGCAATAACACATTTGATTCTGTAACAATAATTGCATTACAATTATTCCTACTATCATATTTTAAATTACCTTCCTCAACTATTATGGATGTGAGACTTGTGCAACCAGAAAAAGTAAAGTAACCAATATTAGTCACACCTTCGGGAATAATAACGGACGTCAAACCCGTACAACTAGCAAAAGCTTGTTCACCAATTGTGGTCACACTTTCGGGGATAATAACGGATGTCAAACTCGTGCAACCAGAAAAAGTATACATGTCAATTGTAGTCACACCTTCGGGGATAATAACAGACATCAAACTCGTACAACCACTAAAAGCACTTTTCCCAATTGTAGTCACACTTTCGGGGATAATAACGGATGTCAAACCCGTGCAACCCTGAAAAGCATCCATACCAATTGTAGTTACACCTTCTGGAATGAAAACAGATGTCAGACCTGTGCAACGCCAAAAAGCATCCCTTCCAATTGTTGTCACGGTATTAGGAATTATAGTATTCTTGCACCCGACCACAATCGTATTTGTTGCAGTCTCAATAATTGCATTACAATTATTTCTACTATCATATTTTGAATTGCCATCTTTGACTCTTATAGAAAAGAGACTATTACAACGATAAAAAGCTCCTGTTTCTATTGTAGTCACACTTTCGGGGATAATAACGGATGTCAAACCCGTGCAACCCTGAAAAGCATACATACCAATTGTAGTTACACCTTCTGGAATGGAAACAGATGTCAAACCCGTGCAACCCTGAAAAGCATACATACCAATTGTAGTTACACCATATTGAACATTATTAAATGTAACAGTGGAGGGAATTATCAAGTCTCCCATTGGCAAGTCAGAAGAATGAGAAACGGAAACAGTTTTACTATTACTGTTAATAATATAATAATGCAATATTTGACCACTTTCACACGTTGCTTCAAACTCTTCGGCAAAAATAGAAAGTGAAAACAGAAAAAAAGATAGTGTTAAAAATACGTGTTTCATAATGATTTATTTTAAATTTTGTTTGAACTGATTATACGCTTCTGTACATTCTCTATCCATTGTAGGGAACAAATCTTCTTTCGTTTTCTTACAATAGTGAGTACGTATTGTCTCTATAAGGGATTTATGAATGTCAAAACAATGGAATGGTACCAGAAAATGAATCTCTTTCAAAAGCTGCTCTAAAGGTTGTGGTTCCTTAGTGTACATTATAAAGCACCCATTTTGTGCTATTAAATTTAAATTCGGCCAATAAAAATATCCAGGTTTATCTTTCAATGCTTCTATATCATCAAGTATTACAAAATTAATATTTTTCATTTTTTCCCATAAAACACAATCATTGGGCAAGGATGATATTCGCTCTTTTAATTCAAATTTTTCAGCTTTTTTAAACGATTTACACGAACTATCCTGCAAATTGTAGTTTGCATAAAAACGTTCGTCCTTTTCAAAATAATATATCGAAAAAAAATCATCTATTTCGTGTTTCCATTTGTCAATACTTGAATCACCATTAATTGCAAAATACAAAGCAGTCTCAAAATCTTTTGTAAAATCAAGTAATGGTGATGGTGCCCCATAATGTTGCAATAAACTCAAATAGAAAATATCGTTAGGACTTAAATTTATACTTTGCAAGTATTTTGTTATGATAGTACTCTCCTTAATATTTGACAGTATTGATTGAATAAAATCAGAGAATTCTATACCTAATGTTTTATAATCTCCACATAAGTATTCTCGCTGAGCCGAAGTAAAAAGTTGCCATTTCGCTTCTGGCATTCCACGATATATTAATTTTTCATCTTCTTTAAGAATCAACACCTTATTTTTAAAATCGTCAATAGTATTAATTCTTTCATAATTTGAAAAGAATTCTTTTTTCGCTTCAAAACAGCAATATTCTGGTAACTTCATAACCATTCCCTAATCCTTGTCGGGCACAACTTTGTGTTTTGCTCCATGGATTCCCTCACAGAAAATGTTTACTGCTAAAAATAAAAAAGCGTGGAATCGTACCTGTTACCCGTTCCACTGTCTGAGGCTCTCGCATTGCCCTGTCTGTCGAAACGAGCAACGAAGAACCCACGCCGATATGAAAATAGTACAGGCGTACTATTACACTTCATATCAACAGGGCATCCATCGTTGCTTTGAGTTGACAGACATCAATACTTGCGAGAATTTCAGACAGTCAAAACAAAGCGTCAGATAAACGCCTTTATATGTCAAGCCCACCCAACCGCATTTAGGAAAATGCATCGGCGTGAACTTGGCACAAATATATGTTTTTTATGGTAAAAATTGAGCATGATTTGAAAAATATACTTTCTAAAATCAGTCTTTTCGTGAAGAAATCATTCCAATTCTTCTAAGCAATTCTTCACCTCTCAATTTATTTCTATCGATACTTTTTTCAAAAAATCTAAAAACCAACATAATTTTTTTTCTCGTGAGAATTTTCCTTTTGGGGAATGTAATTTGTAGCATTATGTGGACCAAAAAATTTTTCTCTCTCGAGAGAAAATTTTTTCTCTCCCCATTTTTTTTATTTTCCCTCTCTATCAAAAATTTTTTTTCTC
>JAFWZH010000177.1 GCA_017522515.1 Clostridia bacterium
CATTGAATTTCCACAACGTCTTCAGCAGTATAGGAACGAGGAGCCTTCATATAAACTGCTAAGACTTCATCTATCAAACTATCTTCTTCATATACGTGACCATAAACTAAAGTATTAGGTGCATATTCTGCTAACTTTTTGCCACTTGCCGCACGAAACATTTTCTCGCCAACAGCTAAAGCATTTTCGCCACTAATACGCACAATACCAACTGCGCCCTCACCTAAGGCAGTGATGACAGCACTGATAGTTTCTTCTTGCATTTATACTTCCTCCCTAAAAATTTACATAATTACTCTATCTTAATATTATACGATATTCTTCACGTTCTTGTATATTAAAAAAATAAAACCCGATAAAAATTTACCGGGTTTTAGAAATTATTTTTTCAATTCGATAACTACATGGCGGTACGGTTCGTCACCTTCGCTCAAGGTAGTAACACGGCGGTCATTTTGCAATGCCATGTGAATAATTTTGCGTTCATGGGGATTCATGGGTTCCAATGCAACGCGTTCACCGCTACGTTTAACTTTGTCAGCCAAACGATAAGCCAAGCGGTTCAAGGTTTCAATGCGACGGTCACGATAATCTTCAACGTCGATGATTACACGCACACGTTCTGCACTGTTTTTGTTAGCAACCAGGTTGGTCAAATATTGGAGGGAATCCAAGGTTTGACCGTGTTTGCCAATCAAGATACCCATATCAGCGCCATGAAGTTTAAAGGTTACGGTGCCATCGTTTTTGTTAACGAATTTTTCCATAACAACTTCAATTTTCATTGCGTTGAATACTTTTTGCAGGAACTCTCTTGCTTTAGCAACAGCTTCGTCATTTACAACAAATTTTTTCGGCTCACGAGCTGCACGTTCTTCGGTAGCAGCAGGAGCTTCTTCTTTAACAGTTTCTTCAACTTCGGTTTCTACTTCAACTTTTACTTCTTCCTCAGTAATTTCTTCAACTACGGGAGCAGCAACTTCTTTAGCAGTAACACGAACTTTAGCATCTTTGCTGAACATGCCAAGAAAACCTTTTTTGCCTTCTTCCAGAACTTCAACTACAGCTTCTTCAGCAGTAATATTTAATTCTTTAAGAGCTTTGGCAACGGCTTCATCGACAGTTTTAGCAGTCATTTCAACAAAAGCCATCTTAACAACTCCTAATATTCTTATTTAGATGCAGCAGCTTTGTTCATCATAGCTTGCTGACCAATTTGCATAATGTTCATTACAACCCAGTAAATTACAAGACCAGCGGGGAAAGTGAAGCTGATGTAACCAATGAACAAGGGCATGAAGTAAAGCATCATTTTACCTTGAGCACCGCCACCTTCAGGCATGGTTTGTTTGGATTGAATAAAGGTAGTTACTGCAGAAAGAATCGGCAGAATGTACCAGGGATCCGGATTGGAAAT
This sequence comes from Clostridia bacterium, assembly GCA_017522515.1. Next base: position 1,418 of record JAFWZH010000177.1, read on the forward strand.
GCTTTCCATCCACAGGAAGTTGGAAGGACCAACATATTGGAAATCACGGATACCGTAGAAAATACCAATCATAATCGGCATTTGAACAATCAAAGGCAGGCAACCGGAAAGAGGGTTAACGCCTTCAGTTTTATAAAGATTAGCCAATTCTAAGTTCAAGCGTTGTTTGTCGTCTTTATACTTAGCTTGGATTTCTTTCATTTTCGGCTGAATTTTATTCATAGCCTTCATGGATTCGATTTGTTTTTTAGTAAGAGGGTATAACGCAATTTTGATAATAACGGTCATCAAAATAATTGCCAAACCGTAGCTGGGCATACCCAAAGTTTCAGTAACGCCATACAAGAAAGTAAGCGCTTGTTGAACGAGATCGCTGAGGAAGTCCAAAATATCACTACTCCTTAGAAATAATGTAATTGTCTTTTATGATTTATTAACCTATCTTACTCAACAGGATCATAGCCACCGGGATGAAAAGGATGACATTTTAGCAAGCGTTTAATTGTTAGCCAGGAACCTTTCAAAGCACCCTTCTTTTGTAATGCTTCAATGGCATAGGCAGAACAAGTAGGATAAAATCTACAGCTTGGACCAAACATCGGTGAAATAAACAACTGATAAAATCTGACGAACATAATCAGAATTTTTGCCATTTTATTTACATCCTTACTCTTGTAACAGTGCTGCTCTCTTAGCAAGTCTTAAAAAAACACGCTCATAAGTCTTTAAATCAGCCTTCGCCAATTTGCGGCGGGCCACCCAAACAATATGATATCCTTTTTTAAGCCTCATCTTATGCATTCTAAAAACTTCACGCATAAGACGCTTCATTTTGTTACGCACAACGGCACAACCCAATTTTTTACCAACAGCCATACCAATTTTTACGTCTTCTGCCTGCTCAGGCAAAATGTAAAAAACGGACATGCCATCTACAACGGAGCGTCCCTTATTGTACACAACTTGAAAACTTTTTTTGGATTTTAAACGATTAATCTTTTTGAATGAAAAATGTTTTTTCTGCATCAACTGTGCACCTGCGCATGGAAAAAATAGGTCACTTGCGTGACCTATTTTATAATGTTATGCAGACAATTTCTTTCTGCCTCTAGCACGTCTTCTTTTGAGAACTTGACGACCGCCCAAAGTTTTCATTCTTTCTCTGAAACCATGGGTTCTTTTTCTTCTAAGATTGTTAGGTTGAAAAGTACGTTTCATTAAGTATTCCCTCCTTATCCACCAGAATTTTTATCAAATTCTATGTTTAATGAATTGATAGCCGTAAATGTATTACTAAGATATTATATTTGAAAATATTTTCTTCGTCAAGTAGAAAACATCCCAAAAACCACGTATTTAAGCCAAAAAAATCTCAAAAACAAACAATCAAACACTTAACGGTAAAAAATTTTACCAAGGATTTGCGAAGTTATCCACAGTCTGATAAAATAAAGATGGCAGAGTTTCTTTAAAAATAAATTACAAAAACACTATCGCGGCAGTGCAATTTTTCTTATAAATCGCTTGCATGAAACTGCCGGTTTTTTATTTTAAATTTAGGAAAGGAAAAATATGATGAGCACCTACGATTTAGCTGAAATCTGGATTAAATTCACGGACAAATTCAAAGAATCAGTTAGTGAAAAAGTATTTGACGTATGGATTAATCCTATTATGCCCTTAGAAGTAACGGACACATATTATAAGGTAGCTGTCCAAAATAATTTCTTCAAAAAAGTCATCGAAGAAAAATATGCTAAGACCATTGAAAGCATTCTTTCTTCCATCATGGAAAAAAATATTACCTTAATTATAGATACCATAGAAGAATCTGAAGGCAAACAAATCATCCCGGAAATTAAACCTGCAGAAGAACCTATGCGACCTCTCTTTAAAGCAGAAAGAGAAGATGAAATTGACGAAAGCAATTTGAATCCCAAGTATGTTTTTGAAAATTACGTCATGGGTAATTCTAACCGTTTTGCTTACGCAGCAGCTCTTGCCGTTGCCAATAACCCTGCCTCTACTTACAACCCCCTCTTTTTATACGGTGGTGTAGGTTTGGGAAAAACCCACTTAATGCACGCAATTGGTAACCGCATTAAACAAAATGACCCTACCATGAAAGTTCTCTACATTTCCAGCGAGAACTTCACCAACGAAATCATTAATTCTATCTACAATAAAAATACAGAAGCATTCCGCAGAAAATATCGTAATATTGACTGCCTCATCATCGACGACATTCAATTCTTAAAGGGTAAGGAACAAACCCAGGTAGAATTCTTCCATACCTTTAATGATTTACGTGATTCTAATAAACAAATCATTATTTCCAGCGATAGATTACCCAAGGAAATAGAAACCTTGGAAGATAGAATGCGTAGCCGTTTTGAATCCGGTTTGATTGCTGATATTCAACCTCCTGATTTAGAAACGCGTATGGCAATTTTAAGACAAAAGGCTGTCAACGATAAAATTGAACTTCCCAACGAAGTTTTAACCTTACTGGCAACCAGCATTACCAGTAATATTCGTGAAATTGAAGGCGTTTATACGAAAGTTGTTGCTTATTCTTCCTTAATGAATGTTCCTGTAACCTTGGATATTACTAAAAAAATATTGGACGATATGGGTAATGTTGTGCAAGTAAAACAAATTACCTTCGAAAGTATCACCCAAGCCGTTGCAGAACATTATCACATTAAAGTTGATGAACTCTTCAATAAAAAACGTACTCAAAATATTGCCTACCCCCGCCAAATTGCCATGTATCTGTGCCGTGAGCTGGCAGATATGTCCTATCCCCGAATTGGCGAACTTTTTGGAGGCAGGGATCACACTACTGTAATCCACGCTTACGAAAAGATTAGCAATAAGAGTAAAATCGATAGCAAATTGCAAAATGATTTGAACGCGTTAAAAGATTTACTGAAACAATAAAAGTTATCCACAAAAACTGTTGATAACTATTAAAAAAATTGTGTATAACTTTTTAAAAAAGTTAATAGATTTTTAGCTTGTAGATACTGTGCATAAAATTTTCAGCTTATCAACATGCTTATCTACAGAGTAAAACCCTTACTCCATCTTGCCTTAAAGCAATTTTCCACATTATCAACAAGCATTACTACTATTACGACTATCTTTTTATAAATAATAATATAATAGTAAATTCTTAAGGAGGTCTGTGTAAAAATGATTTTTACCTGTAATACAAGTAACCTGAATAAAGCAATCCAAACTGTTCAAAGAGCAATTATTTCCAAACCCAGTA
>JAFWZH010000178.1 GCA_017522515.1 Clostridia bacterium
ATCGTCATTGCCGTCTTTGCTCATATTGGCTTGATATTTTTTGCTAATACCTATGAGCCACTCGGTTGCAAACTTGTCCATCATCATGATTATAAAATTTAAGAATTACAGCACAAAGAAAAAGAAAGCCTACGCCAAAATTGGACGCAGGCTGAAAATTTAGCACATTTTTTTGTATCACTATCTAAGTTTTTTGAATTTGGGATATTTTTTTATGAAATCTTCAAAGTGTTTGGTCATTTCTGTGTACATATATTCATTTGTTTGCAAACGGGAAACAAAATGGTATGCTTCAATTACAACTTTATTAGTTTTTTCGCTATAATAGATCCAATTGTTAACTTGTTTAAGGTCAGTAAATATGTTTTCCTTAACAAAATCAAATATAGGATTTCCTGTACTATCAGTATATGCACAACACATTATTATGTCAGGGTTTAGTATTTCAATTTCTTTAATTATAAAATCTTTGTCCCGTTCAATATAATCTAATAATGTACTATAACTGCAACTATTAAAGCCTGCTTGCTTTTTACAATTAACGTATGCTACAGGAGTTTCGTCAAACAACTTAAATGCTTCTGCGTCAGAAAAAGTGTAATCTGGAGCATGACCAGTTTCTATTGTTTTTAATATACCATATAACCAATATGTCAAGTTTTTATAACCGCGATATCCAGTGTTCAAAAAAACACGTCCTCTTAAATCGTCATCATCTTCAGCAGTGTCACCCCTTGCATTTACATCTTTTAGTAAAAACATTACTCTTGTTGGACATTTGTCCCACATTTTGCTTTCATTGCCTGGTTTTCTCCAATATGGCAAATTATCCTTATAGCAATATTTCCCTCTATACATTAAGCCGTCGTAGTAAAAATGAGTAAATTCTCGTTCATTTTTCCATTTTTCAAATAAATCATCTAATAATTTTGTGTAATCTTTCATACTATTAATATTTAATTAAACTTTTTCTTGCAAATTTCGCGCAAAAACTTTTATCACGTTCTGTAATTGTTGCAAATTTAAACCTCTTACATCATTATTCCAAATTGAATGTTTAACATATTATTTCGACCAATCACATCCTGACATTATTTGAAAATGCGAAGGCGCGGACTTGATAAATTCAAGTATTTCGTCAATCTGCCCCAATCTTTTTTTTATTGCTTTTACAGATATGTCGTATGGAAGTGACAATTTTAAAGAAGTATTGTTTTTGCATTTTATATATAGGCTGATAGAATTAGAAAATTCTTTTATTTTGTACTCGCACCCAAGCGCCGTCATTTTTTGCGTTATCAGTGTTGTTATGCTAAGTTTGACTATTTCGGTAGTCTTTTTATGTTTTTCACTTTCAAGTTTCCAATTTTTTAGTTCTTCAATCCAAATTGGTATCATGTTGTCGATTTGCACAAGCTGTTCTAGTTTAATTTCCTTGCAGTTATATGAACTCCAATAGAGATTTGCAGCAAGGGCTTTAATAAAAACAGTGTCGTTTTCTATTGTCATTTTAATGTTTTTAAATGAAGTGTTTGTTTCTTCTATGTTTTTCTTAAGCATAGAGCCAGTTTGTGTGTTGTCCCTACAATCTTTAAGCAGCAAATCTATTCTGCATTTCAATATTGAATCTATATTGCATTCACCCTTGAATAATGAATTGCGTTGGACTTTCTTTATTTCGTTTTCATTCTGAGATATCAAGTTTGCATATTCCCTTTCCCATTCTGGCATCTGACTGTCAATTTCTTTCATGTATTCTATTAGGTTCGGAATATCAGAAACATAGTACGAACAAGACCATCTATTGATTTTTACATCAATAGTTTTACGCTTACCATACACTTTAATGTAGAAATCAGCATTTTTAAGTTTGATTAGGTGCACATTGATACCTGTTGACTTTATTTCAACTTCAGGGAAATGCTTTCTTATCGTTTCTAATACTTCTTTATCTTTTACCAGTTCTTTCTTCCAGTTTTTCTTCTGAAACAGCACCATTCTAACTTTATCAGAATAGAAATCTTCCCTTAATATATCGGGTGAATATACTATTTCTCGAATCCTTTTTTTTATGTCCATATCATTCTTTTTCCTGGCAAAGGAAATATCGAGTTGCGACAAAATATGTCGGATGAATTGTTTTTTGGAAAAAATAAAAATCCCCGCTGGGAGGGGCGGGGGAAAGAGATTTATTCAAAGAAAGAAGAAAGCCTACGTCAAATTGGCATAGGCAGATAAATACATTAATGCTTTTGTATCATTATTCTTTACAACAAATGTCAACAATTTCTTGATATTGTTTCAGTTTCATTACAATATCATCAATGTTAATCTTGCTTGTGCCAAATAAATAATCTGGATCTACAACAGCTATTGTCATATAACAGCCAGCACCGAATCTTTGTGGTTTTACAATCTCAGGATGTCCCATCCTTTCCGCTGTGGAAATGAGTTTATTATACCATTCCCATCTGAAATCAGAACGATTATCCACATTACAGGATAGTTTGAAGCATAATTTTTGTTCTTCAAATTGAAGGTACATTTCCCCATTTTTAATCTTAGTAAAGTGCCACCATGCGCCCAAAAAACCTCCGGCAGGATTTGACACATATTCCCAACTCTTAAAACATAGTATTCTGTCCAATTCTAAGTAAAAACCTTGCCATGCATACCATTCCCAATTTTTAACAGGCATATTTCTGTAACTCTGTGTTTTTGCTTCAATACCTTTAATGGATTTTAAATAACTGAGAACAATTGTATCACAACCAGAATACATATCAAGACAATTGATTAAATCTATTCTTGATATTGTTCTATATCCTGTCTGTTCTATTTTGCGTAATATAGATAATGGTTCGTTTCCAGTTTTTACATACGCATAATACAATTTATTTCTTTTCCCTTCATACTCTTTTTCAACTGCATTTTTGTACCTTTCTAGTTGATTGTCGTGTATTGATGTATTTGTTTTGTCCTCAATAACAAGGAACGTGTCATCATTAATTTCAACCCATATATCAATATTATTCCACTGACGTCCAACATTTATTGAACTTATAGCATAATCATTTTCTCCCAACAATAATTTAACAAAATTTTGTGCGATAGCGAATAATTTTTCATCCCTGTCTTTATACTTTGGGTCTGCCCATTGAATAAGCCATGCAAATACAGCATCCTGACTTAGTTCCGATGTTGCAAAATTAAAAATGTTTGGAATGCAATCGGATGTTTTTTTTATGGAGTCTGTCGTTAATAAACGTCTAAGTTCATTAATCCTAGGCGCATACAGTTCCATATTTTCATTCAAATAATCACTTAATCCATCTATACCTTGGGGATCTTGAACAAATTCGTTTAGATAACTTTCTTTACCGCTTATTTTTGCTACTATTAAAGTGGCTAAATCAAGCACTCTCCAAATAGGCATTTCTTCGCTCTGTCTAGACCAGCGTTCTCCACTATATCGCCAAATTTTAGCAGAATAATCTTCTTCATTCCATGAGGCATGACCCAATGACAAAAATTTGGCATCACCTGCATATGCATCGTTTTCTTCGTAATCAACACTAATTATTGGTTTATGTGATAACCACCATGGAGCAATCTTTTCTTTTTCCATTGTTTTTTTCTTTTCAGACTTCTAATTTTACATTCCAATCATCATTTTCCCATCATCTGCCGAAGTCCATTTAAACAGATTCCGAGAAAAACGACCTACAAATTTAATACATTCCATCCATTCATCAAAATCCCTTTCTTTATATCGCTTACAAATGCGAACGCCATTTCTGCTCAATATCTAAATTGATTGGGGTTGGCAAGGGGACAAACATTCCGAGTACATCATAAAAGTTGCTGCTGTGATTAGCATGAACAAGATGGGAAAGTTCATGAAAAATCAAATGTTTCTGAAATTTAAGGGACTCTTTTACTGCCCTATCGGTTATTTTTATTTTGTCCCCATAGCAAAGCCCATCATACTTCTTTAATTTGTGGCTTATGATTATTTCTGGTCTTTTTACATAAGGAAATTTTGCGGAAAAAGTTTTCCAACATTCCTCATAAACTGAGTAAAGAGTTTGCCATTCATTAAATCTATTGACAATCATCGTTTCCCAAAATAAATCTTCGGAATTGTTTATTATTGTTATGTCTTTGGGAATGCTGTTTATGGTTTTTATAGTTTCATCAATCATACCAAGTCGTTCTCTTGCGACTCCTATAGAAATACTAGGTAACGTTATCTTTGCAATTCGTCCGTTTTTTAGTTTCACGTAAAGGGTAAAAAGAGAACTTTTACCTTTGTTTTTCTCAATAAAGTATTCACATTCAATGGTTTCCATTCTCCGTTTGATTAGTTCTACGACACTTTTATTATTGATGTTGGTTGGTTCGTGAGTTTTCCTAAAATTTGTTTGCCATATTTTGTTTTTCTTATTGTTTGTTATTATAAAAGCTTCATGAATATTGTTTATGGATTTAATAGTTTCATCAATCTTCTCAAGTCGTTGTAGGATTGTTCCTGTTGAATTACATCGAGAAAAAGAAAGTTTTATTTTTCTTGATTTTTCGAGTCTCACATATAGCGTTAAAGTTTTTTTGTTTTCCGCTATGCAATATTCATATCCTAACGAATCCATCTTTTCCTTTACTGGGATTATATAGTTATGTTTGCTTAAATCGCGTATGTTTTCATATCTTTCCCGCTCAATTCTTATTTCTTCAGTCCAAATAGGAATCATATTGTCAATATGTTGCAACTGCTCTATTGAGATTTCTGTATAAGCAAGACGAAATTGAGAAACACTTCCCTTATATGTAATTTGTATGACAATAGTTTGGTTGTTGGCATCTACTGTTATGTTTGAGAATGATATGTTTGCTTCGTTCATTTTTTTACAAAGCGTGGAACCTGTATCGAAATCCCTTCTGCAATTAAGAAAAACAATACGGATTTTGTGCAATAATAATGATAGTGAACAATTCGATTGAAGGCTATGGATGGCATTTAATTCTTGTTCTAGTCTTATCGTCAACCCCGCGAAAATTTTGTCCCACTCTGGGAACATGTCATCGATTTCCTTCATCAATTCAATTATGTTCGGAATTTGTTCGATAGGATAACTTATAAAGTAATATCTATCTATAAATAGTGTGTCGTGCTTGTGACATTCCTCTATGTGAAAATCAACATTATTGAGTTTTATTAGAAGTTTTTTGTCGACACTACCTTTTATTATTGCTTCGGGGAAATGCTTTTTTATAGTTTCTTCCAAAAACTTCTTTTCAATATGCATTTCCTCAATATTGCTGTCTTGCTTTTGCGCTTCTATAATTCTGTCAATCTTCTCTTTATAAAATTCAGTCCATGTGTTTGCATACGACCATATAATGCGTTGTAGTTCTTCTATTGTGTGCATCTCTTTTTTTTCCAGCAAAGAAAAGCTATAGATACGCCAAAATTTGTCGTAGATTTTAGAAAAAAATGTTGCTTTTTTTGCTGTTTTTCAACCTTTTGAAAATAAGCATGTTGACATTTTTCGGGGCGACTTTTTCCGATTGCCATACACTTTTCGGGGCGACTTTTGCAAGAAATATGGGAAAATTTTTCGACTGTGGTTTTATGTATAACGGAACTTCTGCCTTTGCAAAAAAAACATGATTCTGGTTACACATTTTATGAATATTCAAAATATTTTACAACTCATTGATTATTAAAACTGTTTCACATTTTATGAACCATTTTAGTGACAAATTTACACATTTTATGAAGAGCGAAGCAAAAAAAACTCCCCACTTTTGGTAGGGAGTTTCCAATTTAAATATTATGAATAGTTTTTTCGTCGTTTTTTCTTATCTCCGTTTAGTACTGAATGCTTCTCGGTTGATAGATGTTTTTTGTTATTTACTTTTCAACACATTCCGCCTTGCCCTTCGACATGCTCAGTGGGCGGCTACGTTCCTACTATTCTCCTCCAAATCTCCCATAATCTCATTTTTTTCTTTGGTTATTCTCGGTGTACTCTTTTATTTTCTCCACCAACATCCGTCTTTCCACTTCCTTATTAGCTTTTTCTGGTCATCCAATGTTTCGTCGGGGTACTTTTGCTTGTGCTCTTCTTCGATGGCGACGAGTATGCTTTCATCTTCAACTCTTTTTAGTTCCCACTCGTAATAGTCATAATAGCGCGTGTCGATTCGTTTAGATTTAAATTTAAGTTCAGCACCGACTTTAAGCAGTTCGGTCAGTAGTTTTACAGCTTCTTTGTTGTCGAGCAACATAAAGTTTATATAATATCCTTCGACCATCAGGGTGTTAAGGTAATGCAAAATGCACCACTGTATGGAACGTCGGTAAGTGTATTCTCGACCTTTGGCGTACTTGTTTAATACGGGGTAGAGGTTGCCTCCAGCTTGTACAAATTCAGCAAGTTTAAAGATTTTTTGTTCGATTGTCGAATAAGTCCACTCCGCACCGCAACAGTCCCAATATTCGCGGTTTCCGAGATTTGCGCCGAATTCTTTAATGTCAGTAATCATAGCTTTAATTTTTTTGTGTTTCTTACGACAGCAAATGTCGTATGATGTTACGCCAAAATGTGTCGTAGGTTTAAAAAATTTTCCAACAAAATAAGCATAAAAATGCCCCAACCCTTTCTGTTCAAAAAAAATTGCAAAAATATCTTCAGTTCCCAATAAAAAAGGTATATTTGCGAATTAACATTATTAGTAACAAATTTTTATAATTTCTTAAATAACAGACGTTTATGGCAGAAAAAAAATTCATGACATGTGATGGTAACTGCGCAGCAGCTCATGTTGCCTACATGTTTAGCGAAGTTGCCGCTATCTATCCTATCACTCCGTCGTCACCGATGGCTGAATACATCGACGAATGGAGCGCAGGCGGCAGAAAGAACATCTTCGGTGAAACAGTTAAAGTAGTAGAAATGCAGTCGGAAGCTGGTGCTGCCGGTGCTGTTCACGGTTCGTTACAGGCTGGTGCCCTCACAACTACCTATACCGCATCGCAGGGCTTGTTGCTTATGATTCCGAACATGTACAAGATTGCTGGCGAATTGTTGCCAGGTGTTTTCCATGTTTCGGCTCGTGCTTTGGCAGCTCAGGCTTTGTCAATCTTCGGCGACCATGCCGATGTAATGAGTGCTCGTCAGACTGGTTTCGCAATGTTGGCTACTGGCTCGGTTCAGGAAATCATGGACTTGGCTCCAGTTGCTCACCTCGCAGCTATCGAAGGACGCGTTCCGTTCCTCCACTTCTTCGACGGTTTCCGTACATCTCACGAAATCCAGAAGGTTGAAGCTGCTGACCAGGACGAACTCAAGAAGCTCGTCAACTGGACAGCCTTGAAGGAATACCGCGACCGCGCTCTCAATCCAGAGCACCCTGTAACACGCGGTACCGCTCAGAACCCCGACATCTACTTCCAGACACGCGAGGCTCAGAACAAGTACTACGACGCTCTTCCAGAAATCGTTGCTAAGTACATGAAGGAAATGAGCAAGATTACAGGTCGTGAATACGCTCCTTTCACATTCTACGGCGCAAAGGATGCTACCGACATCATCGTAGCTATGGGTTCAATCACCGATGTTATCAAGACCGTTATCGACAAGGAAAATGCAAACGGAAAGAAACTCGGTCTCATCAGCGTTCACCTGTACCGTCCATTCAGCGTTAAGTACTTGATGGATGTTATGCCTAAGAGCGTTAAGAGAATCTGTGTTCTCGACCGCACAAAAGAACCTGGAGCAAATGGCGATCCTCTGTACTTGGACGTTGTTGAAGCTCTCAAGGACTGCGCTGAAAAGCCAATGATTATCGGCGGACGCTATGGTTTGTCATCAAAGGACACAACTCCGGCTCACATACTTTCTGTTTTCAACAACTTGGCAGCAGACAAGCCTATGAACCAGTTCACAGTTGGTATTGTTGATGATGTTACTTTCCGTTCACTCCCGATACTTCCGGAAATTTCAATACTTCCGAAGGGTACTTTCGAAGCTAAGTTCTACGGACTTGGTGCTGATGGTACAGTAGGTGCTAACAAGAACTCAATTAAGATTATCGGTGACAACACCAACAAGTACAGCCAGGCATACTTCGACTACGACTCGAAGAAATCGGGCGGTTACACCTGCTCGCACCTTCGTTTCGGCGACCAGCCAATACTTGCTCCGTATCTTGTAGGTACTCCTGATTTCGTAGCTGTTCATGTTCCATCATACCTCCGCAAGTACGACTGTCTGCGCGGTTTGAAGGAAAACGGAACTTTCCTCTACAACTCGCCATGGTCGGTTGAAGAAACCAAGAAGCACTTGCCAGACAATGTAAAGAAATACTTGGCTGAAAAGCACATCAACATGTACATCATCGACGCTACTAAGATTGCTATGGAAATCGGTCTTGGCAACAGAACCAACACCATCCTCCAGAGCGCATTCTTCAAGATTTCGGGCGTTATTCCTTACGATCTCGCAGTAGAGCAGATGAAGAAATTCATCGTTAAGTCGTACGGCAAGAAGGGTGAAGATGTTGTTAACAAGAACTATGCAGCAGTTGACCGTGGTGGAGAAATCCAGAAGGTTGAAATTCCTGCAGAATGGGCTAACTTGAACTGCACAACCGAATTCAAGTTCGAACACAACGACAACGATCCTGAATTCATCAACAAGGTTATGCGTCCAATGGTTGCACAGTGCGGTAACGACCTGCCTGTAAGCGCATTCAAGGACATTATCGACGGTACTTTCCCAGCAGGTACTACAGCATACGAAAAGCGTGGTGTTGCTACTTTGGTTCCAGAATGGGACAACACAAAGTGTATCCAGTGCAACCAGTGCTCGCTCGTATGTCCTCACGCTGCAATCCGTCCGGTAGTTATGACCGACGAAGAGCTTAAGAACGCTCCTGCATCAATGAAGACCGCAGACATCAAGATGCCGAAGGAATTCGCTGGTATGCATTTCCGCATGCAGGTATCGGCTATGGACTGCACAGGCTGCGGTAACTGCGCCGATGTATGTCCAGCTAAGGAAAAGGCATTGGTTATGAAGCCTTTCGAAAGCCAGCTTGGTGAAGTTGACAACTGGAACTACAGCCAGAAGAAGGTTACCTATAAAGACAACCTCATCGACAAGTACGCAAATGTTAAGAACAGCCAGTTCGCACAGCCGTTGTTCGAGTTCTCGGGTGCATGCGCAGGTTGTGGTGAAACTCCTTATATCAAGACTATCACCCAGTTGTTCGGCGAAAGAATGCTCGTTGCAAACGCAACAGGTTGTTCGTCAATCTATGGTGGTTCGGCTCCTGCTACTCCATACTGCAAGAGCAACCGCAATGGCAAGGGTGTTGCTTGGGCAAACAGCTTGTTCGAAGACAATGCTGAATTTGGTCTCGGTATGGCAACAGCAACCCGCAAAATGCGTGACCGCGTAGAACGCATCATGCGCGAAGCTATCGCAGAATGCAACTGCTGCAGCGCAGAACTCAAGGCTATGTTCCAGGAATGGATTGACAACCGCGAATGTGGTATCAAGACTGCCGAACTCGCAGACAAGATTGTTGCTGAATGCGAAAAGTGCGGTTGCGACTACTGCAAGCAGATTGTTGACCTCAAGGATCACCTTGTAAAGAAATCGCAGTGGATATTCGGTGGTGACGGCTGGGCATACGATATAGGTTTCGGCGGTCTCGACCATGTATTGGCAAGCGGCGAAGATGTTAATGTTCTCGTTCTCGATACCGAAGTTTACTCGAACACCGGTGGACAGTCATCGAAGGCTACTCCAGCAGGTGCAGTTGCTAAGTTTGCTGCATCGGGCAAGAAGGTTCGCAAGAAAGACCTTGGTATGATTGCAAAGAGCTACGGTTATGTATATGTTGCACAGGTTGCAATGGGTGCAAGCCAG
>JAFWZH010000179.1 GCA_017522515.1 Clostridia bacterium
CAAGTGTGCCGGTGGGAAGCAGAAGGGAGTAGCCGTCTTTTTGCATAGTCTTTGAATTTTATTGACAGCAAAAATAAACATTTATTTTTTACCCCTCAACTTTTTACGTTGAGCCAAAACAAGCGCATAATCTTGAACACTTCGTTCTCGTTTTCTTGTTGGCTTTGCCTTCAATTTCTCGCCATGGCAAAGTGCAAGCAAGCTCGCCTTTGCTCATTTGGCTTAACGAAATTGTTCGATAATTGCCATTTTCCTTATCGAGCAAAATTCCATTTGGAAACACTAATTTCTGCAATTCTTGCCTACTCTCGAAATCGCCATCAATCCACAAATTGCCTAATTGACAACACATTAGCACTGCTTTATCGACAAATTTTTCCATGTTCGATAAATTTTGGCTTGCACTTTCAAGACTTCGCTCAATTTCTGCCAATTCAGTGTTCAAATGCCTTACAGAAGCGTTGTAAATATCCTCGCTTATCTCATCAAGTCCAAAGCGTATTTTGTGTTTATCAATCTTCTGTTTACACTCTGTACGGCGTTTAAGCAAGGTACGGCGTTCCTCATCTTTCATATCGTTATGCTCCCTAAATACTTTACGGAACACGTCAGAAAGCGCAGAAACCCACTCCTGAGGAATTTTATAACTGTTGAGCAGTGCAACATACTCTGCATGAATTTTCTCTGCGCTATTGTTGTTTTTACAACCTTTGGTGTTGCATTTATAGTAGTTCTTACCCCTTGCCTTTACGGTGTACCCTGTTAGATAACCACCACACTCGGAACAGATGATATGGCGTTTCAATGGAAAATCATCGGTAATCTTCTTATGCTCATACCCTGCATTGGAAATACCATTTACCTTGTTGAATATAACTTCATCAATCAATGCCTCGTGCTTGCCTTTCACAATCTCGTTCCCCAAAAGGTTGTGCCTCATATACCCCGCGTAGAATACATTTTGAAATATCTTGTTTAGGTGCTTGCGGTCAACATTAAGACCCATCGCCTTTAACCTCTCACAAATGGCAATGTCGCTCATTCCCTCTGTTGCTTTCCATATAAAGGCATTACGCAGTTTCTTGCCATCTTCATTCACTGTTATTATATGCTCACGACCAACCTTTTTGCGGTCATATCCCAATGGAACATTATTGAACCAATAACCTCTTTTAAGGCACTCTGTCATACCCATAACACTCTTGTCCCTACGCAAATCATTCTCGAATTGGTTGAACAGAAACAAGATGTTCTCCATAAATGTACCTGCTGCACTGTCGGGGTCTGTTACTTGTGTTGCTGATATAACATATATGCCCTTTGTCTTTAGATATGCCTTTGTCATAATCGCTTCGGTACCAGCACGAGAAAAACGGTCAAAGGAGTAGACAAGGATAATGTTTATCTCCTTGTCCTTTGCCACCTCTGCAATCATTTTACGGTACATTTCGCCCTCGTTCTTTGCACTCTCGTGCGTTCCACCAAACTCCTTTTTGATTGTGATACCTCTCTGTTCTGCATACTCCAAACAAATCTTTCGTTGGTTCTCCAAACTGCAATTATTTTCCTCTTGCTCCTTTGTACTCACTCGTGTCCACAATGCGGCTACCTTTCTATCCAACTTGCTGTACTCAACAACAGTCTTTGCTCCTTTAACTTTCTTCTTTTTCTTTACCTCAATCATACCTCTATGCTTTTATTATAAATTATTGTTCCAAGAGTATACATAAATTCCAATACCCTCTGTTGGCTCTCGCCATCTTTCACTCCTAATCTGTTTAATATGTTTTCATAATGTTTCAGTTCCTCTTCGTTAAACATTAAAATTCAAAATTTTCCTTGCCACAACACTCTGTGGCTTATTTTTTGGTTTTTACCCACTGAACTGTAATAAAAAATCTTACAACAAGGAAGATTAAAAACCTAATTACAACCTTTCGGTATGCCATTTACCTACTTGCCTTATACAGTGGGCTTGCTCAAATTTTACCTCATACGCTTACACACTCCTTACATTTTCTTATAGTATTTACACTCACATTAGTTATCTTGCTGATGTTACGGAGGCTAATGCCCTTTTTCAGCAACTTAAAAACTTCGCTGTACTCCTCACGCATTGCCTCTTCGCTCTTGCGATACCCTTGCTTTCTACCCACCTTGCCACCATTGTTACGATAGTTGGCATAACCACTCGCTACACGCTCACGAATGGTCTTGCGCTCCATTCTTGCCACCTCTGCGAGTATTGTAATAAGAAATTGGCTCATTGGGTTTACCTTGCCCTCTGCTGTCAGTGTTTCGATGTTATAGTTCTGTATATACAGCGAAATACCCTTGCTGTTCAGCATTTCGATAACCTCAAGCACTTGCAAGGTATCACGCCCCAAACGAGAGAGTTCAGTAACAAGCACCTTGTCAATGGCATTTGCCTCTACATAAGCGACCATGTTAAGCAATTCTGTACGCTCTGCGTTTGCCTTTGCACCCGAAATTTTCTCTGCAAACACAGCCTCAACGCTCCAACCCTTACTATTGGCAAGTGTTGTCAATTCGTTTACTTGTCTGTCGTACTCTTGTATGTTTGTCGAAACTCTTGCAAAAATTATTGTTTTCATATTCTTATTATATATTTGTTTTATAAATCAATTATTACAATGCAAATATACATTTAAGAAAATTAAGAAACAAATTTTAATTAGCGAAAATCGCAAATATTTTGAAATATATTGTTATTTATGATAATTTTAGTATATTAGCACCCAAAATAGGATAGACATGGAAAAGATATTGGCAGAAAATGTAAAACGCCTTTGCAAGCAACAAGGCAAGCAACTTAAAGACCTTGCAAGCGACATGAATATTGACGCTTCAAGTCTAACGAGAGCAATGTATGGTAACGCTCGTTTAGACACCATTGAAAAGATGGCTGTTGCTCTTGGAGTCAGTGTAAAGAGTCTTTTTGAACCTATGGGCGATGAGGCTGTAGAGGGATTTATTAAGATAAAAGGAAAGATATATCAATTTAATAGTAGGAGCGAATTAGAGAACCTACTTAAATAGTTAATAAAATTGATAATTTGCTTTATCAAAATTAGCAACTTTGCTAATAAACATGAATAATGTTATAAAATAGACTTATGATACCAGAAGTTAAGGAGTGTATGTTTCCTCTTTTGCAATATATGAGTGATAAAGAAATTCATTCAGCAGAGGAATGCAGAGAATATATTTCAAGGTTTTTTTATTTATCTAACGAAGAGAAAGCAATATTAAAATTAACAGATAGAGTAGGCTGGGCAAAACATCGTTTAAGAATAATAGGAATGCTTGAAACTGTATCTCGTGGCAACTATAGAATTACAGAAGATGGTTTGAAGTTCTTGCAAACAACACCACCTACAGCAGAAAAACCTTTTAAGAAATATGGATATTGATATATTAAACAATATGATTGAATTGATTTTTTTGCTAAATTGCAAGCATTGAATTTATTTACAGCAATAATCAAAATAGACAGATGAAAGAAAAAATTGTTATAGGAGATTTCTCATCTTGGTCAGTCATTACAGAAAATGTCGTAATCAAACATTGTGATAGGTCTGTGTTCGAACATCATGGTTCTGCTTTGGATACAAGAATTAGAGCATTTTGGAATGCAGATAAATTGTCTTATCCTCAAAGATTAAATCTTATAATAAGATACGACAATATAGATTATAGCGCATTTATTGAATATGATGTAAACGATAGAACTCGTATCTTTTGGGAAACAGCACTTAAACAACTCTTCGATAAACAACCACATTCAGTTGGAAACTATCCAGATTTAAGATTTGAACGAATAGGGATAAACAAGTATGAAGCAACTTTCATTAACCCTAGAACAATTGAGTTTGAAGAGCAAAACAATTTAGAATCTTATATAGATGTTGCCACTTCTGCTGTAGAGGGTAAAAGGGTTGAAGTCTATACTACCAAATATGAACGAAATTCACAAAATAGAAAACAAGCAATAAAAATACATGGAACAAAATGTATGGTATGCGGTTTTGATTTCGAGAAAACATATGGCGACTTGGGTAAGGATTTTATAGAAGTACATCACACGAAACCATTGTTTAGTCTTGAAGAAGAGGTGAAAATTAACCCTAGAACTGATTTGGTTTGTGTTTGTTCTAATTGTCATAGAATGATACATCGAAAAAGAGACAGCATTATTAGTATTGATGAATTAAAAAAGATAATAAATAAGCAATAGCATATGGATAAGGCACATAAGATGAGGCATTTAATTATGCATGCGCTCAATTATTTAGTAGACAATAATCACGTTGGGATTAACGACCCTATTGAGGAAAATGGGGAAATCATTGTAAATCTTTTGGGAAAAAACACTCTTATATCTTGGAATGAATGCAATCATGGTGAACTGCAGATACATGTTTGGTGGGGATATAAACACAGTGAATACAAACCATTAACAAAGGATTTGTATGCCAAAAATCTTGAAGTGTCTTGTTCTGCTTGGGTTGAACGTAAATCAAATAAGAATTTGCAAGGTGAAGGCAAAGAGCATATCTCTGACATGTATTCTTCAAGAAGAAGTATTGAAGATTTAATGAATATACCTAATGCAACTGAAAGTTATTTTAGGTTGAAGGGCAAAAAATTCTTTTAATTTGATTCGAATTTGTATTAAAATAAAAATGTATCAATATAACCTTAAAATTGGTAGTATTGATACATTCTTTTTGTATTATTCTAACATAAAATATTAAACTGCATTTCATACATAGGTTTTATATAGATTATTCTCTATTATATCAATCAATTAGAGTAAAATACTATGTATTCATAGGGTGGTTTACTAATACCCTACGCTACAATATCAAGAACATCGAGCGACTGTCTGCCTTTAACTGTTTGAAAGCGTAAGACTCTGCTTGAAAAGGTAAGGAACATAAGCAACAGAAAATCCTCGTTACAGAACAGCAAGGGGTTGTACTTTATACGTTCACGATTAAACCATTCGTTCAACACATCGCCATTGATACGTATTTCAAGGCGTGAAAGGTG
>JAFWZH010000180.1 GCA_017522515.1 Clostridia bacterium
TGTTGACGAGCCCAATAGAGTCAATATTTCATATATCGTTATTGGAATACTCCTTGTTTCCCTTACTCTGTACTTTGGATTAAAAAAACGAAAGTAGGGATTGTGGTTCAACAAACTGTCAAAGCATCGTTGTAAGAACGAGAAGTTTATCCATGTCAAATTCACCCTCGGCGAAAAGAAATTCATCTTTCCCGATGCGTTCCTAATGGGATTCTTGGAAGCAATATCTTAATTTACGATAATGAGCCAAAAATTGTTAGAACTTAATTTAGAAATAGATTTTAGTGGATATTTGTGTTATTTTCTTTTCTTCTTTTGTGTTTTATTTTTAGGCTTAGCAGATATAGGTTGAGGACGAAGAGTAGTTAATGCAACTTCTCGCGATTTTTTAATTTCATCAAGAATTACATCTTCATCAACCTTATTTTTACGATTGTTGTTAATTACATATATCAAGTAAGCAAATGCGGCAATAGTAAGAACAATAAATATTCCATACCAAGTATTTGAATCTAACCATTTAGATTTAAATTCTGCAGTAATAAGTACTATTCCTAAAGAAAGGAACAAAGCAATCGCACCAATTATATCACAATTTTTACTCAGTTTATCGATGTTCTTCATCAAAATAACTCGTAGGTTACTTTCAGAAATACAAATTACATCAACGGATATGTCTGATATGTTATTGTTATAATCCTGTCCGTTAGTTTTCCTCAATGCCATCTTTTACCTCCTTCCTAGTATAAAAAGTTATGATTACATTGTGCTCCCTACTATTAGCAATTTGTGGTTGAATAACAAATCCAATATATAAAGGCCTATTCTCTGCCCCATATGTCCCTAGCTCTATTGCATTTTCTGGTTTAGTGATCCCATTTGGAGTAGTATCAATCACAAGTTCTGCATGATGTTCATCCTTAATACTAAGTTTTGTTTTTGCAGAAACAATATCCTCAATATACTTGAGTTCAAATGTAAAATACATATCTCCATTACATGGGTCAACTAATATGATTTCACTTGACTTATCTCCTTCTTTAAGAAAAAGTGTGCAAGATTTTATTATTTCTAAATCTTGTTCTTTCATATTTTACTATTATTATAAATATAACAAATTTATATTCCTGATATTAGACAATTATGGCATTCTATTATTACATAAACAAACTATGACCTAAATTGTATCAAAACTTATGCAAATATAGAATAAGTTCATTTTTAACAGTTATAAAATTGCTATAAAACAATACTTAGATAACATTAATTTATAGTCAAAATATTATAGCATATTTTCTATGTGTAACATATAAATATAACATTTCGTGATTTACCTACGGTCGATATCTATTCGAGTTATTTCATGCGAATCCACTCTTATACATTTTGCAGCACTATCGTCGAACAAAACATAATTTCGCCCTCCCTTATGCAATGAACTCTCAAAGCTTATTCCATCAGCACCAACAATTCGTTTACAATATTCACAAATTAGTTGAGTAGGAACGTACTCTAATTCCGAATCATATCTACGTAAAGGTTTTGACAGATCTTCACTTATTGCATCAATGATTTTTTTCTTAATTACAATTTCTTTAAGTGAAGCAGAACCATCATTATAGGCTATAAATAAATTCACATCGTATATGAAATCTACGAGTTCTAATTCGCGCTGTATTCTAAAGGTTCCAACACTAAGCTGATCTAAGTATACAGCTCGAACCTCAAAGTATGTGGTTTTAGCAGAATCACTTAAATACAAATATGGTATTCCTATCGGGTTTGCACGCCCTGCTGTTGCCAGCTCTTTAGGAGGGCATCCCATCTTATCACATTTAATTTTCTTTTGACCAATGGGTGTTATACGAGAACGATATAGTTTTTGACCAACATGTAAACTCTTGCCAGCTGTAAGATAATCATATTGAGCAAATTCATCCATGTTGGTAAAAAAACGGGAATTTTCTTTTACGCTAGTTTTTAGCCTATCCCAAACAGCAACACGATTGCGAATCTCATCAGTGTAATTTACAAAATCGGCTATTGAGTAACCTGGATTATTGGTTGCAATAACATTAATCAATAAAACTTTTGCAATGTCTTTATCTTTAAATAAGTGCCACTCGTCTTGAATAATGTCAACAATTGTTTTGTTACTATCCACCGTTGGGGAACACAATTCTAGCAGGGCAGTAAAGAAACCATGGAATTCAGAAAAGTCCATTACTTTCCCTTCCTTACCACACACATCGCATATGCCATCAATAACAGCATTGGCATTTATTTCGGAACGTAACTCCTCATCAAGAAAACAATCTTTACATATATACATACGCAATACTTTATAATGAGAGAATTAACTCCAAATGATTTTTAACAGATAATTTCTTCAAGTACCCCAAGCCTGGATAACCTTCTGATGCATTGGCTTTTTCGATTATTTCTTTTACAGCCTCCGTTTGATGTTTACCTTCGTAGAATGGAGCCACTTTTCTTGCCGCCTCTCTGAATTTTCCACGGATATCACTATTGGTTTCATTGCTATCTGAAACAAAATGATGGACGTAGAGTTGTTCTTCATTCTTTCTATACGAAAGATGGATAGCCAAAGCATATGGTAACATACCACCTTCTATGTATTCAGATGGTAAAGTTGTATAATCTGAATATCCGTCTAAATTACCTTCTTCAGCATAGAAAAATGGTTCTTCTGAAAATAGCTCATCTACTTCAAGAGCATAGTCTGCATTACGAACCCTTGATTTGAAACAATCATCTAATCTAATAATCTGTTTCCCTGTTTCTTTTAATCTACTTCTTAATCTTCTAGAAATGGTAGATCCAAATGAATTTACAACATAACCAACAGATTCATTGCTGATTATACTCCAAGCACTTTCATCATCCATATCCATGCAAGTGCGGAATATAATCATGGCGTTACCAAGTGTATATTCATCAATTTTTGATAAAATCTCATGAGCATTACGTTTGGAATAAAGAAAAGCAGGAATCCAACTATCTTTATTTTCTAATAATTTCTCATTCTGAAACCATGCATCAAATTGCACTGTGGGGTGTTTGAAGTCGCCATCTTTAGGGTTTAAGATGAGGGCAAACTTTAAACCATTGGTCAACATCTCATCTATTGCTAGATTCAGTGCATTAGGTTGCTGTTTCACAGGCTCTAAAATCGGCACAATAGAATTTTGCTCTTGGTGTTCTGCCGAAAATTCTCTTAAAGCCTTAAGCTCATATTGTTTTGCACGAAGATATGGATAATACATAATCTATGCTTGATTTATGTTAATATTCAACTGTTCCAATAATTTATTAGCCTTGTCTTCAGGCAAATTTAGACTTAACATCATTTGTCTAATTGACATAGGATATTTTCGTAATAGCGCCGTATTATTTTTGCGTTTCTTAATTTCACGCAAAAATAATTCTCTCAATTTATTAGGATTTGCTTTTGAAATAACCTGATAACAATATTTGTACATATCATAACCTGCTACTCCTTCTAAAGATTCTCCCAACGATAGTACAATATTTTTATATTCTTCAGTTCTAAGACAAGACATTAGTGCTTCAGATTCAAAGCGTTCATTCTGTTCTGCATGCCTAATCTCTTTTAGAATAATACGTCCATTGTTTCGGATCATTGCTATGATGCCAGTTGTAGACTCAATAATGTCACAATATTCATCTACTTTATCCTCGGGAATAATTATATAGCATTTATCAAAAAAGCGTTTATAATCGTCCATTTGTTTATCAAGTCTACGAGGAGTATCGTACTCAGTTTTGATTTCAAAGGCTTTGCTCTCTCCATTGAACATCACCATATCAGCAATAGAGTTCCCAACTCTAAATTCACTAAAGTATACAGAGTTTCTTGTACCATACTTTTTAAGAAGTAATTTTATCAACTCATTCTTATATACATACTCACATCTGTAGTGTTTAGAGATTACAGAATAAGATTTCTTTAGCAGGTCTGAATATGTAGCACATCTTAATATGCCATATCTTGAGGCTAACCAATTAAAATGTGAATAGTCATTGTAATTTAAGACATCTATAAATGCACTACGAGAGAAGGCTGAAGATAAGTCCCTCAGTCTAATTAACTCTTTATTTGCACCAATTGCTGCCATATACAATATACCCAAATTAAATCTTATTGCAAAGATAATAACATTTTCGCCATATATGAAATTTTCAGCAATAAAACAACGGTTAGTCTAATTGTTTTTTTGCAAAATGCACTAATTTGCCATTTTTACCATGAAGTTATCAAGTATAAGGAGTAAATATACATTTTCTTTTCGTTGACACAAAGCCTCCAACACCTTATGCCTTATCTTGTTCGTTTCGTAGGTGTTCAACCGAAACGCAAGGGCTATGACCACTTCAAGATTGTAGAATGTAGCCCAACTGCAGGGGTGACCAATTCACATCATTGGGTAGCTGCAGGGCAAAGCATTTCACTCTTATATATCGCTTTTATGGCAGTTCGGGCAGCAACAGAAAACGTACAAGAATCATAAGCGAAGCAAGCATATAAACAAAAGACGACCTGACAATTGACAAGCTACAGGTGCGGTAAGAAGCGAGTAAAATATACCGCCAATGATATTATTGCTACATTTCATTAGTGTCCCATAAAAATTAGGGACACTAATGATTTTCGGTAATTTGGCACAGATTTGTTCGGTGTTTTGACTTTTTACATAATCCTCACTCTTTCTTGCAACTCTCTCATTTTCTCCATAAGTGCATCAAACTCTAATGATTCTCCATAAATAAAGAAGCGTCTCATATCGGCATAATCATCTTGCCACGCCTCCATAGCCGATTCCGGTATAGTAAAATTGATGGTTGATGGGGTATGTGAATCATAGTTCACATACTTCAATGCATAATAAGTTTTACGATGCTCAACAATGGCATCATAAAGTTTGCGATTCGACAAGGCTTCTACACCATATTCTGTGTCCATTAGTTTTTCCAAATCATATAGATGTCGTGACATTCGTACACTCCGTGGTTTTTCTTTTTGAAATTCTTCCGCCAAAAGAAATAACTTCTCAAGGAACGTGCGAGCAGGAACTACTGTTCTGACAAGACTCTCTGCATCGGTATCTTCGCCATTAAAACTGTCGCCTATTAGAGAACAAATTTGTCGTAATTCCGTTGGTTCATCCATTGATAGACAACTAATCTCAATCTTTACACGTGGAGGAATATAATTTATCGTATCTTCAAGAATTGACGGATAGTGTAATAGGATTACAGTAGGATCCTTGTCTGAATCTATCGGTCGCCATTCTCCATTTTTATCCTGTACTTGAGAAACATTCTCTATACTGTAACCAGAGACTCCCATTTCTTTCAAA
>JAFWZH010000004.1 GCA_017522515.1 Clostridia bacterium
TGACTATGAAAATCCTGACTACAAAGGCAATCCCACATATAAGCCACGCAAACCTAAAACCTTTGAAGAATTAGCCTTCGACCACAGAGTTTCATCCCCCGCAACAGCAGATTCAAACTACAGAAAAGCACTTAACAAGATGAAGAAAAAGCTGCTTGAAACAGGCTATGATTTTAAAGAAAAGGAGCTGAAACTATGCCCGACCTTAATGACTTTTACGCATTCAAAATGACATCTTCCAGCAGTGGTTCAGGTGGAGGCAGAAATAACAATTCAGGTGGTGGAACAGGTTGTTCATCCGTGTTGATTGCATTGGCTGTTATTGGTTGGGTGTTGTGGTTGATTGTAAAGCTTTTGTCCTGAAATCCTTGTAAATATTTACAAGGATTTTAGTTGTTTATTGTGCTTTTCGACAAAATTTGATTTTTAAGCGTTACGTTTTGTTATTTTTGTCATCTATATATAAGAGAGAACAATAAAAATGCTGAAATCTCCATATTTTTGCTGAAATATATTGAGAAAAATCTTTAGTTATGATATACTAATTTATTATAGTAAAGTCATACTAACTATTTTAAACGAGGTGTAACATGGCTGCAAGTTATAAGAAGTTATTTAAACTGCTAATCGACCGTGACATGAAGAAAAAAGAACTCGCTGAAAAAGCAGGCATCAGCATTGCCACCATTACAAAAATGGGCAAAGACGGTGCTGTTGTTTCAAGCGATGTCCTTGTAAAGATATGTACCGCTCTTGATTGTACTATGGATGATATAGTTGAAATCATTTCAGAAAAATAATGACTTTTAATCACATTGAGAAATATTATGGAGGCTTTTTATGAGCACATTAGAAATTAAAAGAGATAACGGAAAAATCTTTTGCCCATTAACTGATTCTTGGCATATTGAAACCCCTGAGGAAAAAGTGCGCCAAGAATATATAAAGCTCCTTGTAGAGGAGTATGGCTATTCTCTTGACCAAATGGCACAAGAAATCAAAGTCAATAACTCTCAGCGTGGTCAAGGCAAGGCACGTGCAGATATTGTTATCTGGAAATCCAAAAAAGATAAACTTGAAAGCAAAGCCGCTTTTATTGTTGTTGAATGTAAAGCAGAAAATGTTCGTATTCGTGAAGAAGATTATTATCAGGGATACAACTATGCTTCTTGGGCTGGTGCAAGTTTCTTTGTAACCACTAATGAAAAAGAAACAAAATACTTTAATGTGGACAAAGACTATCTTCCTAAAGAATTAGTGGAAGTTGTTGCTATTCCTACAGCTGAAGAAGCATTGAACGATAAAAAAGTAAAAGATATTCTTTCTAAAACCAAAACATTTACTAGAGATGATTTCACCAAGATTCTCCGTACTTGTCATAACATTATTCGTAATAACGATAAGCTTTCTCCTGAAGCTGCATTTGATGAGATTAGTAAAATTTTATTCATGAAAATAAAATACGAGCGTGAGCAACGTGGTGCAAAAGTATTTACCAAGAACGAGTTCGTAGAAAAAGAAAAGTGGTTTGAAAAAGAAATTCGTCCCAGTCTGAAAGGAACTCCCAAAGATCTTCCTTATATGCAGTTCTTATTTTACAACACCAAGGAAGAATTTAAGGATGACCAGCTTTTTGAAGAAAATGAAATTATTAAAATCAGACAGAACAGTTTTGAACAAATTCTTGAAAAACTTGAAACCTATAACCTTTCCGATACACAAGATGATGTTAAAGGTATCGCCTTTGAACAGTTTTTGGGTACTACATTCCGTGGCGAATTAGGACAGTACTTTACACCTCGCACTATCGTTGATTTTATGACACACATTCTCGATCCCAAAGAGAATGAAACTGTATGCGATCCTACTTGTGGTAGTGGCGGTTTCTTAATTAAAGCATTTGAGTACATGCGTGAAAAAATTGAGGAAGACGTGAAGAAAGCTAAAGCCGAATTACGTTCTGTTATTGAAGGAGAGAACTACGATTCACTGTCCGAAAAAGAACAGGTAATTATCAACGAACGCATTGAATCTATGCAATCCACACTTAACAAAGAACTGGATACCCAAGTAGAGGGTAGCCGTATGTATAATCTGTCCCGTAATTGTATTTACGGAACTGATGCTAACCCTCGTATGGCAAGAACATCAAAAATGAATATGATTATGCACGGCGATGGACACGGTGGCGTTCATCATCACGATGGCTTGCTGAATGTTAACGGTATTTTTGAAGAGCGTTTCGATGTTATCTTAACAAATCCTCCTTTTGGTGCGAGAATTGATAAATCTCAAAAAATTACCGAAGCAGATAAATTCACCGATGAAGCGTTGATCGCAAAATACAAGGCTAAATATGGTGAAGCCTATGAAAATGCACTTAAGCAGGTCAACGACAATATCGGCAAATCCTTACTTTCTCTCTACGATGTTGGTTCAATGTCCGGACTTACTGAAGTGCTTTTTATGGAACGTTGCCTCAGACTGCTTAAAAAAGGTGGCCGTATGGGTATGGTTTTGCCCGAAGGTGTTCTTAATACCTCCAACCTTCAGAAAATTCGTGAATACTTTGAAGGTAAGGCTAAAATTATCTTGATCTGTTCCATTCCCCAAGATGTATTTATCGCTGCCGGTGCTACAGTAAAACCCAGCCTTGTTTTCTTCAAGCGTTTCACCGAAGAAGAAGAACTTCAGTACTTAAGTGCAAAAACGAAGGCAGAAAAAGAAATTAGACAGAAGTACATCGGACAAATTAAAGCTTTGCAAGATAAGATTGCAACCGAAAAAGCTAAAAAGCTTAAAGTTAAGGCACTCATTATTGCAGCAGAAAAAGAACTAAGAGATATCGAAAAGGCTATCATCGAAGAAGCAAAACCGCTTACCAAAGAATACTTCGATTACGAAATTCCTATTGCTATGATTGAAGATGCCGGTATCACGACTACAGGCGCTGTTTCCGGTGGCAACCAGTTGCCCACATTGCAAGAGGAGTACAAAGCATATAGAACCACAAATGAGCTATGGAAAGAATCCAATAGCTTTGTTTCCTATACCATAAATGCGGATGGCAAAATTTTACGTAAGAGTGATGGTAAGGAGGTAGAATTAAAATGGTAAGCGATAACTTGTTAAAAGTTGTTCATTTTAGTGAAACCGAACGATGGAATGTGAAATATTTCTTTTCTACCGCTATTAGTTCAAAGTTTCCTATTAGTAGTATAGGAAAACATACTATTCACATCAATAAAAAAACCAAGCTGTCCAATTATCCCGAAAAAACTTTTGGTATATTAGGAATCTCTAACGAAGTTGGAATGTTTGATGCTTATTCAGAATTGGGAAAAAACATAAATCAACCATATATACATGTCGAAAATGGATGTTTAGCGTACAATCCATATCGAATAAATGTTGGTTCTGTTGGGTTAAAAAACGATAAATTGTTAAATGAATATATAAGCCCTGCTTATGTTGTTTTTAAATGCAAAGAGACAATTTTGCCAGAATACTTATTTATTATTTTGAAAAGCCCTATATTGAACACTCTAATTAGAGAAAATACCACAGGATCTGTTCGGCAAACTTTGTCGTATGAAAATTTAGCAAAAATCAAAATACCGGTGCCAGATTCGCTAAAAGAACAAAAAGAAATTGTCGACAAATACAAAAAAATAATTGGCGATTCTCAGAATGCAAAAAAGCGGGCCAAAGATTTAGAAAAGTCAATCGAGGATTATCTGTTTAAATTGTTAGAAATTATCCCAATAAAAAACAATTCTAAACACGACACTATTCTTGGTAGTACAAACTATAAAAATCTGTTTGGTTGGGGAGCGCAAATTAATTTAAACCCATTAAAGCCGCAAGAGATCTTCAAATCCAAAAAATTCACGAATATTCCTTTAGAGAATTTTTGCGAAATAAACCCTAAAACGACATATCCTTTAGATGTTGATAACGTTTCTTTTGTACCTATGGAAAGTGTTTCTGAAATATATGGAGAAATCACAAATAATAATGTGGGTAAAGCGTTAAATTCAAAAGGATTCACTCGCTTTATGGAAGATGATGTGTTGTGGGCTAAAATAACACCGTGCATGCAAAATGGTAAATGTGTTGTTGCAAAGCACTTAAAGAATGGGTTTGGTTTTGGGTCAACTGAATTTCATGTTTTAAGACCAAAAAACGGTACTCTTCCTGAATATATTTATTGTTTTTTTAGAACAAATATTTTGCGCAAAGCGGCGATAATGTATTTTACTGGTTCGGCAGGGCAACAACGAGTTGGAGCGAACTTTTTAGAGGCATTAACTATTCCAAATATTCCCGTTCATTCCGATGATAAAAGCGCTGTTACTCAAGAGAGGATAGTTTCTGATGTATTTAAAATGAAACATACCATTAAATCTTTGTATGCACAGTCGGAAGCTTTGCGAAAAAAAGCAGATGATGATTTCACGAATTCTGTTTTTTGCAACAAATAATTTTAGGAGCCATACTTATGAAATTGCTCAAGTTAGAAATAAGAGGATATAAAAATTTGCAAGATGTTAAAATAGACTTCTCAAAATCTAATGGGATGACTCTTGTAGTCGGAACAAATGGGTCTGGGAAAAGCAATCTACTTGAGGTTTTAAGTGCCATTTTTTCTGCGCTTTATAACAAGGAAAAAAATGTTAACCCTGAGTTTGATTTTGAGCTTGAATATGTTATTGATAATCCTCCATCATCAATCGAAGGACAACAAATAAATGGTTCAAGAACAAAAGTAAAGATTAATAACTACTCTGGCAATATCGATATGCACTTTTGTTGTCTTGAATCAGACGCTAATTTTTACAAAGTCAGCCCAGAAAACTATAAAGGATTGCTTCCAGACCATCTGATTGCGATATATAGCGGAGAGGAAAAGCGTTTATGGGAAAATTACTATTTCCAATCTTATGATAATTATAATAAACAATATATGGAAGGAAAAGTTGCTTTCCAACAACATAACATGGTGTATTTAAATCATTACTATTGGAATCTTATTGCAAGCATTCTTTTGATTCACGAGATAGATGATTACAGAGACTTTGTAACCGACAAAATAGGCATTAATGGCGAAGTTTTTATACATTGTGAATTTGATGTAAACAAATTAAAAAGAAACAAAAATGAGAGAGCAAAACAAATATTGCAAATAATAAATCCCCATGCCAAGGAAACTGTGGATATTAGTCTTGAAACATATAAATTAGTAAAAAATTACTGTGGTTATGAAGCAGATATGTTTTTTAACATGCTTGTTCTTACTCTTTATAAAGATTATAAAATCATAACTAATTTAACACTTAAGTGTAATAACTCCATTGATATTAGAAATCTTTCAGAAGGCGAAAAGAAACTTTTATTGGTATATGGTGCTATTAATTTGCTGTCGGGCGAAAACCTTTATTTATTGGATGAACCAGATGCTCATTTGCACGAAGGAAGAAAAAGAGAAATGTTTGATTTACTTCAACAAGATATAAATAATCATTTTGTTGTATCTAGCCATTCTCCAACTCTTACGAAATTGTTTGATTACGAGCATGTGATTTTACTTGAAAAGTCTAATGGTGGGTGTAATATATGCTATGGCGATGTAGCTAATACGATATCAAAATTAACTGATGGACAATGGGATTACATAAATCATACAATTTTTTTGGATACATCTCGACCTCTTCTTGTTGTAGAAGGAAGCGGTGATGCAGAATATATTCGAAAGGCTGTTGAAGTTTTTTCTGCAATAGATGCGAAGTACGATATGCTGAAAAATATAGATATATTGCATTGCGGAGGTGCTCAAAATATGCTTGGTTTTGTAAACGAGTTAAAACATTGCATTCCGCAAAACAAAAGAATCATTATTCTTTTTGATAGAGATGAAGCTGGTGGTTCAGGTTTAAATAGTATAATTCGCAAAAATAAAAACAGCAAGAAAGGTAAACAAAATTCAGATAATAAAACATATCATAAAAACGGAATGTATTGTCTAAAGTTACCTAGAACCGATAACGAAACAGATTCTGATTTTTTAATAGAAGATTACTTTAAAAAAGATTATAAAAAGTCAATAGCTCAAACATTTTTAGATAATGTCGATGGTACTTTTAACGCCTTGCCAAGTAACTTAAAACAATCGGTAAAAAATGAATTGTACAAAGAATTACCCAATTATAGTTCTGATGATATGGAAGGATTTAAAGTTTTACTAGATAAACTTTATTCGATTGTAAGCGGTGAAGAAACATTAGAGGAGTTTTAACGATGAATGTAATAAAATTAAATACCGCAATAACTGAATTTACAAATAAAAAGAAATCTAATGCGGCATATTACGAAGAAAATTGGGCTGAACGCAAAGAACGTAAAGAATACTACCAATCTTTCACCAAGGACAAGCTTATTGCAATGACTGAAGAAGAGTTCTTAGAGTATATCAGTAAGCTTTGGTCTATGCTTATTTGGGGCAATAAAAAATATGTTGTTGACAAGTTGATTGCCGACAATGGATTTGCCACACTTAAAAAGCAGTTGGCTGAGTTATTGTACGGAACAAGTTCTATTGAAAAGCGTTGGGATTTATTCCTGAAATCTATTAAAGGAATGGGACCTGCAACCATTAGTGAGTTGCTTACATATGCTAATCCGCATGAGTACGTAATTTTCAATAAGACTACAATCCTTTGCTATAGCTATCTTGACATCCCTGATATGCCGAAATATAACTATCAATACACCGGAAAGAAGTATGCAGAAGTTTGTGCAATCGCAAAAGATATCGCCGCAGAGTTGAAAAAAGCCGGTGCAGATGATTATGACCTTTTGGCAGTAGATTACTTCATGTGGGATGAAATTCTCCCCTTTGCTGAAAAGAAAACTTCAGAGATTCCTGTTATCACCGAAGTTAAGAAACCTGTTACCGTTAAGGATTCCAAATCTCTCCACGATGAGATTAAGGAAAAGTTGGTTGCAATTGGTGAACTTCTCGGATTTGATAGCCGTTCAGAAGTTAAGATTACCACTGGTGCAGTTGTAGATGCTGTGTGGGAAGCTAAAATTGGTAATATGGGTAAAGCAATCTATGTGTTTGAGGTGCAGTCTAAAGGATCTATTGATAGCCTTATTCTTAATCTCAAGAAAGCACAAAGCAACGCTGCTGTTCAGGCTGTTGTTGCAGTTGCCGATGAAGAACAACTTGCAAAGATAATTCGTGAAAGTACAGGTGTTATTGACGAAAAGTCTCTTCGTACATGGGACTCCGAAGATGTTTTAGCAGTCTATGATGCTCTTGTCAGAGCACACGAATCAATCAACAAACTTGCACTTGTACCAGAAAGTTTTTAAACAGGCGCAAGGAATAATACAAATTCTCGTTAAAGCTCTAATTTTGATGCACTTTTCCAAACGCGGAAAAAGGCCTTGACAAAAAGAATGCATAACTTCACAAGAAATTATCCATAAAAGCCAAAACTTTAGACGATTTGTAGCAATAAAATGGTAAAGGAGAAAATTTATGTCTACGCAATGGACAGATAATCAACAAAAGGCAATTGAAACCGTTGGTCAAAATATGCAAATTGTTGCATGTGCCGGTTCAGGAAAAACCTCAACCATGGTTGAACATATTCTTCACTTGCTTAATCAACCAGATGTAAAACCTGAAAATATAGTAGCAATAACCTATACAGAAAAAGCGGCAGCTTCCCTAAAGCAAAAAATATTTGAGGCATATGAAAGACAACATAGTTCGCTTGAAGGGCTTGCAAATATGTACATTGGTACTATACATGGATTTTGCCTTTATATGTTACAGGAATTCTCTGATGAATATAAAACGTTTGAAACTTTAAACGATGTTCAAACCAAAATATTTATTAAAAGACATCGTGGAGAAAACGGCATTTATGATGTAACATATCATTCGGCGAAAGGTACTACTTATCCTCTTTTTTCTGATAGAAGTAACGCTGATACAAAAACCAAGGCAATCAACGCATATAAAGCTTTTCTAGACATTGGAAGAGAATATGGAGTTGAAAAATTAGATAAACCACTTTGCAAACATATTGAGAAATATGAACAGACTTTAATAACCAACAAATACTTTGACTTCACTTCCATAATTTCTACAACTCTTGCCAAGTTGCAATCGGGCAATTTTGATGATTATATTGTAGGAAGAATTAAATATTTAATAGTCGATGAATATCAGGATGTTAATGATGCTCAAGAAAAGATTATAAAATACTTTTCTGAAAAGGGTGCATATATTTGCGTAGTGGGTGACGATGATCAAACTATATATCAATGGCGTGGTAGCAACTTAAGCTTTATTAAGAATTTTGCAAATTCATACAAAAGAGTTGAAAAAATCGATCTGAATATTAACTTTAGAAGTAGTAAAGGCATCACAGAAATCGCCAAGCAAGTTATTGACCAAAATAATAATCGCCTGCCAAAAGAAATGAAAAGTAAAGAAAATCAATGTTATGAACCGGGAGATATTATTACCTATGAATTCGACGATCGCGTTTCAGAGGTTGATTTTATTGTTAATAAAATCAACCAACTTTTGGGGTGTAGATACACTCGAAAAGGTCAAGAGTTTAAATTGGATTTGGACGATATGGTAATCCTAGTTAGCTCAGTAAAAAAAATCCCCGAATTGATTTCAGCATTAGAAGACAATAATATCAATTTCATTGTAGAAGGAACAAAAAATCTATTTGATTCTGAGGAAATTTCAGTTTTATGTGATACACTTTCTTTGATTTTTTCCAAAATAGCATTTGACTTTATTGCACCCAATAGAAGTGTTCCGAATAAAGAAAAAACTATTGCTAATATTATAGCAGCGGGTATTCCAGATGATTTGGCTAAAACATGGCAAAAATATAGTCCACTGAAAGAAGAAGATATAAAATTACATCTTGAAAAATTTGCTCTTGATCCCTTTAAAACAGACGATTACGAATATACAATTCAAGGTTCTGTGCAAAGACTATTTATAGATCTACAATTGTTCTGCGTTGAAGATGAAAAAACACTTTATAATTGGGGAAAATTCACTGAAATGGTTAATGATTTTGAAAAAATTAACCTTGACATGGCTCCTTCATATAGATTAAAAACATTTGAAACATTTTTAAAACAAGAAGCCCCTGAAATATATCCTGAGGGATGGCTTTCTCCCAATTTTAAAGCGGTAAAATGTTTGAGAATTATGACTTTTCACCAATCCAAAGGACTTGAATATCCTGTAGTATTTATGCCGTTTTTGACCAAACACTCTATTTTCCCTCAACGTAATCCTGGAGGATTAAATGCTTGGGGCATTATTAACGACAATACTATAAAACAACAATATGAGGACAATGACGAAAGTATTAGAAGAGTATTTTATGTTGGTATGACACGAAGCGAAAAATTCCTTTTTATGACTCGCTCTAATCATGTTTCTGAAACGGGCAAAATTTCTTATAGAACCCCCGCTTTTCCGTTCGTAGAAGCCAAAAATTCTCCATTCAAAGAAACTCGTCTTTATCTGGATAAGGAATACGAAAAAAGTGACAAATCTAAATTTTCTACAGATGAAGTTATAACGCTTAATTTTTCACTGCTAAAAGATCTGTTTGATTGTCCTTATAAATTCAAAATGACTAATATTTATGGATTTTGCTCTCCTTTAAATATCCGCATGGGGTATGGTAAATCTATTCACAACATGTTAGATTTTATTCATAAAAATCATGAGAATATTAACTATACTGATCCTACCGTCATTGAAAATATTGTAAAAAAATATTTACATCTTCCATATGGATCTCCAAAATTGTATGAAGCAATGACTGAAAAAGCAATAAGAAATCTTTCTTCGTATATCAGAAACAATGCCTCTCGTTTTAAGTATATCAAGTTCTCTGAAAAAAGTATTGATTTCAGCATAGATGAATACATGTTTATTAATGGAAGAATTGATCTTGTGCGTGATGAGGTTAATCACACAATTACACTTGTCGATTTTAAATCCAGCAGCGAAGTTTTAACGAAAGATCAAATTAAGAATCAACTAATGGTTTACGTGCTTGGATATGAAAGTTTAACTGGTGAAAAAGTTGATTATATAGAGTCTTATGACTTTAATAATAGTAATCCAACCACAATAGAATTGTTTGATAATGATAGGGATACATTTGACAAACGTTTAAGAGAGTGCGAAAATACTATCAGGAGAAACAATTATAAAAAAATTTATGAAATTGACAAAAGTAGAACTCACGAATTTTGCAAAAATATTCAGTGTGAGTTTTATGACTCTTGTTATTCTAAGAGCTAAATTGTCTTAATCGATGTGAAATTCATTATTCTATTTCACGTTATTTTATAAAGTTGATTCTAAAAAACATAATTTATAATAAAGTTTGTATGGTGATAAAATGAGTGTTGAAAACCTTAAGAAAAAATTCAATCAACTTACTTTAGAATCTGAAGATCATTGGGACTACCGGGGTAACAGCAAAAGTGAGCGTGACTATGTTCATGGTTTTTGTACATATCCCGCAATGATGGTTCCTAAGATGCAACGTGAAATATTAGAAGTGTGCCTTGCACAATTGGAGAATAATAGTCCCAAATTATTAGATCCATTTGCGGGATCGGGTACAATTTTAGTTGAAGGTATGTTACAAGGGCTTGATATTGTTGGAATAGATATTAATCCACTTGCAGTATTACTGTGCAAGGCAAAAACAACCATAATAGCTCCTGAAGCCTTAAAGCAACATACGACGACTATAAAAAGTGCAATTGCAAGATTAAAACAATCACAAATAGTAAAACATTCTTTTGATGGAATTGAAAAGTGGTTTACTGAACAAGCTATATCAGATTTATCAATTATACGCTCTGCTATAATTGAGGATGACGATATAGATATACGACGGTTCTTTTGGGCAACATTTTGTGAAGTGGTTAGAATTGTATCAAATTCTAGAGATTGCACATATAAATTACATATAAAAGAAAAATCGGATATTGAAAGCTATGACAAAGATGCTTTAGAACTTTTCTCAAAAACATTAGATTTTAATGTTGATAAATACAACTCATTTTATAACACATTAAAATCTACGGGGAGGCTCAAAAAAGATGGTAAAGCTTACAAAGGTAGCATAAAAATCATTTTAGGTGATTCCATCAAATATCTTAATCACACCAAGCAAAAATTTGATTTAATTTTGACATCTCCGCCATATGGCGACAACCATACCACAGTTTCTTATGGACAATATTCAGTTATGCCTTTAAGGTGGATTGTTTGCGCTGATATAGATGACGCTTTTGATGAAAAATTATTATTTACACTTTATGGAATTGACAATGTATCTTTAGGTGGTAAATCCACAAATCAATCCATGACACGAAAACGAAAAAAAGTTTTGTCAAAGTCCCCAACATTAAAAAGTCAAAGTGAAGAAATCAAACTACTCGCAGAAAAACAAGTAAACAAACTCGTCGCATTTTATAGTGATTACGATTCGTTTTTATCAGCGATTTCAAAAAAAATGAAAAATAATTCAGTTTCCGTTTGGACTTTAGGAAACAGAAAGATAGCAAAGAAAGAGATACTTATGAACAAAATAATGATTGAACTTTGCTCTCATTATCAATTGTCTTTGGTAACTAGTTTTACAAGAAAAATTCTCAACAAAAGAATGCCAGAAATAAGTGCCTATACGGCAGAAAACAATACTTGTCAAACCACTATGACGAGAGAGCATATTTTAGTTTTTACTAAAGAATAAAAAATAAAACAACAGACAGGGGTTTCCACATGTCCATTGTTTTATCTGCATAACAGCTCTTTGATAAGCAAATTCAATGACTCTACTGCAAACAGTGTTCATTTCAACAACCTACTTGATTTGATCGGTTCCTTTGAGTTTTTGGTTAAGTTTTTATCTGTGTTGCGAGAGTATCAAACATATGCAAGCTTATTAGGCTATTCGGGAGATAGTTGCCAGATAGCGCCTGTAGAGAACACTTAATGATGATCACACCTTTTTTACTTAAGAATTTATTAATCTTAATAATCGCTTACTTCTACAACATTTTTGTTTCGTTTCTCTGCCATCTTCTTAAATTGTGCCGCACCACCGAAATTGTGGGTAACATAGGTTACAACGATGTCTGACTGCTGTATCATCCACTTGTTACGCCAGGAGATTGCGAAGCGTTTGGGTACAGTTTCGAGGCCTTCGGGGTAGATGGTGTTTGTTAGGTTGTCGTACTTGTTTTTCTCTGTTGGGAGATAGGCTAAAACTACGCTGTAGGTTATGGGGTATGTTTGAGATAAATCTTCAAGTTGATGGCGGACCATAGTGTCAAAGTTGCCGTTATTACCTACATAAAACACAGTTACATTTTTATTTTCAATCAAATCTATCAGAGTCGACCGTAAGGTCGGCTCTATTTCTTTTGGAGTGTCCTTGTGACCAAAGAAGGTACAAACCATAAAATACCACCTCTCAATATGGGATATATCGCAATTATAGCACAAGAATTATAAATATGCGATATGTCCCACACGATTTATCGCAGATTTTATTAAACTTATATTAGCGATATATCGTAAAGGTGGTATATATATGAATATTAAAGAAGCGGTTGAAAAGAGAATAATTGAGCTTTGCAATGAAAGAAATATTGCAATTAACGCACTTGCAAACATCTCCGGTGTTTCCCCCTCGACAATTTACAGTATGCTTAATGAGAAGAGCAAGAATCCCGGTGTAGTGTCAATCAAAAAAATTTGCGACGGTCTTGAAATCAGCATCAGAGAATTCTTTGACAGCGATTTGTTTGACGATTTGGAACAAGAGATTAAATGAGCTTTGAAGTGGCTGTATCACGAACGAAGTGAGGCAGCCACTTGTTATTTATTTGTATATATGCTATACTGAATTTACAGGCAAAAGCCTGAATAAAATTTTTGGAGAATGCTGTTTGAAA
>JAFWZH010000181.1 GCA_017522515.1 Clostridia bacterium
TCAAGGTGTTTCTGTGGTACATCTTTATGGAGAACATTTGAAGAAAATAAAAGTAGCTTATCCGTCAATTGAAGAGCAAACTAAAATTGCAGAGTTGCTTTCTCTTATTGATAGAAGAATATCAACCCAAAACAAGATAATAGAACAGTTGCAATCCTTAATTAAAGGGATTGTGGTAGAACATTTTAATAATACCCAAAAAACTAAGGTTAAAATAAAAGACTTAGGCAAGTCATATTCAGTTATGAATATGTCAAAAGAAGACTTATCTGAAACAGGGAATGAATGTATAATCTATGGTGAATTATTTACGACTTATGATTGCGTTGCCGTCAAAATTGTAAGTAAGACACAAAAGGCTGTACCATCATCAACAGTAAGTACAGGGTATGATTTACTATTCCCAGCATCAACTACTGTTGATGCACAATCCCTAATTGCACCAACAGCAGTATCAATACCTAATATTATACTCGGTGGAGATATGTTTGGAATAGCTGTAAAACAAGAATTCAATAATGAGTATTTGAGCTATGCCTTTAATTATATATATAAAAAACATCTCGCCCAATATGCTCAAGGTAGCACAATCATCCATTTGCATTACAATGATATCAAAAATTTATATATTGGTATCCCTGACAAAATTACCCAGGATAAATTGGTTACTTTGTTGAAAAGTATGCAGGATAAAATTCTTACTGAAAAGAAAATGCTTTCAATGTTGGAAACACAGAAAGCATATCTTTTAAGGAACTTGTTTATATAAACATATTGGAGAGCAGGAATTTCTTCTGCTCTTCGTATTTATTGAGCAATGAAGTTTCTCTATCAAGTTTAATATATATATATTCAAATAATTTAGAATAGCATTGTTGCTTTTTCAAATCCAAGATTGGCAATTTATACATTGCCTCTATTACACTTGGGTGTGCTTTTGTTTGATAATCAAAAACCATTCTTGAATGTTGGTATATTAATAATTCTGATATGAAGCGATAATCAAATTTACTTTCATCAGCTTCTAGGTATCCACAAACATTAGTTACATTAAATTTATGCTTATTGCGAAAAAAGAAATTTCCACCCCCATCAATAGACCATGAAATTAGAGATTTATCAAACATATAAGTATTGAAATAGCCCATTAATCCACCATTTTGCGTTGATGAAGAGTATACGGGATAACAATACTCATCAGAGTATTCGTATTTTGGAATTACATTACCTCTTTTTAATGTAATCAAACCTTTGACGACAAGATTACTCAACTGAACCCATTCACAATTCAATTGGGCATAAATAATATATCTAATCCCTTTAATTAAGGATTTTCTTTCTGCTTTGTAAACAATTTGTTCATATCAAAATAATCATATATAAACAATGGAA
Organism: Clostridia bacterium; assembly: GCA_017522515.1. Next base: position 1,393 of record JAFWZH010000181.1, read on the forward strand.
AAGCATTTAGAATAGCAACGCAACATCCCTCTGTATTAACATATTTAACAAGTTGGTTTGAAAAAATCAGACCTTGCTGTATGTCAGATTTTTCATTTGGGTATGAAACACTGCTGTTGCAAATATAATTTGCTTTGGAAACATTCATATCAATAAGGTGTTTCCAATTTTCCATAGCAATCCCCAGACGTTGTTTTTGCTTTTCGAGGCTCTCATTTGGATTGTGAGAGATTAAAACATATTCTAGCGATTTATAATATGAAAACTCATGTGCAATATTTTTGAACTGTTTGCAGTCAATTCTTGGAACAGTATAATTAAGAAAATTTGCATCAGGTAACTCTTTGTGATACTTAATAGACTCAATCATAGGATAGTTGATATACAACTTCCCTTTTTCCGTTTCATCGTTAAAGTATTCCAGCATTTCATTCAAATGTTTGTTGTTCTCTTCTAACGACAGTCGTGATTCGTGAAAATCATAATCAAAAAACAAAAATATCTCAGAAATATCGGATTCTAGAATATCTGCAAGCGTATTATCACCTTTATTTTGAAGAATCGTGTTTAGTATCGAAACCGTTCGGCCAGAGGATTCTATGTTTTCGTCTTTGAATACATCAAGTTTTGCAAGATGAGAGTAAAGCGAATAAATATTACTATTATAAGTACATACAAACTGTTCTACTCTTTGGGGGAAGAATAGTTCCTTCAATGCCTCAAATAGTTTAGGCTCGCTTTTTTTACCTTCAAAAACAAATAATATCATAATTGAAATGCTTTGCCGCGAAATAGTTTTTCTATATTATGTCCAAATCGCAAATCTTTGTCTGTACATTCACATAATGGCTTTATCTTGTTGCCATTGATTAAGAAGTTGCAATCGGGGCGTAGTAAATCGTTTGTCATCAGATACGTGTTATGAGACGACATAAATATTTGAGAATCCAAATTAAACATATATTTGCATAGTTTGAATGAAAGATCAAAATGATAAAACGCATCGAATTCATCTATAAAAACAAATTTAGCATCACCCATACGTTTCAACCAAAAAAACAGTAGCTCCAAAGAATGGGTTCCTGTTGATACGGTAGTATTGAACAAGACGGGGCTATCCCCAATTTTGTACCACAATTGTTTGTCTCCTTTTTGAGGGACGATAAAGTTAAATTTCTGTCCACTTATATCTAATAAGAATTTAGAAAATTCTTCAACATAATTATTTGATATTATGTATTCCTCAATGTTTCCGTCAATTTGGGTCTCAATACCAATAAATTCTCTATTCTCAAGACATCTGAACCATAGCATCTTGTTAGCAAACTCTTGTAGCTTTACAATGCAATTATCAGCAGGTAATGGATAATATGTTAATAAAAAGTTTACAACAGATATATTATTGACACTATTTTTGAGATTTTCCACAATTATCTCATCGTTAGGAAAATCTGCTGAATTAAGAGTCAAAAGATTGTTCTCTCTTTTAAAAATGAATTTATTATCAGCTGTAAGTTTCTCATAAACTAAAAAACCGCGCTCTTTCTTAGAGTATGTATATTCAACTATTTGTGAGCCAAACTTAAATGTGTATTCAAATGTAACTGGCACTTCAATTGCACCAGCATAGATGAAGTTGTCATAATAGTTCGGCTTTTTTGCTTTCAATGGTGCTAAATGATATTCTATATCAAATAAAGCCAACCCAATGTTTGTTTTTCCTGAACCATTTGGACCATATATAATACCATTTTTAACAATTCCGTCTTTTATGACTTCTTTGTTAAATTCATAATTACTTGGATTTGATAAGTCCAATTCTATGCGATTGGCAAATCCTCGATAATTAGTAACAGCAAATTTGATTAGCATAATCTTTGAATTTTGATGTTGCAAATATAATGCATTTTCTTTGCCGTAAAAAAATTACGGCAAAGAAAATAACGATTATCTATGATTTATAAGTAAAATAACAAGTTTACAAGTCGTTTTTGTTGCTTATGTTGTGTATAATTAAGGATAATATATCCTAATAGGTTGCAATTATAGAAAATGTCTTTGAAAACAAATGTTGTAACTATAAAATTGGCGATATTATTAGACAAGTTTCTAATCGTAACAAATCAAACAATGTGCTTAACGTACTTTCTGTAAGCAACAAATTGGGTTTCGTTGAACAATCAGAACAATTTGAAGATAGAACAGTTGCAAGCGAAGATATTACAAACTATAAAATTGTACGAACAAATGATTTCGCATATAATCCAGCTCGTATAAATATCGGTTCTATTGCACGACTAAAACGATATGAATCAGGGATTGTAAGCCCTATGTATATTTGTTTTCATATAAAGGAAAACGTGCTACCTGAATATTTGGAAATGTTCTTTCACACGCAATACTTTAAGCATGAAATGTACAAACGATTAGAGGGTAGCGTTCGCTTGTGCCTATCATTTGAGGGATTAACAAATATTCCAATCTTTATTCCTGAGATACCTTTACAAAAAGAATTTTCAGAAAAGGTCTTAGCCTTTGAAACAAAGATTGGAATTGAGGAACGATACCTTAATGCCTTGGAAAAACAAAAGCAATATCTACTTCAACAAATGTTTATATAAACATATTACTGAGCAGGTAGGATTTTTGGGCTAATAGAGATTGGAGATATTTATTTTCAATCTCTATTTTTTGTTCAAAATTATCTATTATGTTTACAATCTTATCTTGTTGTTCCAAACTCGGTGTTGGAATTTTTAGTTTTGCCAACGGCTGTCTTACAATTTGAGGTTGCCCAGACCCCGATATTAGGGGAGTGAAATTAATTGTAGATAAATAATGATATAAATATCGTTTATTTACGATATGGGTATATTCATCAATATTAACAACCATAGCATTGCCTGTTATCCAAGATTTTGGTACACTAAAATTTATATTTCCACAGGTATTACCTCTACAAGTAATACATATCTGTGAGTATTCATGATTGTATTTATGGTATTTGCCAATAATACCATTAGCTCCATACACCAAATATTCAGCGTCATCATTAAGAGCGGAAGTTGGTATTGTTTGTGGTTGATATATATCAGCAATGTTTTCAAGATATTTAATTTCAGAAGAATCAGAAATAGATTCAATTAACCAATCTGTAATTGCAACCTTTAATTTTTTCAAATCCTCAATTATCTTGTTTTGGGTTGATATTCTTCTATCAATAAGAGAAAGCAACTCTGCAATTTTAGTTTGCTCTTCAATTGACGGATAAGCTACTTTTATTTTCTTCAAATGTTCTCCATAAAGATGTACCACAGAAACACCTTGA
>JAFWZH010000182.1 GCA_017522515.1 Clostridia bacterium
CTGCAATACATCTATCCTTTTGCATTTTCCGTTTTTCTTCCAAAATTGAAAGATACTTTTGGGCATAGTTGATACCAAGCCTATATTCATCCTGATCCTCAAAGCAGTCATACCTTGTAGCCCACAAACGAACATTGGGGACGTCATCAGAATCGCCATTTAAAATTCCAGCCAAAGCTGTTAAGCCAGTATAATGATAAAATGCCATACTTAAATTCCTTCGTAAAAACTATTTGCAATATGTTTCTATTTTGTCTAAATAAAATTCATATTGTTTTTTATAAGATGATGAATCGTCGTCCTTCAATCTTTTAGGATCAAATGAACATACTTCAACTCCAAGTCTCATTAAAAGAGTTTTTTTGTTCTCCTCAACATTTCCATAGAAGTAAATATTATTTGTAATGAGATTTTCTCGACTATACTGCTTTATGTAGCGTTGCCTTTTGTTGAGAATCCACCACAAATCAGTCTCCTCATATTGTAGTCCAAATCCGATTATGTGTATGTTATGTGTAAAAAATAGGTCTATCCATGAAAATGGGATTTCACATTCATTATTTTCTATGCGCTCTATTATTCCTTTCAAAATATGAGGTTCACCATTCTTGTTAAACTCATATTTCCCCTTTATATAATCATTGATTTTACCTATAGAACCACAGTAATGATCTAACCCGAGCATGATTGATTTTGGATGTTGGATCGTTCCATGTATCGGCCATATATATTTATATTTTCCTTCTTTGTTTTGCAGACCAAACTTTCGTCTTATGCTATACAGACTTTCCGTATTATTTGATTCTCCTTTTTTGTATCCGTTATCACATAGAAGATTGTATAATACTTTATCGTAATTGGTTGTAATATAATGTTCTATGTTTAGACTGCATAGTCGTTCGTATGCAAAATTACTACTAAACAATTCTAATTCATCTTTTATTTGATTTTTGATTTCTTCTTCTACTGGTTTGTCTCTAACATAAAGTTCCTGTCCATCGCTGGTGATAAGTTTGTCTCCATTTGCATCAAATAATTGCTCATATTGATAAAACTCATTAGCTAGAATAATCGTTTCGTATTGTAGTGTATTGGGGATATCTGAGATTAATGAATCCTTAGATATTCTATTCAATAGTTTATCCCAAGATAGGTTACTACTCAATCGATTGAACCCATTACCAAAAAGTATGGCGTTTTTCATTGTTAAAAACTTTATGTTATAAAATCCTATTATCAAATACTCCCTCAAACAAACTCATTTCTCGCTTAGCGATGCCTAATCTGTTTGCCAACACTCGCCAATCCTTAACTGCCACTACCACCTCGTTGATTATGGCCTTGGCAATCTCTGGAGTGAGCATATATTCCTCACACGAGTTGAGCAAAATCGATAAGTCTGCTTTATTGGTTTTGCTGTTAATTAGCAAACTTTGATGGTCATTCAGCGTGGGGTTCATATCGTATGCTGGCGAAAGAGTCCAACCCTTTGCAGTTAGCAGAAATCCGTGATTACGGAAATGGTCGTCGCTGTTGCCAACGCATATATTGAAAGCAACTCTACGGAACAACTCTCGCAAGTTCGCATCAACATCGGTACAACCGCTAATGATAAAATCAACAATGTCAATATATCCGTGTCCTGTTGTAGCGTTGTCGCCATCATTTAACCCGAGCAATGTCATTGCCGATGCAAAATGTATTCGCTTGCCGTTATCCGTTCTATCAAAACGACGAGAAAGGAGCGTATGATGCTTGTCGTTTATTTCAAGTACCTTTGTTTCGGCAGCGTTGATGCCCGCATTTTTAGCTAATAGGTGGCAGAAGAAGTGCCCGTGGCTTATCCGCAAGATTATCATTTCAAAGGTAAGACAGACTCTCGGCGGAAATTTGCGTGTTTTCATTGTCGGTGCTGCAGAGCTTGATGTTTCGCTTATCGACGATTTTGCAGCC
>JAFWZH010000183.1 GCA_017522515.1 Clostridia bacterium
ACAGGCCGTATTGTTGCCGAGACGCTGATGGAGCGTAGAGGCAAAGATGCGGCAAATACACGATTTGATATTACTATGCTTAAGTCTGGCCCATTGGGTGGAGATCAGCAGCTTGGCGCAATGATTGCTAACGACGAGATAGATATGTTGATATTCTTTTGGGATCCGATGTCAGCACAGCCACACGATGTGGATGTCAAGGCGCTTCTTCGATTAGCAACGCTCTATAATGTGCCTACTGCAATCAACCGTTCAACAGCAGACTTTATGATATCATCAACGCTTATGGCCAATGAGGACTATAAGCCAGTGATAAAGGACTATACCACATATATTCAGCGAACCATAAAGTAGGCAATTCCGCTGATATCCGTTAACAGAATATGTCATTTTAAGCAATTCTATTGCCTAAGAGTATAGAGGCAGTCCAATAAAATGGGTAATGATGCAAAAAGCGCCGCCTTTTGCATCATTACTATTTTGGGGACATAAACTACTCTAGTTGCTTTCTATACACTGAATCTAATGTATTGCCATCCTTATCTTTCCACACGAGCCATCCGTTATTACTGCTACCAATACAGAAATCTGCGGCTGTACTTGGACTTGCAAATGTCTTATCAGAAGTCATAACCAGTTTGTCTCCTTCTATTGCGGTGTACTCGTTGACTAAACTATTGCGCTTGTCCGACCATTTGAGAGACGGTACGGCAGTTTGAGCTATCACGCTACCTTTTAACACAGTGAAACCATTTGAACTATAAAATCCTTTCGCATCACAACCACGACCTTTGGTATAGAAGATGTGTTCTGCCTTTGGCTGTGATACCTCAAAGATATTGCAACCAATGAACGATGCCAAGAATTTTACATCCTCGAAGAATTCATCCATTGAGTCTTGCTGATATTCGGGCAAATTTGGAGCCTTGGGTGTCTGTTTATTGTCGCTCAACACAAAAGCATTGGCTTTCTTAGCCTCTACTATGGCTTTATGTTCCAAGTATTGCACATCGGCTTTGGTCATATCCGCATCTTTGGATACGAATATGAGAGCTTTTTGCCAAAACGATTTCTTGCTATCGTGGTCTTTTACACGCTCACGGAAATTCTCAGTCTCTCCGATATATGCTTGTGGCTTGGTTGCTTCATCCTCGCCTAACAAAATGTAAAACGCAGGCTTCTGCAACTTCTCCTGCGTATTAAGATAAGCAAGATTTGAGCGTGGCACAACAAACATCTGGCAAATCTTATTGCTGATGAATGCATATTGAGTTCCCTTCGGATCTCCATCTATCAAGTAGGTAGTTACTGTTTTGCCCATGACTTTTTAAGATGATTGATTATTCGCAATAATTTGTCATAAAGATATGAAAAATTTTGCTATAATCATAATATGGAGCGAATAAAAGAGGTTATAATCCTCTTGACGAATGTTAATGAGTACAAAAAATCCCGAAAGTGGATGATAAACCTTCGGGATATATTCGTCTATCTTGTGCGAATTTCAACCGATTTTGTGGGCGTTAGTTACTTGCCGATGCAAAATATTTTTTTAACGCCTATTTATGTTCTTGTAAGTGCTTGATATATAATATATTGCAGAGTTTTATCGAAGGACATAAGTTCATTCGGGGGGACAAACTGGGGACTGCATTTCTGCAAAGAAACTAATACAATCTGCAAAAATGCACTTTTTTTTAGATTTTTTAGCATATTTGCATTTCTTTGCATGGTAAAATGGCCTTTAATTTGAGCTGAAATTGCACCTGCGATAGCTATTAAATTTAGTGGTTTAGTTTAGTCCAATGTATATATAGAATAGAAGTAAACTAAACTGCCTTCATCGTCAAATCTAAGAGGTCTGTTATAGCAGTGGCTTTACACTCTTCTAAAATGGACTTTGTTCCTCTCATTTGCAGATGTTATGTGTTTCTTTATATCCGTCTACCTTTTAATACGAGTTTCTGAGAAGTGCCAAATATACTCTTTTTGCTTCTCAAAAGAAGAGAAATTAAACCAGATTCTGTTCATTTTTCTTTTGTCAAGCAATCAAATTTCTGAAAGCATCTGGTCTAATTTGTCCAAAGCATTATGGTAGCTTTCTTCCTCCGTTTTTGTAAGTTTCAAGTCGGTCAAGATAGTCGGATCATCAGATTCTGTTTTGGACGTATCATCTGACATTAACGGTGTGGTAGATGGTGATTCTACAGATTTTGTATTTTCAGATAGTATATGAATTCTTTTCAGTTCATTAAGATATTCGGTTACTTTTTCAAGTATAGACTCTGCCTGAAGTCTGTTTTGACTATTAGCAATACGAGCTTCTGGAGTATCATCATCTGTAAGGTATAACCCAAGGAATTTTCTCTTGCGACCTTCGAATTTATCATTTCCTAGATAGATGATATTGGATCCGAAGTTGCAGTCAAGGAAAAGCGATAGACGATTATCCTTTATCTTCCTATGTCCTATGTGAATTGAAATTGTATTGATGTTGTTGATTACGCATTTTGAAGCGTTCACCATCAAAAGTTCAGAAACGGTATTTGAAGATTTGGCCAGCGAACTAGGCAATTCAATAGGTTCGTCCTTTGATTTCTTTACAATTGGCTGTAGACCATCTTTCTTCAAGGCATCAAGCTCTGCCTTTTTCTTTTCCAAAATCTCCCTTGCTAACTCCATAGTTCTCTCATTAGCCAATTTGTCTTCAGGGGAATTTTCTGGAATTAAATAAAGACCAAGATGCTCTCTCACTCTTTCACCACGCTGCTCGTTTGATAGGTATTCAACATTACCGTTGTAGTAGTCAAGTATCAACGAGAAACGGCCTCCTTGAAGTGGCTTCTTTCGTAGCTTGACTGTGAAGCGATATGTCTTTCCCTTTTCACTCATAAATGGTATCTTGTCTAAATTGTTCTCAAAGGTAGTGATAATCCTTCACTGAACATTGAGTTAACCTGATTTTTTCCTCATTTTAGCTGATTTAGCCAAGGCATTAAGAGTTTCTTTCTTTTAAAAGCATTACCTTTGCAATCCTTTTTTGAATTTTATAAATAATCAGATAGAGAACTATGACAAAAGCAGAAATTGTCAGCGAAATCGCTGCAAAGACAGGTTTGGAGAAGCAGGTTGTATTAACTGTTGTAGAAGGTATGATGGATACCATTAAAACCTCAATGATCAATGGAAATGAAGTGTTCCTTCGTGGATTCGGTAGCTTTATCATTAAGCACAGAGCGGAAAAGACTGCACGAAACATTTCTAAGAATACAACAATCATTATCCCTGCTCACAACATTCCGGCATTCAAGCCTGCCAAGGAATTTATGGAGAAAGTTAAATAATGATTATATAATTATATAAGTATATAAATCTATAATTATATTGCATTTTTGCAATGGTATATAGGAGGTTAGCTCAATATCGGAATGACTAACCTTCTATTTTTTTATTATATAATCCAAAATTGGAGGGACTGAAGTAAAATGTTCAAACCCTCCAATTCTCGTGCTTCTTTTCCGATTAAGGCTGTTTCACAAAAGAACTTTAATAGAAAATCTTAGCCTGTTAATATGCATATTCACTTATATAACAGTTATAAGTCCCTTTTTGTTTTCTTTAACTTGTATTTTTTTGAACAAAGGTAATGCCAATCTTGTTATACGAGGTTTGTCCTTTCTATAATATTATATCAATGACCTGATTGGTGAGTTCAGTTGCAAATGTAGAACCAATGATTTTCTAGTTTCAAGGTCATGTCTTGGCCCAAGGGGGATTGTCCGTGGCGGGCAGATGCCGCTGCCTAACCAAAGACAGTAACACATCTATAGAAAAAGAAGGGTATATCCCTTATTCCCTTCAGGCATGACCTGAAGGCTTTCATCTTGGAGTTGAGCGATTC
>JAFWZH010000184.1 GCA_017522515.1 Clostridia bacterium
ATGCTTTGCAATGAATTCCTGCATACATTTTTCCCATTTGATATGCAGCACTTGCCCCGTCTTGCGACGACGGTACGTGAGCACGCCGTTTTTAAGGTCATTTTTCCTGAGGTATGCCATATCGACAAACGACATTCCGCGGGTATAGAACGAGAACATGAACAGGTCACGCGCAAATGCCACCTTAGGCCGGTGCGAGAGGTCAAGTTGCAGAATCTTTTTTATTACGCTCAATGGCAAGGCGCGTTTTAGGGTTTTATCGACTCCGGTATATACGGATGAATTCCAATCAAACTTGTCAATAATTGAACATTTACCCACACGTCTTACCTTGTAAGATTTAATAACTGCTACGCCTGTAGCGGTATTTCTATATACTGCCCTTATTGTCATTTGTTCAATATTAACAAAACATCTATTAACAAATCTTACTTTTTAATCGAAATATCGATAGCTGTAATTGGTCATGAAAACTATAATTATATTTATAGTATTATGTCAACAAAGGATTCTGACGTAAAAAACCAACGATAAAAAGAAGAAAAAGAGATGAATATTGTAAAATTCTTCATTAAAAACATTATTTTACCGTAAAATAATTACGGATAAAAATAAATTGTGTAACTTTGCAGTGTTTTTCATATGCTCGCAATAGTGCAAACCAACCCTTTAAAACAATAACAATTATGTTGACTAAATTTGCCGTTACAAACTATCGTGGATTCGCAAAAAAGATAGAATTGGACCTTTCTCATCCAAGTGGTTACGATTTTAATAAAACTGCAATAAAGGATGGAGTGGTAAAAAATGGAATAATTTATGGTCCAAATGGTTCAGGAAAAACAAATATAGGTTTAGCCATTTTTGATATAGCAAATCATCTTTCTCATAAATGGAAGAAACCTGATTATTACCTAAATTTTGTTAGTACAGTCAATTATCTTCAGCCTGTAGAGTTTGAATATTGCTTTAAATTTGATAATCGTTGGTTAAAATATTCTTATGCCAAAACAACAAAGGATGGACAAATAATAATTGTTAAAGAAAGGTTGGAGGAACAAAATAATGTGCTTTTCAATAAGGATGCTAATGGGTTGACTATCGCAGATGAGTTTTCTATTTCAGCTGATGCAAAACAGAACCTTATGACTGGGGCAAATACGGTGTCATTGATTAATTTCATATTGGGTTCTGCTCCATTGGCAAAAGATCACTTATTGATAAAGCTAAGAGACTTTGTTGAAAATATGCTTTTCTTCAGAAGTTTGGACAATCGTGAATTTATTGGATATAGAGAAGGAAGTAGCAATATTGAGGAATATATCATTTCTAATCAATATGTGAAAGATTTCGAAAAATTCCTCGAGGAAACGAGCAAACAAAAATTTGAATTTGCAGAACCTGTGTTGGGTGAAAAAATTCTTTACTGTCTAATGAATGGTGTAAAAATACCATTTCAGCTTGTAGCATCAACGGGAACTTTGAACCTTGAATTACAATATTTTTGGCTCAAAGAAATGGTAAATGCTTCGTTTGTTTTCATTGACGAATTTGACGCATTCTACCATCACGAACTTTCATATGCTATATGCATACGCTTGTTTGTGGGTGAAAGACAAACTTTTATGACAACACATGATACTTTCTTGTTGACAAATGATTTGCTGAGACCTGACTGTTTCTTCATTATCCGGAATAATAAGATTGATGCCATCTGCAATATGACTGAAAAAGAACTAAGATTTGGACATAACCTTGAAAAATTGTACAGAGGAGGTACATTTGGGAAATGATACTATTTGTATTTGAAGGAAGTGTTGCTGAACCAGCAATATTTAAATCGCTCGAATATTTATATTTAGGTGACGAAGATGTTCAAATCGTAAGATACGGCAATGACTTACCCACTTTATATAAAAAATTGAGGGATAACGACTACGACTTGTTTAGAGTTCTTCCATTTAAAGAAAACGGAATAGAAATACCTGTAGGAGAACGATTAGACACTTTGTTTTCACAGGTGTTTCTATTCTTCGATTATGATTTCCAAAACCGTATGGGTACCGAACGGCTGGACATTATACTAAAAGACATGCTAGACTACTTTAACGATGAAACTGGTTGTGGGAAACTATACGTAAACTATCCGATGGTGGAATCTCTGAAATACACAAAGGAGATGCCTGACATTAATTACTTTAATTATGTAGTATCGCGTGAGGAATGTCTATTGCATAAATTCAAAAATAATGCGGAATTGTTTGCATACCCGAGAGCAAGAGGCTATCGTTTTATTGACATTGATAAGACTCCAACAGAGGAAATCAAACATAATTGGGAAATGCTGAAGTTGCAGAATGTTTCAAAAGCAAACTATATCTGTAATGATAAATATTTAACGCCTGAAAACAAAGAAGATATTGCCCAAGACAAATTATTTGCAGCTATGAAACAAAAATATGTAGATATTAATCAGACAGTTGCTATACTAAATTCATTTCCTATTTTTGTTTTTGATTACTTGAAATAATATAACTATAAATCTGCATAATATGATAACAAATATCATGCAAAAACCTATACCTGCATGTTTAGGACATCATACATCTTTTAAGAATCTATGTTCTATCCTTACAAGTGGCATTGGTAAAAACCAAGAAATTTGCTTTTGGGCCTTTTCAAACATGTACAAGAATGATGAAGAGGAAATGGAACTCGGATTAAAGCTTCAGGCTATAGTTGATGCGGAGATGCGTAAAATTTCAGATAAATCAATGTTTCAAAAAGCTGGTGGTTACAAGCAAAGTGCATCAATATCATTTATGGAAGGGGAATCAACACTATATATGTTGAGAAACTATGGTGTATTTCGCTTAGACTTTGATTTTCGACATATTGAAGCAATCGGTCTTGCAGATTTTTTAGACTGTGAATACGTCAATAAAAATGATATTGAAGAATATGGCTTGGAATATGCTTCAATGATTTGTACAAAATTTCAGGAGTTATACAACAATAGAAATAATCCCGAAAGATTCTCTAATTCGAACATCACTAATCTTTTTGATTATATAATGATGGATATAGATTTGCTTCGGAAACCTCTAATTGTAAAAGAATACAAATGGCATAATGAATGCGAATGGAGAAAAATAATTCAAATTAAAGAAGGTAAAGTAAAACACCTTTATTAATAAACATTGACGGCACGCATATGCGTGCCGTCAATGTTTATATGAGTATACAACCAAGACAGCAAATCAACCGAACAGAGCCTTAATGACAACACTGTTTGCCTTGTCCACCACAGAATGCTCAAACGAGGCAAGGTATATGCGTGTTGTCTTTTCGCTTTCATGCCCCATTCCTTCACTTATCACGGACAGGGGTACGTTCTTGCACTTTGCAATGTTTGCCCAGGAGTGACGCGCGACATAAGTCGTCAGCGGCACTGACAAGCCGACCATTCGCCCTACTTCCTTAAGGTACAGATTTGTCAGGCAAATAGCACGTTGGTATTGGGAACGTTCATCAAAATTACCCGCCTTGATGATTGGCAGAAGATAGCCACCTGTCCCCGAACCATGCTTTGCAATGAATTCCTGCATACATTTTTCCCATTTGATATGCAGCACTTGCCCCGTCTTGCGACGACGGTACGTGAGCACGCCGTTTTTAAGGTCATTTTTCCTGAGGTATGCCATATCGACAAACGACATTCCG
>JAFWZH010000185.1 GCA_017522515.1 Clostridia bacterium
CCACGACGAGGAAGACTGTCTCAATTGGTGGATAATACCATTTGAAGCAGTAGTACCTACTTTTGCTATGTAATGATAATACAAATTTTCATTTTGTAATCTGTACATAAACGAGAACCATTTAGCATTAGTTTCTCCGGAAACCAAAGTCGCATTCGAAGTTATAGTGTAATTATAAAAATCTGCTAAATAATTAGGCAAGAGCGCTTTAATCTCACCATCAAGATAAAGCTTGCCATCGGACACATTTGCAGAACCGCTATTTATCATCAAATTAAAATCACTAAGGTCATTTGAGCTAAAATCATTATAGTAAAGAACATATTCTGTCTCTGTAGGTTCCTTAGCAATAACGTATATGACAGAGCTTTTTGTTCCTGATGTTGCAGTAAGCTTATAAACACCCTTCGTTGTTACTTTGAACTTATTATCAACAATAGTAACCTCATCAGAGCTCCAATTTGTGTTCATAGAGGAGGACAAACGACTGTTTTCTGCCAATTGTACACTGTAATTGTCCAAATTTACAGTTTCTCCGACATTTGCAGGAATTGCCGGTGTATCATACCAAATAACACTTTCGTTATGAGTATCAAGATCCTCTATCATAATATCAAAATATTTCGCATTATCATCATCGTCGTTATAAGTCCAAAGTTGTATATTATTTCCGTTTGTTGTAATGCCTGCAGCAAGGTCCAACGCCGCATTGTAAGAACATGAAGGCACCAAAATATATCCGTTATTTTGCTTATATATAAACCATGCCTGGTCAGCTGTACCACTGTATGCACGTAAAAGAACGTTTGTACCGGCAGTTGAACTTGAATTTTTTGTAGAAAGATACATATTCTTTGAAAGGTAGCAAATTTTGTATGAACCATTTGAATTTCTCGTAAATCTCCAAAGAAGATTTGGATCTTTTGACATAGCTCCAATCACCACATTGTCATTTGATGCAACTAAACTCTTACCTGTTTTACTCTCTGCAAATCTGGCACAAAAATCAGGGCCTAAATCTACAGGCTTTTCTGAATAAAGTTGAGCAAGTCTTACATAGTTGTAAATAATATCAAAATTCAAAGATACTTTAATAAAATCAAACTCAGCTGTGCATTCTTTTACTTGAATACCTACGTCTCCTACAGCATAAGAAGTAAATTCAGATGATGTAAGTACATTTGTGGAGTTGATATAACCTTTTCCTTTATTACCGTAAACAACTAATTTTAATGCATACATCTTTGAAGCGTCAATTTGCTCAGTGTATGATGTCTTTCCTTGATATGCCCATTCACCGGAACTGTTCCTTTCTGCAAATTCGACACCATTTCCTGTTGTTGCATCCTTTCTTATTGCAAATTGATAAAACGGATAATCATTATTTTGCACACGGTGCATAATCGAAAACCATCTTGAATTGTTTGTGCTAGCTGTAATAGTAGCACTTGTATCAATGGTATAGTTGCCAAATCCACCAACGTAATCAGGTAAAAATATTATTTTCGGTCCATTGACAATCAATCTGCCATTTGAAACAGAAGCTGTTCCCGTTTTCAAAATATCTCTGAGATCATTTAAACTGTCACTGCTGTTAAAGTCATTATAATACAATACATATTCTGCCTCATTTGGATTCTTTGCAACGATACATATTGTTTTTGTTTTTGTGCCGCTTTTTGCAGTAAGCTTGTATACACCCTTACTCGGAATCGTTACTTTATTATTTGTAATTTCAAGTTCATCCGATGTCCATGTTATTTCTGAAGCTGCTGTAATATTTTCGTTTTGTGCAAACTGA
>JAFWZH010000186.1 GCA_017522515.1 Clostridia bacterium
GCTGCTTTGCCTGATGTCAAAGAACGTCGGTAAAGTACTGACACATACCTTCATCACCCAAAAGGTCTGGGGCAGCAGTTGGGATAACGACGTAGCATCGCTCCGTGTGTTTATGGCGACCCTTCGTAAGAAATTGGAGGCGGCACCGGATTCGCCCCAATATATTCAGACTCATATCGGCGTTGGCTATCGTATGATGAGAGTGGAATGATATGAGTATAGATACAGAGGGGTATGTATGCTGGGTAAACGAGAAAATGGCGATGGATACCTAAGGCTGAATAATAATTTAAATAGATTTCTATGCCTTTTCTCTTGTGTTTTTTTGTTCTTTGTTTTAAACTTAGCGATGTACAGAACTTTTAGGAGGTTTCTATATGGAATTCCGCGACGTATTATATTCAAGGCATAGTACGCGTTCATTTACTGACCGCATTATAACAAAAAGCGAAATACATTCAATGTTGGACGCTGCGATACATGCTCCAAATGCCTGCAATATGCAGTCGTGGCATTATTATATAATAACTGATCCTGCAGTTAAGGAAAAATTAGAAACGGAAAGTATTTGCGCGCCGTGGGTTGCTAAGGCGCCCGTAATTTTTGTGATTTGTACAGATGCCGGGGAATTAATAAGCCGATTTGGAGAAAAAGGTGAAATTTTTGCTCTTCAAGACACAGCGGCTGCAGCGGAAAACTTGCTTTTGTGTGCCACTGATATGGGCTTGGGTGGTTGTATAATAGGTGCCTTTAATTCGGAAAAATGTCGCACACTTTTATCTGTTCCTAAAAAACAGAACATAGCAATGCTTATTCCAATAGGCGAACCTGATGAACCTGTCGCACCAAAAACACGAAAACCGATAGAGGTTGTTGTTACTTACATTTAATGGATTTTACTTTTTTGGAGGTTAAAATATAATGAAACTCGTTCTGATGACAGCTCTCGGCGTAGGCGGAGCAACCATACTCGGTGCGATTATAGGCTTCTTATTTAAAAAAGCGTCTCATAAATTTAACGATATAATTTTATCCTTCGCTGCAGGTGTAATGCTTGCGGCATCGGTTATAGGACTTGTGCTGCCTTCTTTGGAACACGGAAACGGAAAGCTGTCTGTTGTTGTGACGATAGCAGGCGTTTTTTGCGGCGCATTTTGTGTAAATATAATAGACAAAGTAGTACCGCACCTTCATCGTATTACAGGCGTAGATCAAGAAAATCATCCTGAAAAAACAAAACAACTAAATAAAATCTTGCTCTTTGTAATAGCGATTGCCATACACAATCTTCCCGAAGGAATAGCGGCGGGCGTCAGTTTCGGTACAGGAAACACGGCTGACGCAATTACTGTTGCAGGCGGTATAGCGCTGCAAAATATACCGGAGGGCATGGTTATTATTGCACCTATGTTAGCAAGCGGCATAAATTCAAAAAGGACTTTTCTCATTGCCATGGCAACGGGAATTGTAGAGGTTTTCGGTACACTTTTAGGTTATTTTGCTGTCAGTATTTCCACAGCAATACTTCCTTTCGCTCTTGCTTTTGCCGGCGGAACAATGCTCTACGTTATCAGTGACGAAATGATACCGGAAACACATGCACATGGCTGCGAAAGAGGAGCTACGTATTCTTTACTTGTAGGTTTTTGCGTAATGCTGGTATTTGATTTCCTGTTAGGATAATATTTATATCAAAGTCTTTTTGTAGACTCTTTGTACAGCTTATCAATCCTAATAAAGATGCTTAAAGACCATATAGATGCAGCTACTATAAGAAAACCTCCCAGTGTTTTTGTAACAGCAATGGATAAAATCATCTCAAAAAGGCTTATGCATAGAAGCACGATTGAACATGCTTTGTTTTTACCTATATGCATACCTAAAGTTAACCCAAGCAATAGTCCCAGGTCTATTAAAGCTAAAGGAGTCAGGAAAATTGCCAATATAATCGAAATGCCTATGGATGTATATAAAACTATTGAAGCTGTGCGTAGTTCTGCCAATAAAGAGTGGGGAACTTTCTTTTTAATAAAGTCTTTTTTAGACATATATTCTTCTTTTATTACAGAACTTTCCGGGAGAGAAATTTTTTGTCCGCACATGGTACAAAAAGCGAATGTTTTTTTGTTTTTTGCTCCACAGTTTGTACAAAAAATAAATTCTTCTTCGACTTCTCCTGCTTCTTCAACTTGAGCTTGAGCCACTTTTTCTGTCTGTTCAATATACTCTTGTATATAATTTTCAATTTGTTTCACTCTTTGTGAAAGAGGCCCTTTTATTTCTTGACCTACAATTCCTTGTAAATCGTATTCTCCTACGAAAACATTTGGCAAAATAGGAAATTTTATCCAAACTTGTAGGCGCAAGATATCATTTTCATACTTGATTCTAATATAGCTTGGTGCGTTTATGGCACCGGAACTTTTTTTATAAACAGTTTTGCCGTCATATTCTGTAATGCAATACCCTTCTGAAACAACATAATCTTCTATCTTTTGGAGAAGTTCGTCGGGTTGGCCTTTTATCGTATAATCCTTAACATATCTTGCCATTTAAATACCTCCTCAATGTTGAAATTGTATCATTCTCTTTGTGTGCGTGTCAACAAATGTATTTTTGTAAAAGAGTGTTGACAATGAATTATTAATGTGATATTATTTTGATATCATAAATATTTCAAAGGAGATTTTAAGATGAAAGAAATAGTTTTAGAAAAAAAGAAAAACGGTATGGCAATGTTGCTTGTGATAATATTTGGTATAATACTTTCTGTTGCAGGTATAGTTATTGGCGGAATATGTATAGAAGCAAATACTGCATATTTTGGTGTGCCGCTTCTAATTGTATCAATTTTAGCAATGGTATTCTTTTTTATACTTACGGCAGGACTTAAAGTTCTCAAACCTCAAGAAGCTTTAGTGCTTACACTTTTCGGTAAATATGTCGGTACACTCAAAAACGACGGTTTTTATTTTGTACATCCATTCTGTACAGCATTTAATCCGGCAGCGAAAACAAAACTTAATCAGAGCGGCGATGTGACGAAGCATGAGATTTCCGCAGCGGCAAAACAAGAAGTTGCGCTTGTAAACAATAAAATATCGCTTAAAATTATGACACTCAACAATAATAGACAAAAAATCAACGACTGCCTCGGAAATCCTATTGAAATAGGTATTGCTGTTACATGGAGAATTGTTGATACTGCAAAGGCTGTGTTTAATGTAGATAACTACAAAGAGTTTTTATCGCTCCAGTGCGACAGTGCATTGAGAAATGTTGTAAGACTTTATCCTTACGATGTAGCACCAAATGTTGATACAACAGGTGACGGTATTGCAGATGAGGGTAGCTTAAGAGGTTCGAGCGAAGTTGTCGCAGACCGTATCAGAGCTGAGATTCAAGAAAGAGTTCAAAATGCAGGTATTGAGATTGTTGAAGCAAGAATTACTTATCTTGCATATGCTCCGGAAATTGCGGCTGTAATGCTCCAAAGACAGCAGGCTTCTGCTATAATTGATGCACGTAAAATGATTGTTGACGGTGCTGTTGGTATGGTTGAAATGGCTCTTGAAAGACTTAATGAAAATCAAGTTGTTCAACTTGATGAAGAGAGAAAAGCTGCAATGGTTTCTAATCTTCTCGTTGTGTTGTGCGGAAATCACGACGCACAACCGGTAGTTAATTCAGGTTCTCTTTATTAATTAGTTTAAGATGGGTGATTAAAGTGAATGATTCACAAAAAAAACAAGTCCCATTAAGATTGTCTCCGAAGCTCTACGCGGCAATTGCCGCGTGGGCTGAGGATGATTTTCGTTCTGTAAACGGACAGATTGAATATCTTCTTACCGAATGTGTAAGGCAAAGAAAAAAGAACGGCAAATATGTTTCGGATCAGATTGATGTACCTCCGGAGCTTGATATAGAATAAACGAGGAGAGGGATAAATGAGAAAAATTATAGAGATAAGCAATCTATATAAATCCTTCGGCGATGTTAAGGCCGTGCAGGATTTATCTTTTTGTGTTAAAGAGGGCGAGCTGTTTGCTTTTTTAGGCGTAAATGGTGCGGGCAAATCTACTACCATTAATATTATGTGCGGGCAGCTTGCGAAAGATTCAGGTACTGTTGTGATAGACGAGAAAAATCTTGAGTCTGATGTAACAGGTATAAAGACCGAGCTTGGAGTAGTGTTCCAGAATTCCGTATTAGACCAAGCCTTGAGCGTGAAAGAAAACTTGAGAAGCAGAGCTGCACTTTATGGAATTGCCGGAGAGGAATTCCGTAAAAGATTGGAGGAGCTTAGCAAATTGCTTTCTTTTGAGGATTTGCTGAAAAGAACGGTGGGCAAGCTCTCCGGAGGACAACGGAGGAGAATTGATATTGCAAGAGCGCTTTTGCACCGTCCGAAAATCCTCGTTCTCGATGAGCCTACTACGGGGCTTGATCCTCAAACGCGTCAAATTATATGGAATGTTATAGATAGTCTAAGAAAAACGGAAAATATGACAGTTTTTCTCACAACACATTACATGGAAGAGGCTGCAGAGGCTGATTACGTAGTGATTCTTGACAGTGGCAGGCTGGTGGCGCAGGGAACTCCTCTTGAATTAAAAAATAAATATACAGGAGATTTTATTACACTTTACGCGACAGATGAGGAATCGGTAAAAAAACTTGGCGTTGAGTATGAGCGTATAAGAGATGCTTTTCGTCTGTTTGTACCGAATACTGCGGCTGCGGCTGAGCTTATAATAAATAATCCTACGATTTTTAAAGATTTTGAGATAACAAAGGGAAAAATGGATGATGTTTTCCTATCTGTTACGGGAAAAGCTTTGACGGGAGGCGAGAGTAAATGAAACAATTTAGAGAATTGACGAGAAGAAATATTATTTTGTTTTTTAAAGATAAAGGAATGTTTTTTACTTCTCTTATAACGCCTGCAATATTATTGGTATTGTATGCAACGTTTTTAGGGAACATATATAAAGATAGTTTTCTGTCATCATTGCCTGAGGGTTTTACTTTAGCGGAGGATTTGATAAACGGTTTGGTGGGCGGACAATTAATGTCATCTATTCTTGCCGTGTCTTGTGTGACGGTAGCTTTTTCTTCCAATATGCTTATGGTGCAGGATAAGGCTAACGGAACGATTAAAGATTTAAGCATTTCACCCGTTAAAAAATCTACGCTTGCTTTAAGTTATTATTTTGCTACATTAATTTCTACGCTTATAATTTGCTATGTGGCTTTGGCAATTTGCCTTTTATATGTGTCATTTATCGGTTGGTTTATTTCTTTTGCTGATGTGATGTTTTTAATGCTTGACGTGTTTTTGCTTGTGATGTTTGGTACAGCTCTTTCGAGCATTATAAACTTTTTCTTATCATCTCAGGGACAGATTGCTGCGGTTGGCACAATTATGAGTGCCGGATACGGCTTTATTTGCGGCGCATATATGCCGATTTCGTCTTTTTCTTCGGGATTACAAAAGGTTGTGTCTTTTTTGCCGGGCACTTACGGAACGTCTCTTGTACGCAATCACTCTATGAACGGTGCATTCAGAGAAATGAAAAGCGTGGGAATTCCCGGTAATGTGGTTGAAATGATAAGAGATAGTATAGATTGCAATCTGTATTTTTTTGACAATAAGGTAGATATCCCCTCCATGTACATCATTCTTGCAGTAACAACTATTGCTTTTGTAGGTGTATACGTGGCTTTGAATGCACTAAAAAGAAAACCTTAAAATATAACTTTTTATCTTAACGTCTTGCTAATATATGGCAAAAATAGAAACTCAAATATCCTGTGTTGTCATCTATTGCACACGTAATGCCAAAACCACAATCTCTAAACAAATTAAATACCATATTTTGGTAATGTCCTGCACTTGACTTAAAAGTGTCAAAAAGTGTTTGAGCGATTTCTTGACCTGTATGGTCGAAGTCCTCAAGCACATAGGGGATAATACAAAGATTTTCCGTAATCCACAAATAATAATAACTATCTCTGTCTACCGCTGTTTTATATGAAGAACCGTCAGGTCTGAAATGCGTCTTGTTAACTGTCATCTCTTCGCTTCTTATTTGAGCACCATGTTCTAAAACATCATTAAGTGACAACTCAGGTAACATGAACAGAGCGCGCTCTTTGTTCAATAAATCAATAAATTCTTTTTCTATATCATTAAGTAATTTTTCAGTGATTATATTGTCAAGCTCTTTGTTTGGCTTAATTGTCACTTGTGCTGTCGGCAGAGGTTTAACAGTTGCAGTGGGAATGGGTTTAACCGTAGTTGTCGGCTTAACTGTTGCAGTTGGAACAGGTTTTGCCGTAGCAGTTGGCTTAACTGTTACTATCGGCTTTTGTGTTGGTTTTTCAGTCGGCCTTTCAGTCGGTTTTCCGGTCGGTCTTTCGGTCGGTCTTTCCGTAGGCCTTTCAGTCGGCTCTTGTGTAGGTATTTCCGTAGCAGGCAATGTTGTAGGAGCCTCTGTGACAATCGCATCTGTGGGCTCTTGTGTGGGCTGCTTTGTAGGAATTACGGTAGCAGAACCGTCGTAAGATTCGGAATATGCTCCGGTGGCATTGGGCGCATCAACCATTGTACCTGTTGCAACGGTATCATCTTCTTCACACGCAACAAGCAAAAATGCTGATAAACATATTAATAATAGCGCCAATAGTTTTCTCATAAGAAACTCCAAAATACGTAATAACACAGCAAATACCGCTTGCTAAAAGCGATAAACAAAGCCGTGTTAATATTTTTGTAATATCATCTGAGTAATTTATACACAATTTTGGCTTAAAAGTCAAGGACTATTTTACGGATGTACTGCCGGCAGGAGCCGTAGGCTCTACAAATTCGCCAAAATTTTCATAAATGTAATTCCAATTTACTACGTCGATTTCATCTGTTGATTTTGACTTAATATAATCAAGAATTACTCTCATGTCATCTTGCGAAATTTCGTCAAAGCTATGAGCAGAGAATACAACCCATTTTTTCTCTTTTATGGCATCATCAATAATTGATTTTACAGAATTAAGATCGTTCCACATAAACCAGGTGCGGAATTTTTTATACTGGTCAGATACCCCGTAAGCGTCAGAATATTTATAGTATTTTTTTGTGACAGGCTCCATTAATTCATAGTTGGCTTCTTTTTCAGCTCCGCCGCTGCCGGCCTCAATTACTCCGTTTATTTTAAATCCTAATTTTGTTAAATGCTCGTAGGAGTTTTTTAGCTGAAACTCGAAATCCGAAACAGTAGAGTTCTTATCGAAGGCTTTGTGGTCGTATGTGTGGGAAAGCACTTCGCCACCTGCTTTTTCTACATCTTTAAGTATAGAAAATAATTCGGTATTTTCATTTACTTTGCAAGCTGCTACGGCACAGCACATAGGCATATCGTATTCTGAAAATAAATTGAAACATTCTTTTGTAAATGGCATTCTACCGTCATCAAAAACAAAAGTTATATATGCTTTGTCAAAATCCTTCATTTTAAAAACTCCTTCTGTTGGTGTAGTAGTACATGCAAATGTCGGTAAAATGAGTACAAAAATTAATAGGAATGATAAAAACTTTTTCATGTGATAAACCCCTTCTGTATTTCAGCTAAATCATTGTAATAAAATGGCGGCTTTTCGTCAAGGTTGTAAATATTGGCTTGACTGAGTTTTTTGATTTTATTATACTATCTCAACATAGTATAATCTTGGAGGTCAATATGGAGATTAGAGAACTTATAAGTAAGCTTACAATAAAAGAAAAAGCTGAACTTTTAACAGGTGATGCAGGCATGCTTACACATGCGATAGAACACTTGGATATACCTGCAAAAAACTTTGCAGACGGCCCTCACGGTATTCGCCACGAAAAAGGTGAGAATTGCACATCTTTTCCGAATCTTTGTTGTGCGGCGGCTACTTTTGATACTGACCTTTTGTACGAAATGGGAGAGGCTTTGGCTAAGGATTGCGTAGCGCATGATGTGGATATGTTGCTGGGCCCCGGTATAAATATAAAAAGATATGCTAATTGCGGCAGAAACTTTGAATACATGTCAGAGGATCCGGTAGTTTCGGGAGAACTGGCAGCCGCATACATAAATGGTCTTCAAAGCCTTGGCGTTGCTGCTTCTCTTAAACACTTTGCCCTTAATAATCAAGAAAAAGATAGAACTCATATAAGTGTGGAAACAGACGAACGTACACTTAGAGAAATATATTTAAAAGGTTTTGAGATTGCAGTAAAAAAATCTCAGCCTTATAGCGTTATGTGTGCATATAACAAATATCAATCTATATGGTGCTCAGAAAATAAACACCTTTTAAATGATATATTAAAAGATGAATGGGGTTTTAAGGGATTTGTTGTTTCTGACTGGTGCGCAGTACAAGATACAGGCAGAGCTCTTGCAGCAGGACTTGATTTACAAATGCCTTGTAACGGTGCTATGGTTGCTTGTGTTGAAAGAGCTTTGGCAGACGGTACATTAAACATGCAACGCATTGATGATGCCCTTGAACGCTTCCTGACATTTGTTTTGTCCAAAAAAGCAGAAAATATAGATTATAACCGTGATAATCTTCACAAAGTGGCAAGAAAGATTGCCGCAAACGGTACGGTTCTTCTTAAAAACTCAAATGATGTTTTACCTCTTACACAAGAGAAATACAAAAAAATTGCTGTTGTAGGTGAGTATGGTGATGTGGCCCTTTCTTATGGTCAAGGAAGTGCCGAAGTTTTCCCTGATGATGAGTATGTTGAAAGCCCCCTTGCAGAGCTTAAAAAGGCATTGCCCGGTGTGGAATTCATTTATTGCAAGACTTATGAAAAGCGCAGTTTCTCAGACGTTATGCTTTGGCCGAAAGTTGCAGCTTTTTGTGACTCTGTAAAAGACTGCGATGTTGTGCTGATGTTTGTGGGAGCTATGGAATCCGAAGACACAGAGAACTTTGACAGAAGAACTATAGAGCTTAACGCAAATCAAGAAATGTTTATAGAGGGCGCTGTGAATGCCGGCAAAAAGGTTGTTGTTATTTGTCAGTCCGGCTCGGCTATGGCATTCGGAAAGTGGAGGCACAGAGTCCACGGCATTCTTCAAATGTGGCTTGGCGGCGAAGCTGCAGGCGGCGGAATTGCTGACGTTTTGACAGGTAAGGTAAATCCTTCCGGCAGACTTCCCGAAACATTTCCTAAGAAAGCAAGATGCGATTTAGACACAGGAAACGGACTTGTTGTCCGTTATACGGAGGGCTTGGAGGTTGGATATCGCTATTATGACTCTCATACAGATGAGATTGTTTATCCTTTTGGTTTCGGTTTGTCTTATACAAGTTTTGAATATAAAAATGCATCTATCAGAAGAGACGGCGAAAATATAAATATATCCTTTACGCTTAAAAATATCGGCAAGACAGATGGCGCGGAGATTGTACAGTTGTATGCTGCTAAGCCTCTTTCTTGCGTTACCAGAGTTCCTAAAGAACTAAAGGCTTTCAAAAAGGTTTATCTGAATGCCGGAGAAGAAAAAACAGTGACTTTTTCGTTGCCGTATAAAGAGCTTGCTTACTATAACACTGCTCTTGGTGACTGGGTGGTAGAAACGGGTAATTATAAATTGCTTATTGCAGCATCTTCTCAAGATATTCGTTTAAGTGTTGACTTTAATGCAGAGGATAAAATCCCGTATACAACAAGACAAATCAGTGAAGCCATGATTGGATAAAATTGTATAATACGGTTATTTTATGGACTCTTTTAGTTTTTCCCATACTTTAACCATTGCGTATGTATCTAATTCACAGTATTTTAGCAGATTATTGCGGGCTTTTTCACGTTGGTCAGCAGGCATTTTGGCAATTAACGGAAATATTGACATTGCCTCGCTGCCATTGTGTACGCCTTCTAAATTATGATAATCTAATGCCGGTTCGTCGGGGAACAGTGCCGGCAAAACACTTTTAATAGAGTAACTGCCGCCCATGGCACGATTATAGTAATAACCCGATTGAAAAGGTACGAGCAAGTCATGTATGTTATCGTGAATATTCATTAAATGCTCAGCAAGGTCGGGGAAGGTTTCCGCAAGCTCTTTAATGCGTCCGCATTCAAAAGACTTGTTGTACGCGGTAACGCAAACATCCTTCGGAATATCACGGCAAAGTCTCAGCGCAAGTTCTCGACGAGGGTCGGTGCCGGATTCTGCAAGAAATTCCTTATGCATAAGTTCTCCACCTTCTTTTTCAATATAATGAAGAGAATATTGAAAAGTTATTTGCGCATAAGGCCTTGTGCCGATAAATTGAGGGATGATAGGTTGCATGCTTTCAAAATCGAGAAAATAAATAGGATATGATAGCGTATTCAAAAAATCCTCCACACCTTTTTTATCTACAAAAGGTTCTTGTGTCTTTGAAATCTCAAATTGCATTTGGCGAAGCTGATGCTTGTTCTTTACATTGCCTTTAGATAATAAATCTTCATAGGATATAATACCGTTATTATAATAGTCGAATTTTTTGCTTGAGGACATTCTGTATAAATCGAAAACGCAAGGTTTTGGCAGTGCTCTTGTGCAGTATTGCCAAAATCCGCACTTGTACGGGTCGCGACAACTTTCCGTAAGGGGAAGTTCCGGCTCTGTTTCGTTGTGGATTATTGCTTCGGCTGCTGCAATATTTGCAGGCACGTTGGCGATTTCCACAGCGACAGCTTTTGATACATCATTAATTGAAAATAATTCATGCAGTTTTAATTTGCCGTTAAAAACATAGCTGCTGTTGATGTTAATCAAATATGTACCGGTAACATTTATGCCGGATTTTTCCAAAACATATTTTTGATATGAAATATCTGCTATGTAAACAGGTTTTATATGGGTGGAGCTTTTAACTTCGTATATTGCCCAACCGCCATTTTGAGCACGTAATATGTCAACTGCACAATATAGTCCGTTATATTCGAAGGAGGCCTCGCAGATTACGGGTGTTCCTTTGGAAAGCTCTTTCTTGGTGGCTTTAATCATTTTTGTTAAATCAAGATTTGTGCCTGTGTCATCATAGGCGGTTACTTCGCAATAATCGCCGAAAATACCCATGGCTAAATCTCCTACTTCATTGCCGTTTTCCATGCGCATAAGTGTGTTGTCGTCAGAAATAAATTCTTCGGGCTTGTATTTGTGTAGCCATGCTATTTTTGGACATTGATGTATTTCACAATACTTTGATTTTGACAAAAACATTTTTTGCTCCTTTCGTATAGGAGGTATTATATCCTAAAAAGATGTGTTTGCAAAGACTGACATTTACTTGTCAGAGATATAAAATTAACTAAATATGATTGTGAATTTCTTAAAAGGGATTTCGCTAGAATGAGGAGGATAAAAATGGCAAAAAATCTTGTTTATGACATTCATGACAAACCTACTTTCAGTAAGCTTTTAGTATTTGCATTCCAACAGTTGTTGGCTATTATGGCGGCTACTATTGCTGTTCCTGCTATTGTAGGAAATGGAATGTCTGCATCAGCAGCACTTTTCAGAGCAGCAGTTAAGGACGTATTTTCGTACGGTCCTACAAATGACAATGGCGCGTTCATAATGACAGGTAATATTTGGATATCTTTTATATGCGCAATAGTTACGCTCGTTGTTGTTATTCTTTGCTCTACTTACGGCAAAAAAATGACAAAGCTTATTCCTTTTATTATAGGTATTTTAGCCGGATATTTTGTTGCTATGATATTTACCGTTATCGGTTATGTGGCAGGTATAGATACTTTAAAAATTATTGATTTCTCTGTTTTCCAAGCTCTTGTAGCAGACGGTGTGAATATTAATACTTTTGTATCACCGTTCGTTGCATTCTTGGATTCAATTCCGGGCTGTGTAATGGGTGGCGTGTGCATTACACTCTACGGCTTTATTGCAGTTTCCGGTCTTAAGATGATTCAAAAAGTTGACCTTGAAGATAATGCTAACCTTTTTACAGTATCTGTTATTTTAATAGCAGGTATCGGCGGTATGTCCATGGCAATAGGCAAGGTTACAATTACATCTATAGCTTGTGCTTTGATTCTCGGAATTATTGTAAATGTTCTTTTAAATAAATTTAAAAAAACTAACAAAGCAGATGAGAGTTCCAAGGGGGATGAGCAATAATGAAAAATTATGACAATGTGGTGATTTTTTACCATCCGCTCATAAAACACAAAATTACTACTTTAATGACCTATGAGAGTCTTAAGGAAGGCATTCCTACTACGGAAATTCAAGTGCAGACTCCGCTTGAGAAGTGTACTCAAACTGTAGTAAAAGATAATTCTGTTGTTATTGTTCCTATTCTTCGTGCAGGACTTGGAATGGTTAACGGTGTTCATGTTCTTTTCCCTTCGGCAAGAGTAGGCCACATCGGAATGTACAGAGATGAGGAAACATTAGAGCCTCAATCTTATTACTGTAAACTTCCTGTAGGCATTGAAGATACTCTTGTTTTGCTTGTAGATCCTATGTTAGCTACAGGCGGAAGTGCTTGCGACGCTATTCAATTGCTTAAGAGCAAGGGATGTAAACACATTAAGTTTATGGCCATTATCGGTGCTCCGGAGGGCGTTTCAAAAGTTGCTGAGGCTCATCCTGATGTAGATATATACGTATCTACTCTTGACAGATGCCTTAATGAAAACGGATATATTCTTCCCGGCTTAGGCGATGCGGGGGACAGGCTCTTCGGCACGAAATAAGAAATATTAATATTATCAAAAAATTGGCTGAGAAAACAGTTTCTTGATAAAAAACAAAAAACATGATATGATTCATTAAAACATTGAAACAGTAAAAAGTAAAATAGTAAAAGGAAGTGCTTTTGTGTCTTATTCAAAGAGATTAGTTGCGTTTTTTGCGTCGATTGTATTAATTTTAAGTATGGTTTTTCTTTGTGTATTTGCAGATATAGAGAATCCAAATACAGTTAACGGAGAAGACTGGAACAGCAATATCTCGGTTATGTCTCTTAATGTGCTGGATTATAACACAACATCAAATAGTTATGATACTCCCTTGGCACGAAGCAGAGCAATCATTTCGATGATTTTGGAGAAAGAACCTGATGTAATCGGCGTTCAGGAAGCATGTCAGGGTTGCGCGGATAATGGTTATTTTAACTGGGTATCTGCTTTGGAACGCAATCTTTCGGACATATATGATTGCCGCGTATTGACAGATGAAAATGCTGTTTCAACAACAATCACCCATGGATTATTGATTCTTTACAAAAAAGACCGCTTTGAATTGCAAAAAAGCGGTGCGGCTGCATATAGCGCAGATGCTGACCGTTATTATCAATGGATTCAGTTGTCGGATAATCAGGCAGGCTCCACACCTGTGTATTTTTACAATACACACTTGACGGTGAATTCCGGCTCGGCAGCTGTAGAAAAACAGCGTAATTGTCTTAAGGAATTGCGTACGGCAATGAATAGTACAGGCGGTTTTTCGGCACCTTCATTTGTGCTCGGCGATTTTAACGGCAAGTATTCCGTAGAAAACGCACTGGTTAATTTTACTGAAGGAACGCAGCTGATTGATGCTGCAACCATCGCCGGTGATTCTTTGGCAAACAACTCGCTTGATCATATTTTTTATAATTCTTCTTATACAGCGATTGACAGATTTGAGCGCATTATGTCGAATATGTTTACTCCTGCTCTTTCTGACCATAACGCAATTATATTACATGCTCATTCTGTTGCTCCGGCACAGTTGACAGTTTCCGCAACTGATAAAACGGTTAATTCGTATTTTCATAATGGAACCTTTTATATTAACTGTTTTACCTCCACCAAGGCGAGCGTTGATATTTCCGTATCGGTTGCAGGAGGCAAGTTGTATAAAGATGCTGCTTGCGAAACGGAAGCGGGCGGTACGATTACAGCAAAATCTGCCGGCGAAAATACATACCGTGAGGATAATACGTATTACTTAAAAGTGGGCACATTTGTTTTTACGGTTGATGTTAGGGTTGCTAATGCAAGTGCTTCGGCAGGTGTGATATATGTTGATAATGCCTTTGGGGGCAGAGCGAACGGAGAGGCGGCTTTGTATTGCGATAAATGGTATTGTCGCCCGGTTACCGTTGGTACAAATGGTTTTGCGTCGCTGCAGGATGCAATAAATAAGGTAGAAAACGGCAAAACTATATATCTTGCTCCCGGTGTATATGCGGAGGATGTAGTAATTAGTGATAAGAGTGTTACAATTTACGGCAGTAATCGTAATAACATTAAAGCGTTGACCGGTGGTGGCAACAAGTATGTTTTAAACCCGGGACGCACTTATGAGAGTTATTTAAAAGGAAGTATTACTTTGCTTGCAAACAGTATGTCTTCTGTCAACTTGAAAGTTAACGGCATCCACTTTACGGAAAATGCCAGCAATGCTCAAATTCGTATTCTTGGAGGAAATGCCAACGGTGTGGCTACTCTTGAAATATGTCATAATGTATTTGATTGCTATACTGATGCTGCAAAGACTAATGGTAGTGCTATTCTTGCGACAAACAGTATGCAGAAGGTTGCTTCCATTTATGACAACTATTTCAACCTTTCCCAAAAGCCGACGTATGCTAACGGTTCCGGCGGCACTGCGACTTTCGTGAATCGTGCTATTTCTATTCGTAATATGAAAGATGTGTCTATTGATACGAACCTTTTCAATGGATATACTAATGCAATTTGGCTGTCCAGTGAGGTTAGCGGTGGCTCGACTACAGGCGGCTACGGAAATGTTGAGCTTACCAACAACTTATTCGAGTCTTGCGGTTCGACGAATCTTGAGATTAATAATATTACTTCATCTACCCAAGCTAATATTTTGGTGGGAGGTAATACCTTTGTAAGTTCTTCTAAGATTTATATTTCATATGCGGATACAAGCGCACAAACAAATGCGAATTTGAGTAATGTAAAAGAAAATATTACGACGACAATTAATAATGATAACAAGTCAAATGTATCCTTGCTTTCTTGCTCGGGGCTAAAGATAGATTATATTGATTGATAAAAATGTAGTGATAATAAATAGGCTGCAACCTTGCAAAATTGCCGGGCTGCAGCCTGTTTTTTATTATGCAGTAAATGCTTTTTTTCTTTTGAACAGAACACAGGCTACAATTGATGCAATCATAATTGCAAAACAGATAATAAGAGATATTATGAGTTTTGTTAATATATGTTGTATTGCCGAATCTACAAAAATACCTGCGAAACGATGAAGCAATCCTGCTACTGAATAATAAAGTACAATCGAAAAAGTTGTTATAACGAAAATGATGCTAAGTATAGCACTTGCGAAAATACTGAGAATGTTTAAAAATTTTTTCAATTAAAAGCTCCCCTTGAATAATAGAATGAATTTACTTTAGATATTCTGCTATATGATAAAAACAAACGCAATTGGCAATGTAGTGATGAAAAACTGAGGGAAATGGACTTGCCTTTTAGGGAATTAGGGACCCATAAAGGAGATCAGATTATACCCTTTCTCCTTACCGATTTTGAGCATATATTCCATCCGATATATGAAGCGGTGGTAAAAATCAATAATCAGTTCAATTTCTGTGTCATCTACTATTGGTCTGTTGGAATTGTACTCTGCCACTTCCTCATCACTGAGGTATTTTGAATATACCAGTTGGTATGTAGAAGTACCTCTTTTTTTTCTTAATTTTTCCGTAAATTCGTTGTCTCTTCCGGTGGACAGAGCATCAACAGTATCGTTGATATCCGCCAGAATTGCCTCAATTGAATCGAAGGAAAAGAAGTTGTGAGTCAGATACCATTCAAAACCGCAAATAAAATCTGTCTGCTCGTTTCCGTAATCGTCAATCCAAAAGTCTTCGATTCTATGCTTATTGGCTTCGAGGTCGTTGTCATAGTGCTTATAGAGGAAAGGAATAAGATACTGGGCAACATCATCTTCTTCAATGGAAATTTCGCCGCTTCTCATTTCAGCAACGTTATCTATTTCGTTTGTGTTGGAATAGTCAATGATCCGTACCGGCATGATCCAGAAGTACGACGAGCCATCATGACCATCAATGATGCCGATTTCTCTCTTGAAAATGTCTCTGCCGATAATTTTAGACGAAAGCTCCTTTATTTGTGTAACAACCAGGTTGTTGTCGTAACGATTTTCGACAGCAGCCTCCAGCAATTTTTGTATTTTCTCAAAAGATTTATAACAAATGTCCGATTCTGATAAAAAAAGATGAACCATATTGTGAATGGAATAATCCGTCATGTATTTAGAATAATCCTCATTAAGCAAATTCATCATATCTCGGATGCACAGCTGGGAGGGATTGCACAATCGCATAAAATCAGTTTCCTTTTTTGGAAAAACACCATTCATGGCATCTGTAAGTTCTTCTCTGCTTACATCGGGGTAATTGGAAACAGTAAGGTGGTCGTTGCCGGCATTGCTGTGTTTTCTCCATCTTTTGAATTTTGGGTTGTAGATGTAGTAAAGATACCCACTGTGGGTTATAAAAATCATGTTTTCTTCCGGAAATTTTACCGCTTCGAATGTATCAAATAATTTCATAATTAATCACCATTCTTCCTTTTCAAGAATTCCATGTGTTTGCCCTCTTCGTGAGACAAAATAGAGTATTCCAAAGGATTATATACTTTGTCAGAAAGTTGGATTTCGATTTCGTAATATTCTGTAGCAGCAATGTACAGGTATCCCTCCGGGAAGTCAAGACGCACTGCGGAAAGATTATTCTGATCGCATATCCATGTTGTTTTCATTGGCTGCTGCAATGGGTACTGACGTGTATATTCAGTAAGTAACGCCTTGGCACAAGGGCAAATACCAAACCGGTATCTGTCGGCTGTTCCGGGACGGAGATAGAGAAGATAGGCTGCATTATCGCAGAATAGAGCAATCGCATCCTCGTTATATTTCGTGACGGTGCTGGCAAAGGTACGTCCGTTTATCGCACAGATGCACTCGATACGGAGTTGCTCGACATCTACCTTTTGGCTGTCAGCCGGGATATCAAAAGTGCCGATTCGTTTTCCGTCACCAACATCACGGCTTGCAAAAAACAGCCTCCTGCCATTGCTGAACTCAAAGTAACAGATGGTTGTACCAATATACTGCACTTCTTGCAGTGTGGCGCCAACAAGGGAGGAAAATACCGTAGTGACATCTGCGAGTGTATCTTTTTTATCTTCGGCATACACCGGATTTACCACAAAATCGGTATAGCAGCTAATAACAAGGGGTTTGTCCTCAAACCACATGATGAGTGGTTCGGAATAAACCGTAATAGCCCCCTCCGCCTGCATAGCGGGATTGCCGTCAACATTAATGGTAGAGACGGAAGTAAGTGGCCTTCCGATACAAGCAAGGTAGGCATCAATGGAATTATAATCCTTGCCTGCCAGATTGGCTTCGGCCATTGTGTAGTAGGCTTCAAGTATGTTTGCGAATGCGAAATCTTTATCTACCATCCATGCGCCGCCTAGTTTCCAACTGATACTTGCAAACAGACCTTTCGGCTCATCTTCGCCCGGATCATCGTCCTTGGATACGTATTTGACGGGGGCGCCGGCATTCATCAGCACTTTGGCCGCATCCAAAATGTGTCTGTCATACGATGACCAACAGAGCGCGCGTAGAGCCAAACCACCGTTCGCGCCCTCATTTGCAGAAACGTCATATCCGCATGAGAGAAAATGACGAACGATATCGGCCAAAATGGTGCCGCGGTTATAAAAGTCTCCGTTAAATATTAATTCGGATAAAATTGTTTCTTCGTAGTACTGATCTTCATAGGTGTTGATATCCTCCAACTCATTGAGAACAGCATCGAAAGCGTCCCAGTTCACAGGGGTTGAGTCAGTGATGGCAGAAAGTTTACTCACAGCATCACTTATGATATTATCCATTGTCTTCACTTCGCTTTCTTTATGATGGATGTTTTTGTTTACAATAATATTATATCACAGTAGGTGTCCCAAAAAACGTACATTATTATGACTGTAAAAGATGTATTTTGACAAACAAATCGAAACAAGCAGAGATAAACATAGATGAAAATATCCTACCATGGTTAGTCATCCAGAACGGATAGGTCGATATACTCCCAATGCTGATTTTTAACTTTGATTTCACAAATGTCACGTTTCTCAAAACGTTTCCATTTTAGAACATCTACATTTTTTCTTCCGTAAATCTCAATACCGCACATATCAAGTTCTATAAAGCCGGGTAAAAAATCTAGAAAGTCAAGATTATCAATGTAGAGACCGTGCAGAGTCAAACTTTCTAACCAATGTAATTTACCGATAGTTTCTATGTTTCGAGCTGAATCTGTATATGATAAGGAAAAATGCTTTAACTGTGGCATATTTTCAAGTGGTGCAAGATCTACCGGACCGAATTCATGAAGAATTAATTCATCTAAATGGGTTAAATTGATTAACGAATCAAGCCCTATAAATTCTATGCCAGAGCAATCACCGCCGGAAACCATAAGAGAAGTAAGGTTTTTCATATTTGAAAACACAGAAAAATCAATTTTGTGTCCCCAACACTCCCAAAATAAATCCTGTAGTTTATTAAAATGATTCCAAAAGGAAGAATCCTGCTCGCCGGTAATAATGGAAAGTGATGTAAGGTTGGAAAATAAAAATAGTGTCTCAATGTCCTCGCCTTTAAAATCAAAATTTGTTAGATCAAGTTCATTTACTAATAACGCATCTTCTTCTGTGATTTCTCGCTCGAAAATGCTCAAGCGTTCGCGTACTTCCTGCTCGAATTCTGGATGGTGAAAAATCAGTGACATAAAAACTCCTCCTTTTTTATATTGTATCACATGTTTGATAGCTTTAAATGATAACGAAATACTATAAA
Organism: Clostridia bacterium; assembly: GCA_017522515.1. Next base: position 18,939 of record JAFWZH010000186.1, read on the forward strand.
AAGGTAATGTATTAAAAACTCTTTATTTGAATCATGCTGATTATCAAAGAAGAAGTTTGCCAAAACTCTGCTGATGCAAAATACCTCAGCCCATACGCCCAAGGCGAGAGTCGGTCAAACTTCTATGGATAGTCTACCATAGGAAGCCAAAAGCATCAACAAAAATTCTCTCTCTTGCGTAAATACGCAAAATTGTTCGATGAGGCATGTGCTATGATTGAAAGAAAGAAGTATCTCGAAAAATTAATCAGCAAAAAGGGAAACGGCTTAGTTAAGGTTATTACCGGCATCCGAAGATGCGGCAAATCTTATTTGTTGTTCAATATATATAAAGACTATTTAAAATCAATCGGGGTGGCAGAAGAATGTATTATTTGCCTTGCTCTTGATGATGATGAAAATATTAAGTACCGTAATCCGCTTGAACTCGGCAAGCATATACGCAACTTGACTTCTGATAAGAGTAAAACATATTATGTCTTCCTTGATGAGATTCAAAAGGTTGTTACCATTCAGAATCCATATATTGAGGGAGTTGAGGATAAAATCAGTTTTGTGGATGTTGTGCTTGGTCTTATGAAACACGATAATATTGACGTGTACGTTACCGGCAGTAATTCTAAAATGCTCTCTTCGGACATCCTCACAGAATTCCGTGGACGCGGCGATGAAATCAGAGTTAGTCCGCTTTCTTTTTCGGAATTTTATAACGCTTTTCAAGGAGAAAAGCGTTATGCTTGGCAGGAATATTACACATATGGCGGTCTTCCTCTCGTGATGACTAAAAAGAGTCATGAAGAAAAAGCAAA
>JAFWZH010000187.1 GCA_017522515.1 Clostridia bacterium
TATTCAGTTATACGATAGGGTTCTTTCATTTCTGCCCTCTTTTCCTTTATATTTGTTTATACGCCTCAATGTTTTCAAATGCCGCATGATTGATTTCATATGTTACAGAATCATCGAAGCCAACGTCTGAATTTCCAAATAAATCATTGTAATCGTTTTTTATCGCAATGATGAATTGTTCTTCTTTATTGTTCTTCTTGTTGTCGCCAAGAATAAGACGAATTTTTTCATAGTCCTCGTAGAAGTATTCCTGTAACAGAGGAATAATAGCGTTTTCAAAAATTTCTGCCAATTGTTCAATTGTAGGATTATCTTTCAGAGGTATGAAATAAGCGTGTCCTATGGTATGCTCTCTGTCATAAAGAACTGAAATGCGTTTATTAATTCGTGTGAGCATATCAGATATTGAAATATCTTCAATTTTGATACCGTTCAGTACATTTAAATCAGGCATCATTTCTTTGAAACGGAAACGTCGTCTCAAGGCTGTATCAATGGCTGCAACAGAACGGTCAGCAGTATTCATTGTGCCTATGATATAAACATTATCAGGGACTCCGAATAATTGTCGGGAATAAGGCAATCTTATTTTCATTCCTTCTTCTTGTCCCAGTCTTTTTGGAGATTCAATAAGCGTTATCAGTTCGCCAAAAATTTTACTGATGTTGCCTCTGTTGATTTCATCGATGATAAAGACATGATTCTTTTTTTCTTCAACTGCTTGCGGCAGATGTTTTTCTATGATAGCCATAACATCTGATAGCGCTATACGATTAAGTTTATACACCGATGCAAGAGTCATTGGATTGCCATTATTTATATCAAGAATATTTTCATTAATGCCTTTAACAATCCAATTTACGTTTCTTTTGCGATTATAATAGTCATATTTTTCATCGCACCATTCATATTCACCAGTAACAATACCGATTGCGTCAATAGTAGAGCTTGAATAACAGGAGAATACAATATCACCGATTTTCATTTGAGAAATAAAAGCATTAAGTACATTTCTCCCACCAAACTCAGAAAAATCAGTTTCTTCTGTAATATCTCCACCGTATTCGTCCCATCCAATACGAATATGTCCGTTTTCATGACATTCTGTTCTTACTTGATTATCGCCTGTGGAGCATAATGAAACCTTCCAGACTGTAGGATTTTTATTAAGTCCCAATTCAATATTTGCCTTTTTCGAAACAGGAATAGACGCTTTATTACAAAAAGCCTTAAACAATCCATCTTCAATAGAATATCGGATATCGGAGGCTGTTTCATCAGTATTGTCCATAACGGGCTTAATGCCCTCAATGAACTCCTCGTAGCCATAAGATTGATGAAATGTAGTAAATTCTATCAGTCCATCAGCTTTATATGTATTATATCTGGTCAGGACATCAGAATAATTTTCATTCTTTACATCAGCGAGAGATTTGCTCTCGATAATTGCAACAGCATACAATACTGTATTGTAAGTTTTTCCTGTTCCGGGTGGTCCGTATAAAATTGTGTTTTTGCTGATTTCTGCGTTGAATGATTTGTTATTATTATTGAAAAAAGAATAGTGATCATCCGTTGACTTTTTCCATGCGTCAAATGACAATTCAGGGAAATTGTTATACTCACTCATGATTTCTTTAGTCTTTTTCATAAGTATAAGGTAATTTTCAGCAGATACCATTCGCTTCAGCGTTTTCATAATGTCTATATCCGGCTTGAATCTGCTTTGATTGTTTTCAAGCAGTTTTCTGTTGCGTGCATCAAGATTTATAAAAGTATAAGGTCGTATCCAATAAAGTCCCATTGTAATATTCCAGCTGACACCCTTTTGTGATACAACTTTATTGAAAGCATTTATAAATTCTGTTTCATTTGTTTGTTGGTCAGCATATATAATGGCATATCGAAATAAATTCCAAAGGTTTTCAATATCATTTTCTTCTCGATCACCATTGAAATGATAGAAAGTTGCAGACATATTATTTGCAACAGGAATACCGTCAAAATCATTAGGTACATCAGCTGAAATTTTAAACAGGTCTTTTACCTGTGTAAGAATAGCATACCTGTTCTCATTTGTGATGCCTTTATTAAAAAGAGCGAATATGGTAAAAGGATCAATATCAACGATATTATTGTCACGTTCAAGTGTTGGTAGTTTCATTTTAGCATTGGTATAGATTTCTTTTATCATTTCAATAAGTTTAGTTCTATCAGGTGCATATTTCAGCAATGAAGTTGCAAATTCAGAATAAAAGTCTGTCCAAACAAATTTTTTCATATTGTACCTCCGAAATTCAGGAATTGTTTTATTAATTATATCATAAATTTTTGAAAATTGCAAATGAAATTTTAATAATTCTGATTATAAGTTTAAAATCCCAATTGATTAAATATAAAATCATTTGACTTCAATAGAGATGAATGATATAATGTATGTAGATATATCTGGAATTGAATAAGGAGAATATTATGAAAACTAAAATAAAATATGAATCTTTTAAACGTGCAAAGGAAATTATAAGTGTAAAAAAAGCATACGAAAAATATGCCAAAGCAATAGATGAACCAATGGAATTACAACTTTATGATTCTCTGGATCGCTTTTTTAACAAAGAAAAGTATCCTCCTGTCGGAACCATAAATGAAGTATATTGCTGGAAAATTAGGTTTGCAATTTAAATTCAGAGTTGAAGAAATCCCTGAGAATTTCCTTACTGTCAATGATTTAATTCCAAGAAATGACTGCATTATTCTTGATATTGATATATGCAGACAAGCATTTGAAAAGTGGGGGAAATACATACCTAATTTAGAAGAAATCAGACAAGAAATATTTCAGAAAAGAACATACTAAAATACATAGTAAAAAGAAAGAGTCGTGAGCTTTCTGAATTTATAAAAATAGCTTGACAAAATTCAAAATACAGGTTATAATAGTATCAAATCAAGATTTACTAAATCACGATTAGATGTATTTGAGGTGATAGTATGTTTATAGGAAGAGAGCAGGAATTAAAATTTCTTGAAGAGAAATATATGCAGAATGGTGGTCAGCTTGTTGTATTGTACGGCAGACGACGAGTTGGAAAAACAGAAACATTGAGGCAATTCTGCAAAGGCAAACAGCACATTTTCTTTTCGTGCAGAGAATGTACTGATAAACTTCAGCTTAAAAGTTTCTCTGAAAAAATATTACGTGAAAATATTCCTGCAAGTTCGTATATCACCGAATTTGCTGATTGGGACAGAGCATTTCGCAGTATAGCAGATTTACCATATGGCAACAGCAAAAAGCTTGTAGTAATTGATGAGTTTCCGTATATGTGTAAGGGCAATGAAAGTATTCCGTCTATATTGCAGAATCTTTGGGATGAATTGTTTAAAGATGAAAATGTAATGATTGTACTTTGCGGAAGTGCAATGAGTTTTATTGAAAAAGAATTGCTTGCAGAGAAAAATCCGCTTTATGGCAGAGCTACAGGCATTTATAAGATGAAAGAAATGAATTTCTATGAAGCTATTCGATTCTTTCCCGATTATTCAAATTATGACAAGATTATTGCTTATGCGGTACTGGGAGGAATACCACATTATCTAAAACAGTTTGACAACAAACTTACGCTTGCTGAAAATATAAAGAAAAACATACTTACAAAGGGCTGTGCTTTGTATAGTGAAGTAGAATTCCTCTTACGTCAGGAATTGAGAGAAACACCGCTGTATAACTCTATAATTGAAGCTGTTGCATTGGGAAATACAAAGCTTAATGAAATTAGTATGAAATCGCTTATAGAAGACACCTCAAAAACAAGCGTATATCTGAAAAATCTCATTGAACTTGAAATAGTTGAACGTGAATTTTCTGTTGATGCAGGTATAAAAGAACGTGCCAATTCAAACAGAGGTCTTTACAGACTTACTGATAATTTTTTCCGTTTCTGGTATGCTTTCGTATTTACGAATTATTCTGAACTGGAGGACGGAGATGTTGACGGTGTTTATGAATATTCTATAGCACCTGCACTTCATGAGTTTGCTGCAGAAGTCTTTGAGGATATTTGTATTGAATTTATCCGCAGACAGCAAAGGGAGAATAAACTGCCGTTTAGATATTCTAAAATCGGACGCTGGTGGGGAAAGACAACTGTTCGCTGTAAAGAAGACAAAACGGAAGTACGTGAAACAGAAATTGATATTCTCGCTGTTTCAAAACATTTGGATTCATATATTCTTGGTGAATGTAAATTCAAGGCAAGTCCATTCAGTTATACAGAGTATCTCAATACTAAATCAAAAATGCTGCCACAACAAGAAAAAGCAGATTTCCATTTTTATCTTTTTTCAGAATCAGGTTTTGA
>JAFWZH010000188.1 GCA_017522515.1 Clostridia bacterium
CGTAATGTGAAAAATTAAATTCCATCCTCAAATGGAAAAACTGGAATTTACTCTTGCACACAGTATTTGATACAATTTTTATGGTTATCTGTCTGTCAGAAAGGATTTATCTATGAAAAATCATAATCAAAAACATTTAACTCTTTCTGATAGAATTTATATTGAACAGGAATTGCTACAAGGAAACTCTTTTGCCAGCATCGCAAAAACATTGCACAAGGACCCTTCTACTATTTCCAAAGAAGTAAAGCGGAACCGCACCTATTATGCACCTGACCGTTTTCGTAGCAAATGCAAAAGTTGTATTCACTATGCTGACTGTAAGGAGCATCATGTGTGTGGAAACATGAAATGCAAAAGCGTTTGTCGTCAATGCTATAAAAACCCTGTTTATTACTGTGTCTTTTTCCGTCCCTGGGATTGTGATGCACCAAACAAGCCTCCTTATGTATGTAACGCCTGTACTCAACACAACAGATGCAAGTTGGCCCAATATCATTACTCAGCCAAAAAGGCACAGTCGAACTATGAAAAAACGCTTTCTAAATCTCGTGAGGGAATAAATATGACCCCTGAAGAACTACAGGAACTCAACGATTTAATTTCTCCACTAATAATGAAAGGACAACCTCTTAGTCACATATTTGCCGTGCATGCCGATGAAATTCCTGTGTGCAGAAGAACTCTGTATAACTATCTCGATCAGAAAGTTTTTCAAGCCAGAAATATCGACCTACCACGCCGCGTTCGCTACAAAAAACGCAAGAAACACTCTGAACCTCGCAAAAGTTCCATCGCAAAACAGGCATATCGGAACAAACGCACCTTCATTGATTTTGAACGCTTTATGGTAGCTCATCCTGATTCCGATGTCGTTGAGATGGACACGGTAAAAGGTAGTCGAGCCTCTGGTAAATGCTTACTGACACTTCTATTTAGAAGTTGCAGTTTTATGTTAATTATTCTTCTTCCTGACTGTACACAACGGAGCGTAATTAAGGCTATTAATACCTTGACTGAAACACTTGGGATTCGAACTTTCAAAAAGTATTTTCCTGTTATCTTAACGGATAATGGTTCTGAATTTAAAAATCCTTGGGATATCGAAAAAACAGAAAGTGGCACTCATCGTACCTATGTATTCTACTGCGACCCATATGTTTCCAATCAAAAGGCTCGCCTGGAAAAGAATCACGAATACATACGTTATGTCATCCCCAAGGGACGCAGCATGCACAAATACACACAGGAAGATATAAACCTTATGGCAAGCCACATCAACTCAACTGCAAGAGATAGTTTAAATGGTGCTTGCCCGTTCGATTTAGCAGCCTTGCTTTTAGACAAAAAAATACCGCTTTTAACAGGACAATTTAAAGTCTCCCCAGACGAAGTCTTGTTAAAACCGGCATTAATAGAACACCGTGATAAGTAATCACGTTTAAATTGTAATGAGCAGATAGATAACCACCAAAATCCATAAATTTTTCTCTAAGACAGGTGGAATTTATTTTTGCTCAATTTTGTCCAGCTGTCTGTTTGCTATGCAAACAAACAGACTTTCCATAACGAATTATAGCACTTTTCAGGGTACTTTTGTATAGGGTAAACTGAAAAAAGTTGCTCAAAATCGAAAATATAAGGTCAAATCGTTTTTAACTGGAATTTACTTTTTCATTTGACC
>JAFWZH010000005.1 GCA_017522515.1 Clostridia bacterium
CTTGGGTTAGTTGTCTATCTTTACCAGCAATAGAACCTGTTACTAACTCATTGTACTCTTCTAATGTTGCAGGGATAATTAAATAACCAACGTTGACTCGTTTATTCTTAATAATCTCTAATGCTCTTGCTTTGCGATAATCTTCTTGAATATTAACAATGGCACTATCGAATAGGTCGCGATATTTTTTATCTGTTTCAACATTGAAGATTTCGCTAGTAATATCGTCCCATTTATAGCGTTTCGCTATTTCTTTAATTTCATAATAATCTTTAAGTTCTTTTTCAATGGTGTATAGTTCATCATTTACAACTTGCTTATCTTTATCACCACCATATTGATTAAGACTTAATAATTGTTTAATATCTTTTAATTTTTCTAAACCTTTGCTCATAATGTCTCTGCCCACTCTTTCAGTTTATTAAGAAAGTTTCTCTCACAAGTGCATTCGTATGCCTCTTGTGCTGTATTAGTGAGAGCGATTCTTTGCATGACATTAGTCTCTTCATCATAAATTTTCTTTAGAAGTTCTTCTTTGATATTATCTTTAATGCTTGGCATATTAAGGACCTCCTAATTCATTTCTAATATGGAATTGATGTCAACACATCTTATTTTTACACCCTTATTATATAAAAAAGTCAATAACTAGTCAATAACTTTTTTTCAAATATTTTATAATTATTTAATTAAGGATATAATATTAAAAGGAGAAAGTATGAAAACAAGAATCCCACGAGACAACATCCACATGTCTTGGAGAGTCATTGATGGATTTAATAAATGGCTCAATTTTTTCATGTCTCCTCGTGAACCAGGAAAAACTGATACAACTTGGTGGGAGAAAATTTATTGTCATTGGATAGAAGATAAAAAGCCCTGGGGTTATTTAGTCAGACAATCTGTGGAAATTAGTGAAGCTATGATTGGAGACATACAGAACACAATTAATAAATGGGCTATTGAACCTGTAGACTTTCAATTTAATAAGGGCAGTTTCAAAGATGGAATAGTGGATGTTAAAATTAAAGGAGAGTTATTTTTTAGAATCACATCTCTTTCTATTCCTTTAAGAAGATTAAAACTTGCAAAGATTCCAAACATCGGAGGGATTTTTATGGATGAATATATTATTGACCCTCGCAGTGAGGAAAAATATATTAAGAATGAATTCTTCAAAATAAAAGAAACATATACCACTTGGAGAAGAGAATATAATGGAAAAGGATTTTTGAAAATGTATTTTTCAGCAAATCCATACTCTTTACATAATCCAATTTTTGTGGGCCTTGGAGTCGATGTCAATCAACTTAGAAGAGATGAATATATTGAGACTGAGAATGGCTATAAATTCATTCATCATGTTTATGTGGGTGATGAATTTGCTATTGAATGGGGAGTTCTTCATCCAGAACTTAAAAAGCAATTATTGGAAAAGAACCCACTCTATAAATTTGATGAAGACTATAATCAATATGCTTTAGAGGGTATGGCTGTCAATGACAGAAATATTAAACTCGGCAAACTTCCACCTAATTTCTTTCTTCAATTTGTGCTTAGAATTGATGGAAAGAATATCGGTATCTTTAGAAATAATTATTTAGATGAGCTTAAAGATGATTTCTTCTGTATGTTCTTGGATAATGTATCAGCAAGAAGAACTTCTTATTGCTTTGACTTTGAGCAAATGGTAGAGAGAACTATTCTTGTTTCATTAGATGAAAGAATGCTTCTTCAAAGATTTAAGGATGCCTTTAGAAAAAGGAATGTATCTTTTGAAAATATTAATATATACTATTATTTAGAAGAGGTTTATAAAAGTATATGAGCACTCCGAGAGCCACATTAAAATTATACAAAGCAACAGATGCTAATCCATGGAGATTAGTTCCTGGGAAATTGTTTAAGATTGATAATATCAGCGATTATCTAGCAACTTTTACACCATTAGTAATTAATAATTTTCAATATGTTCGACAAGGATTAGAAATTGAAATAAAAGTTGACTTGCCACAAGATGTTTCGCAACCAGGTGCAAGTTTAGCTTATCAATATGTCTCTATTCTCAATATTGAAGATGGCGCTAGAACTTGCTATTACTTTGTTAAAAGAGCAGTTCAAAGAAGTCAAAACACTGTGCGCTTTGAATTAGTGATGGATGTTCTAAATACATTCCAAGAAAATTCAGAATATGTCTTCAAAGCTAATACTAAAATTACTAGAGAACATAAAAATAGATTTACTCTGGAGGGGAACACCCATAGACTTTTAGTTATTACTTTTGATGATTATAACCTCCAAGTCTCAAATATTCATGAACACTTAGGCAATCAATGCACTATTTATTTCACTGCAAGTATATACTTTGATAAACTTATTTTATCTGGAATTGATGAAGCTAATAATGTGATAAAAGGATTAGTCTTTATGATTCCTGATGATTATACAGCTACCGATAATGAAATTTTAGGCCGTTTTAGAAATTGGTCGGGCGAATATTATTATGAAATTCATGATTCACAAGGTTATCTTATGGACATTATGTTTTATGAAGATGAAGCATTCTCTGGAGATAACACCCCATATTTTATTAGAACTGGTTCTGTTTTTAGAAATATTGACAAAACTCCAGAAAACATCTCTCCACTTTTAATTTCAAATCTTGATTCAATTAAAACAATTCAGACTGCAAAATGGACAATTCTTGGGAACTGGTATCTGTTATATAGAAATCAAGACAATCCATCTGATTCATTAGTCAATCCAGTAGAATGTTATTTAATACCAGAAAAAACTGGATTAAAAGTTGATAGTGGCTATGTTGCAAGTGGAAGACTTATTCCATCATATTTAGAAGAGGGAAAGTGGTATTGGTTTAAACTTGCAAGTGGACAAAACGCTACTCTTTCTAATAGTGTAGTAGCTTCTCCAATTTTATTCACACGCCTTTTGATTACTAAAGCAGGAAATAAGATCAATATTATTTGCTTTCATTTAGTTCTTGAAAATGCAGTTTATAAAATTGTAGTAGATTTTCAATATGACGATATTGATTATATTGATTTTACAGGGCTTCCTATTGATTACAATAGATATGATAATTTTCCAACAATTACAAGTTCTTTTATTACAGACACAGATGTAGACCAATATCAATTTAAAAATACAACAACATATGTTAATCTTGACCCAATTACTAATTTAGACAGAACAGATGCTAAAAATATTAAGTTATTGAAACTTCCTTATTGCCCTTATAACTTTACTTTAGATGACTGGGAAGATAATCAAGTTATTCCAGTTTCTGGCACAGATTGGGAGCTAACATCTCTCGTTCAAAGTGGGGGAGGAATTATCAATGTTCTAAAATTAAAAGATTTGAACACGAGATTATCTGTAGATTTAGAAGCTGTATATAATCCTTTACAACCCTTATTCTTTAAGTTTGCATATTCATTAAACCCAGCACTAACTGATTTAAGAAAGGATTATACATACGAGTCAAAACTCTATCATAGCGAATTTTATCAGCCAACTTTCTATTATGATTCATTTGCCTTTAAGATTGAGTTAGAAAAATGTGATATTGCTAAAATTTATAGTGACTATGACAATCCATATACAAGTTTTAATATTAAATTTGATGTCACAAGAACTATTAATAGTAAATTTATGTTTACTTTTGACACATACAAGCTTTCCTATGATGAGCAAAATTATTCAAAATATTTACCTATTGCTAGAAATAATGAAGAAGTTCTATATAATGTTCCTTATATTAATTATATTCGTTCTGGTTATCAATACGATGTAAAGAACAAGAATATTTCTAATATTTCTAATGCTATTGGAATTGGATTAAGTGGAGCTTCTTTAGTTGCATCTTTAGCTATTCCATCAGCTCCATTAAAATTCGCTGGGGTAGTGGGAAGCATTGTTTCATTGGCCACTAGCGCAAAGAATGCTGTCGCTTCAGCAATTTCTAATGAGGTAGGCCTAAAACAAAAAATTGCACAATATCAAAATCAATCTGCTTCAGTTGCTGGTTCTGATGATGTTGATTTAATGAGTATTTATTCTGATAATAGATTAAAATATAGAATATATAATGCTAGAGAACAGACTAGGAATTTATTATTCGACTTATTCTTCTATGCTGGGTATAAGAGCGAAAGAATGGGAATTCCTACTCATAACAATAGAATGAACTTTGACTATTTAGAATGTGATGCAAGTATTGAAGCCATCTCATCCATCCCATCTGATTGCTTAGAAGAATTGATTAATTGCTTCAAAAATGGTGTCACATATATTCATAGAACATCCAGAGTCACAGACAGCTGGGATGTGGAACAAAAATATGAAAACTGGGAAAAAATATTCTTTAATTAATGGAGGAATAAAATATGGCAAAAACTATTGTTAAACTACAAAGAAAAACCACTAAAGATATAAAAGCTAAGTTCTTATTCTTTTATACTGAAAAATATTTTAATAAGTGGATGAGTAAATATATCTTCAAAGGTCTTAATTATCAACAAAGTCATTATTTAATGAAGAAATTATGGGGAGTCGGTTCTGTGGCTTGTTCCTCAATTTCTTCCTCGGATGATGTTCTCGCTGGCCTTATGGAGACTGGAGATATTGATATGGGAACCAATTCTCTTATCTTTACTCCATGGGCACCTGCTCAGCGCTTTAATATTTATGACTTTCCTACTCATATTAGATTAATCAACACAAGAGGTGTTAAGTTTATCACAGAAAAAGAACTTGAACTCGATAAAGATGCAGTTATCATTTATGCACAGAAAAATCATAAGTCTGTTTATTCTTCTATTGAAATTAAAATTAAGGAATTAGTTGATATTGAGATGAAAATGAGAGTGGCCAGAAAAGCTCAGTCTCAACCTTGGATGTATACTTTATCTCCAGAAGATAGAGAAAATGCAAAAGTTTTGCAAGAGCAAATGGAAGCAGATGAACCATATTTATTTGCTCCATTTAATGCTCCGGATAAAGTTAAAGGGATTAATTCTGGCGCACCTTATATCATTGATAAGTTAGAACAAGACAGACAAAAAGTTGATAATGATATTCTCACAATGATTGGTGTCAATAATGTGGGTATTGGCGAAAAGAAAGAACATCTAATTGTGGATGAAGTCAATGCAAACAATGAGGACATTGAACAAAACTCTATCGCATTTAAGAGCGAGATTGAAGAGTCATTTGATAGAGCAAATAATTGTTTTAATCATAAAGTTCAAGTTATTGATGTCAATGAGATGTTCAAAGAAGCAGAAGATGAAGTTGATGAAAAGGAGGAAAATCCAGATGTTTATGAAGAATAAATGGTTTACATTCCAAGAAGTTCTTAATGTATATCCAGCTTTTGCACCATCACCCAATAGTTCCACTAATCCAGAAAACTGGTTTCTCTCTATGCTTTCACAGGCTGGATTAAAAGTAAATTATGCTGGAATTAAATCCGATGGTTCAATTATTAAACAAGCTGATGTTAAAAAATACATTGATTCAGTAATGACTATTGTATTTGATAGACAACACGATAATTATATTTATAAAGTTGTTCTTAACTGCGATGAAGATTTAAGTGAACTAACAGAAGATGACTTTGTTAAAGCTATGAATAAAATCATTAATGTTCTTAACTTAACAATGCCAAAATATTTGCCTATTATTTATCAATATGAAAAAGAATACCAAGACCCACTTAGAAAGTTAGAAAGTGAATCTGAAAGTTATACGAGACACAATGATACTCCTCAAAATGAACAGGATGAAGTTGACTATAACACTCCAGATTATGCTACCGATATGGGTAAGAGTAAAAACATCGCTAAGGCAGATGCTGGCTCAGTAGCAGAAAGACTCAGAGAATTACAAGATAAATTCAAATCAATAATTCTCGAATGGTCCAATGAATTTGACCCAGTGTTTATAGATGAATATCAACTGGAGGGCCTATTATGAATAAGCAAGTGACAGGTGCCATCATAGGAACATCAACATCGGTTATCGGCACAGCGATGCAAACTAGTGAAGTTCTTCAAATCATCTCTTTAGTTCTCACAATTCTTGGTTCTGTTATTACAATTTCAATGGCAGTATGGAATTGGTGGAAAAAAGCTAATGCAGATGGTAAGATAGATAAAGAGGAAGTCGATGAAGTTATCAAAATCATTGGGGATGGTGTTGATGACATCAAAGACAAGACTCAGAAAGGGGAAAAGAAATAATGACTTTACAAGAAAGACTCTCAGCTCTTAGAGAAAAAATTAAAGCAAAAATCACTCCAGAAAGTTCTCCAGAAGAATTGGATGAATATAATGGAATGCTCCAGAGCTTAGATGAAATTGAAACCGAGCATAATAAAGTTGTCGAGACATCTGCAAAATATAGAGACACTATTGTGCGCATGGTTATCAACCAAGGAGATGACAAGACTCCTGGAAATCCATCAGATGAAGATAGCAAACCTAAATCAATGGATGAATTTCTTGACGATTTTAAGCAAAAACAAGAAAAATAAGGAGGCCAAATAATCATGGCAAAATTAGCAATCGCATTATTGAAGTCTTTTGTGGCTAGCTATGTTGCTGACCAAAAAATCTCAGTTGAAACCTTTAGCGAAACAAGAGACAATTCTGTCGGCTTATTAGACACTCTCGGCAAGATTTATACTAACTGGCAAAACTATAAAGATAAGTTAGAAATCTTCGATGGTGAAGAATTAAGTTTCGGCAAAACAATCGAAGAATGGGCGCAAGACTTAATTATGCCACAAGCATTCGACCCAACAGGGGCCAATGCTTTAGCGCCACATGATTCCACATATCGCCCAGTGAGTTTCTCTTACACACTCGGCAAAAAGACCATCCCACAAACAATCAGAAACAATGACATTGAAAGAGCAGTCCATAATATCGCTCAATTCTCTGACATTATCGCTGGTAAAACTAAAGCGATGTATGATTCAGAAACTATGTTCAGATATGCTATTAAGAGACAAGCTCTCGGTGTCTTAGCGACTAGATGTGTTGCTCAACAAGTTCCAGCTAGTCCAGATGTCACACTCGCAACTGAGGGCGCATCCATCAGTGGTGCTCACTCTGTCAATGAAATCTTCTATGTGACAGCTACAACCAAATCTTATGTCTTAGTTAAACCTATCGCATCTGGTGCTGGTTTAACAGGCACAACTGCCATCGCAGGGGGCTATCTCATCGAAAATCAACTTGTTTCAGAAGTTGCTCTCCCAGTTGACACATCAACAGGCGAAGCATTTATTGAACAAGTCTTAAAAGATGTCGAAGTTGCCTCTGATTTCTCTGAGGGCCATTCCTTAAATGGCAACACCCTTGGTGGCAATCCAGAAGCAGGCCTTGTCCTTGTTGTGAAACAAGGTGTGAATCCGAATCTCAAAGTGAACACTCTCGCAGGTGCTTTTCATAGAGATGAACTTGCTATCCCAGCTGAAATGGTAGCTATTCCAGACTTTGGTGATGCAGATGGTGACATCTATGCCATGTTAGTGGATGCTCGAATCATGAGACTCCATAACACTTATAGAGCAGTTAGAAACAATGAAAATGGCGAGGGCGATTTCCTCAATATGTTCTATCATAGCGAGAACACAGCTCACATCTCCAGAAACTGCTTTGTTAAGGTTTACATGGTGCCACAATCCTAATTAGTTCAAAAAACTTGAACAAATAGAGTTCTATGCTTCTCTCTTAAAAAAAAGCAAACTTTTTCATATTAGGAGGTATAAAAATATGAGAAGAATGTATAGCCCAGAAGAGCTAAAAAGATTAGTTAAAGAAGTAGTCCAAGCTGGAAATCTTTCAATCAGTGGTGATATTGAATTCGAAAATGATGTCTCTATTGGTGGAGATTTAGCAGTTACAGGCTCTATCAATGGCGAAGAAAATCCAAGTGTTAAACCTATTTATTGGCATAGTTTAGACATCTATAAAGCAGGAAAAACATTATTAAGAGCAGTTATATTAAATAATAGTAATACTCCTATTGATAGCATACCTAAACTAGTAGCATGGTTCGAAAGTATTGAAAATGTTGACTTACTAGTTAATGGCGCATATTCAACACCTAATGATGTATATATTAAAGATGTATTAAGTATTCGCCATAGTGCTGGTGTAGATGCTTTTACATTTTACTACTTTTTACAAGATACCGCTGGTTATTCAAGTGTTACAATTACAAAGCAAGAATTATTAGACCAAGGTTTATCACTACAAGATAGCTATATTAATAAAATTAATTAATTATTAGGTCATAGATTATCTTACAAGATGCCCCTCTAGAACTAGCCCTCTAGGGGGCTTTTTTGTTTGATCCAATGCGCTGGCCCTGGAGGGAGAGGGGGCAGGGCCAAGCGCTAGATGGATGAAGAGGAGGGTAGGGCTTCGCACAAGAGTGTGGAGGGTGCAAGTA
>JAFWZH010000189.1 GCA_017522515.1 Clostridia bacterium
ACCGAAGTCATTGAACGATAAGAATGATAGATTGAAAAATAAACTCAGTGAACAAAGAGATGATATTGAGCTTTTAATCAAATCAAACATTGAATATGACTGGTATCAGGATTTCTTTGATGAAACACCTGATAATAGTATGAACAAAGGCAATGTAACATTCGCAGGAAGTATTGCTGGAATTGATATGCTTGTAGGCATTATCGTTGATTCGATATGCTCCGAAAAGCAGTATATACGTATCGGCAAGGAAGATATGCCCCGTTCCGTAGTTGAAAGCAGATTCAAGAAACTTGAAATGAAGCATATTGAATATGCTCTTAAATGCCTTATGCTTAACACAAAGGAAATACGTAATCCTGTTGCATATCTTACAACAGTTTTATACAACGCAAGCTTTACCTGTGATTTTGCTGAAAACAATGAACTGAAAAACAGCGACCCTGCACTTTTCATTCCACAGCAGTTTCACAACGAAGAATTTAAGGATAAATACTATGATAATTCAGTATTCCGTCCTGCAAAACATTGAGAGGAGGTGTTTTTATGGCAAAGACAATCATTGCTCAGTCAGGAGATATTGTGAACTATGATAATATTATCGCAATTTATACTGACGCAGAGAAAAGATTACAGAACGATGATTCAATCACAGTAGAGTACTATGTTAAAGCTGATTCTGCAAATTGTACATATACGCTTGGCATATATGAAACAGAAGAAGAAGCAAAGGAAGTGGTTCATCGTTTTGTTGCTTGGCTTCAGAATGAAATTTTCGGTGTTTATAATTTTAATGCCGATGCCGGAGGTGATTAAATATGACATCTGATTTTGAGCGTGGTACAAAAAAGACGATTGACCTCTCCATTAAAGCTGAAAAGCTTACATCCGATATTCTTAAATCAGCGATGCAGGAGTTTCTGAATGGAAAAACAGCTAAAAAAGGAAGAATGTCCTATTCACAGCTTGTGAACAAGACAAATGGTAAAATTGAAAACATTGAAGTGAATAACAGCAATATTGCAGATTTCCTCAATACAGCACGGAAATATGATGTGGATTTTGCTCTTAAAAAGGACAAATCTACAAGTCCGCCTGTATATCACGTTTTCTTTTCAGCAAGCAAAAGCGATAGCTTTCAGAAAGCTTTTTCGGAATATGCTGACAAGGTTCGGAACAAGAATGCCAATCGTTGTGAAGTCAACCGTGAAACGCTGGCGAATCACGCTCGGAAAATTCAGAATAAGCCACGCAAAAAGCAGAAAGAGCGTGAGAAATCAAGATACAACACACGATAGCTGCAATAAATACCGGAGGGGTTCAAATGAAATTTTTTAAGAAAGTAATTCCCAAGGCACGTTCCGATTACATCAAGGAGGTAAGTTGTAAATTATGAAGATTGACAGCAAGAAAACTAAGGAACTTTTTCTACTCTGTATTCCGTATATGATTTTTTCATATGCTGGCAACAAAATCTGTTACGCATACAGAATTGCAGAGGGCAAGGACATCTCTGAAAAGATGCTTCCGTTTCTCAATGGTATAGGTGATTCCTTTGCAAAAGTTTTTCCAAGTTTTAACCCTGTAGATATTCTTGTAGGTATTGTTATTGCAGTAATTATGAAGATGATTCTGTATATCAATTCAAAAAATCGGAAGAAGTTCAGACAGGGAGAAGAATACGGCTCAGCTGTATGGGGTACTCACAAAGATGTTCAGCCGTATATGGATTCCAATAAATTTTCAAATAATGTAATTCTAACACAAACTGAATCGCTTACAATGGGCAGACCGTCACATCCGAAATATGCAAGAAATAAAAATATTCTGATTGTTGGTGGTTCAGGGTCCGGTAAAACCAGATTTTTCGTAAAGCCAAACCTTATGCAGATGCACAGTTCCTACGTTGTTACTGACCCCAAGGGTACAGTACTTGTGGAGTGCGGGAAAATGCTCCAACGTGGCAGACCGTTAAGGGACGGAACAGGAAACATTATCAAAGACAAGAATGGAAATACCGTATATGAGCCGTATAATATCAAAGTCTTTAACACTATAGACTTTGCAAAGTCAATGCATTATAACCCGTTTGCGTATATATCTGAAAAGAACAGGGAAAAAGATATTCTGAAATTTGTAGAGGTGCTTATCAAAAACACTTCATCATCACAACAGCCAAGTGGCGATGATTTCTGGGTTAAGGCTGAAAAGCTTTTGTATACAGCGTATATTGCAAATATTTTCACATTATCACCTGTGGAGGAACGTAATTTTGAAACTCTTATTGAAATGATAAATGCGTCTGAATGCCGTGAGGATGATGAAGATTTTAAAAATGCTGTTGATATTCAGTTTGAGTGCCTTGATAACTGGCTAAATAATGTAAAGATACCTACAGATGATGAGGACTATGAAGATTATCAGTTTATGAATGAGTTTCCTCCCTCAGAGGAACAAAAGCGTATTGGTGCTTTTGCAATAAAGCAGTACAAGGCATATAAATTGGCTGCGGGTAAAACTGCAAAGTCAATCCTTATATCCTGTTCCACACGACTTGCACCATTTGCTATTGACGAGGTGCTGGAGATAACCTCTTATGATGAACTTCACCTTGATAGGCTTGGTGATGAGTTGTCAGCACTATTTGTTATTATCTCTGATACAGATGCGACATTTAACTTCCTTGTTGCTATCATGTATTCACAGTTATTCAACCTGCTCTGTACTAAAGCTGACAACAGCAAGGGCGGAAGATTGACAT
>JAFWZH010000023.1 GCA_017522515.1 Clostridia bacterium
TTCAATAGAGCAAACAGATTGCGTATCGCAAGTGAGTTTGACCGTGCTGCCAGCATCTATGAAAGCATTATCGCTGAATTTCCTACCGAAGCAGAAGCCTATTGGGGTCTCTGTCTCTGCAAATATGGTATTGAGTATGTAGATGACCCGAAAACCGCTGAAAAAATCCCTACCTGTCATAGAACTTCTTTTGAAAGCATCTTTAATGACAGCAACTACAATCAAGCTATTTCTTATTCCGATTCCGTTGCGAAGGGTGTGTATGAAAGCGAAGCAAAGGCTATTGACGCACTCCAAAAGGACATTCTGAGCATCGTTAATAAAGAGAAGCCTTTTGATGTATTTATCTGTTATAAGGAAACCGATGAACTTGGAAACAGAACTGTAGATAGTGTTCTGGCACAAGATATTTACGACCACCTTACCGATAGAGGTTTCAAGGTATTCTTTGCACGTATCACTTTGGAAGACAAACTCGGTCAAGAGTATGAACCCTATATCTTTGCAGCTCTGAACTCCGCAAAAGTAATGTTGGCTATTGGCACAAACAGTGAATATTATAATGCAGTTTGGGTTAAAAACGAATGGAGTCGCTACCTCTCCCTTATGCACAACGACCGTAACAAGACTCTTGTTCCTTGTTACAGAGATGTTGACCCCTATGATATGCCTCCGGAGTTTAAGAATCTTCAGGGTCAGGATATGGGCAAACTTGGCTTCATCCAAGACTTGACTCGTGGAATTACTAAAATTATTCGTGGTTCTGATGAGAAACCTACCGTAACTACAAGCACGCCTACCGGTGCATTAACAAAACGTGGTTACTTTTTCCTTGAGGATGGTGACTTTAAGAGCGCCGACGAATATTTTGATAAAGCTCTAGACGAAAATCCGGAAGATTCTAAGGCGTATGCCGGCAAAGTCCTCGCTGGCTTACATATGAGCGATGTGTCTGAAATAGACGATAGCTTTGTAAAACTCTATGAAGATAAGAATTTTGAGCGTGCTATCAGATTTTCTTCCGGTACTGACAAGGTTCAACTCGAAGATATTAAGGAAAATGCAGACAGAAAGTGGTTTGTAAAGTGTTTGACTGTAGATCTCACAAGATATGCCGCTAAAAAAGAAACCGATGAACTTAAAGAGAAGATTTCCAGTTTGGCATCTACTGCTACCACAGAAGCTTATGATGAAATTGTTCGAATCTGTGACGATGCGTATGTTCGAAACGTAAATCGTAGTTATTTCAGTTATTATCTCGTTGATGGTGCGAAAATGAAAGCGAATATAATCAGAGTTCTTGCTGACGGTGAAGAATATACTGTTTCTGATATTAAAGAAAGTAAATACTTCTCTGGACAGTATGCACCCGATTATCGCCTTGAGGCCCGACTCAAAGAAATGGTAGAAGAAAGAAGTGCTGAAGTAGGCGCTTCTGCTGGAAGCTATTGCATTATTGGAGCCGCAGAAAAGAGAAAGCAGAAACAAATTGAGAACACTTATGCTCGTGCAGAGAAGGCAATGGAGGATGCCGCAAATGTAGCAAACAGCGGATATTATCAAGCTTTTTTCTCTGCAGCGGAGATTTATGATTCTCTTGGAGACTTCCGTGATTCTGCATCCAAGAGTGTTGAATGCAAGAAGCTCGGTGAAAAGATAAGGGCAGAGATTAAGGCGGAATGTGCTCGCCAAGAAGCCGAACGTAAAGCTACAGAAGAAAAACGTCTTGCTGAAATTAAGACTCACAATGACAGAGTTAATGCTCAGATTGCAGAAGCCGATAAGGCTCTGGCAGCTCAAAAGGCTATCTATGCAGAAAACGCCGGTAAGATTTTTGGTGCCGGTGCAAAGCTGAAGAAAGCAGCTAAAGCCGAAATCTCTAGACTTGAATCAGAAATTACCAATTTGAGAAGAAGTTTGAAGTAATCTTCAGTCAAATGATTTCAAAGAAGGAGCGTGTTTAGATTGGCTATTTATAAATGTAAAATGTGCGGTGGCGAACTGAATGTCAGTGAAGGTAACACTGTTATAGAATGTGATTTTTGTGGCACGACCCAAACAGTTCCTTCCGCAAAAGGTGAAAACCTACAGGGGTTATTTAATCGTGCAAATATTCTGCGCATGAAAAGCGAGTTTGACAAAGCAGAACAAATCTACGAAAGAATAGTCCAAGCAGATAATACCCAGGCAGAAGCATACTGGGGATTGATTTTGTGTAAGTTCGGTATCGAATATGTAGAAGATCCCGCTACATTTAAGCGGGTTCCCACTTGTCATCGAACCTCATTAGATTCCATTATTGCAGATGATGATTATAAATCTGCGTTGACTTATGCTGACAGCGTACAGCGAGGCATTTACGAATCCGAAGCTAAAGAGATTGACCGTTTGCAGAAAGAGATTATTGCTCTTTCTCAAAAGGAAGACCCTTATGATGTGTTTATCTGCTACAAGGAGACAGATGAAATCGGCAGACGTACACAGGATAGTGTTATCGCAAATGACATCTACTATCAGCTCACACAGGAAGGGTTTAAGGTCTTCTATGCGGCAATAACACTTGAGGATAAACTTGGTGTGGCTTATGAACCGTGTATCTTTGCGGCTCTTAATTCTGCAAAAGTAATGTTATCTATTGGCACGAAACCCGAACACTTCAATGCAGTTTGGGTTAAGAACGAGTGGTCTCGCTTTTTGAAAATTATGAAGAAGGACCGTTCAAAGGTTTTGATTCCTTGCTACAAGGATATGGATGCTTATGAACTTCCAGAGGAGTTTGCTCATCTCCAAGCACAAGATATGAGTAAAATTGGTTTTATAAACGATGTTGTTCGTGGAATTAAAAAAGTCCTTTCAGCAAGCAAACCGAAAGAAACAAGAAAAGAAACCGTAGTGGTTAACACGAATAGTGCTGTTACAGCTCCGCTTCTGCAGAGAGTGTTTATGTTCCTCGAAGACGGCAACTGGAATAGTGCCGACGAGTATTGTGAGAAAGTTCTCGACTTGGAGCCTCAGAATGCTCTTGCCTACGTTGGAAAGCTGATGGTTGAATTGCGTGTAAAAACACAGCAAAGTCTTTCTGATTGTGAAGAACCTTTTGATAATCACAATTACTATCAAAAGGCAATGCGGTTTGCGGATGATTCTCTTAAAGCATTTCTTACAGATGCGATTACCGTTATTAAAACTCGCATCTTGGAAAGAAAGTATGTAGCCGCATTACGAATGAAAGAAAAAGCAAAAATCGATTCCGATTATACTAATGCGGTAAAGGCATTCAAAGAGTTAGGTGATTACAAAGATTCTTCATCTCTTGCAAATGAATGTCAGAATACGGCTAATGAGTTATTTGCCGAAGGAAAATACAAAACTGCCGTGTCTATGTTGGAAAACGCAATCTCTGAACAAGAGCTTTTAGATGGTATCAACATCCTTGATACTCTTGGAGACTATAGAGCTTCTATCGAACTAAAAACCAAGTACGAAGAATCTTGGCGTTCACGCAAAGAACTTGCTATGGTTATCTGGGCTGAATACTGTTCTATCAACGATAGAATCCTTGCTATAACATCAGAAATCGAAAAGAAGACAGCACCTACCGAAAAGTTGAAAAAAGATATTGAGAATGCCAAAGGAAAGTTGCGAGATGTAAAGAGTAAATCTGAGCAAATTGTTTCTCTTGAAACTCAACTTAAAACGACACAGCAGCAGTTGGCACAGGCAAATAGCGAACGATCTTCTTTAGGAATGTTCGCTTTTTCCAAGAAAAAAGAAGTTGCTGCCCGTGTGAAAGAGCTATCCTCTTTGTCAGCAAGTATTTCTGAAAAGATTTCTCAAACAAAGAAATTCATCAACGGTGCTGGTTCGGTTGATGCAATACAAGCATCCATTGAAAGTAACGAAAGAAAAATTGCCGAGTGTCTTAGTAGTACAAAATCCTTAAATGAAGAATTAGCTTCTTTGCAAACTCAACTTGTGCCTGTTGTTCAGAAGTTGGAAAACCGTCAAACAATTGCTACTTTGGCTCAAGACGAAGAAATATTACCTTTGTTGGTTGATGAGTATTCCATTGCTATGATAATCAAAGCTGATGATGAGTTGAGATATATGATTAAGAACTCTGAGTTCTTCTATATGTTGCCTAAAGTAAAACAAAAGAGTCTTTTTGGTAACAGTTCTTTCGATGCCGAAACGGTTTACTATCAAGCTTGTCAAGCGATGGAAGAAGCAAAAAGTATGGATGATATTAAATGGGCACGAGGCGAATTTGCAGCAATTAGACGCTACAAAGACTCCAACCAAAGACTCGCAAAATGCGATGAAATGATTGCAAATAATACTTACAAACAATAAATAGGGAGGTTGATAAAATGTCAAAGTTCGTAATAGAATGTCCGAGTTGCGGACGTTATGCGGAAGCCTCCACCGGCTTCTTTGCAAAGAAAAAAATGGACTGCGCCTGCGGATATGTAATTAATGTAAAAACTGACAAGCTTTCATCGAAGGTTTGTCCACACTGCGGAAATACCGTAGTGTTCGATCAAAGCAAGGGCGAGGATGCAAAATGTCCAGTTTGTCACGAGAAAATCAATACTCGTGAAAGCATGGCGGCACTTTCTGAGTTCACTTGCCCATCCTGTAGTTGCAAGTTGTCTGCAGATAAGAATGCACATACATACACCTGTCCGCTTTGTGACACGGTTATTAATGTTCAGGAGCGAATTGCTAAAGAAGATATTAAAAACCAAGGTCTTGCAAGCGTTGTAAAATACGAGGGCGGAAACGATACCTTTGTATGGAAACACCCGATTGAAGATTTTAACCTCGGTTCTCAGTTGATTGTTCACGAATCCCAAGAGGCAATTTTCTTCCGTGATGGCAAAGCTTTGGATTTGTTCGGAGCAGGACGTTACACACTTGCCACACAGAACATTCCCTTGCTTGAAAACTTATACAAGCTTCCTACAAATACTACAGAGGTATTCCACTCTGAGGTGTACTTCGTCAACCTCACTACTCAAATGGGTATCAAATGGGGTACTGACAGTAAGGTTCGCTTGTTTGACCCCG
The DNA here is from genome assembly GCA_017522515.1 of Clostridia bacterium. The sequence goes on from JAFWZH010000023.1 coordinate 5,071, forward strand.
CTTCCGGTTTACATATCGAAATTGGCGCTTGCGGTAATTTCAGCCTTCGTGTTTGTGATTCGAGAAAGCTTCTTGTAAAACTGGTTGGAACAGCTTCTGAATTCAAACAGAACGAAGTAATGGGTGATCCTTATAGCATTACTTCTGTCGTTGCTAAATTTAAGGCTCTTGTTATGAACAAGGTAAAAGCCAACATTGCTCGAATTATTAAAGAGAACAACATCAATATCCTTGAAATTGATGAGTATATTGATGTCGTGTCCGATAAATTGCGTGTTGCTATCAACGAAGTGTTGGGTGAATATGGCCTTGTTATGCCGGAGTTCTTTGTGACTTCAGTAATGACACCTGATGATGATCCCAATTTCCGTCGCCTCAAGCAACAGTTTGCTGATAAGACACTTCGTGTTCGTGAAGAAGAGATTCGTAAGGCAGAAGCCGAAGCGGCACAAGGAAGAAAAATTCTTGAGGCACAGACTGAAGCGCATCTCAAAATGGTAGGTGCACAAGGTGAAGCGGAAGCTCTCAAAATTAAAGCACAAGCAGAAGCTGAAGCATATAAAGCACAAGCCTATGCAGAAGCAGAAGAAATGCGTGTAAAAGGCTATACATACCAGCAAGAAACAGCTCGGATGGTTGGGATGGAAGCAATGCAAAATGGCATTACCGGAAATGGTTCTGGCGGTGCCGGTTCTGCTCTTGGTGATATTGCAGGTCTTGGCGTAACTCTTGGTGCAATGGGTGGCGTTATTGGAATGACGAAAGATGCACTTAATCCAATTATGCAAACCTCTGCCGATGTTGGTAGTGGTGTTGTTGCTTCTGTTAGTTATGCTTGGAATTGTGCTTGTGGATGCAAAGAAATTAAGTCCAAATTTTGTCCGGAATGTGGATCACCTAAGCCTGCTCCCATAGTTGGATGGGATTGCACTTGTGGTTGTAAAAATATAACTTCTAAGTTCTGCCCGGAATGTGGAAGCAAAAAATCCGAAATAGCTACTTGGGATTGTGCTTGTGGTTGTAAAGGTAATGCATCTAAATTCTGCCCGGAATGCGGGAGTAAGAAACCCGAAGTTGCAACAACTTGGGATTGCTCCGAATGTGGAAATAAAGCTATTTCCGCAAAGTTCTGTCCGGAATGCGGACATAAGAGGGAGGGATAATGATGAATATGCAGTTGAATAAGAAATCAAAATCAGTTATTGCTGTATATGCAATCGTTTTGTTCGTTTATGTCCTTGCATTTTTGATTATTCCCTTTAATAAAACCGCCGCAAGCTGGATTTCCTTCGTTTTCACAATTATTGCTATCGCTGGCAGTTTATTTGTATGTGGATATGCATTTAACGCAAAACAAACTCTCGTTAGCAAAATATACGGATACCCAATCTTCAGAGTTGGCGCTGTATATGCCATCGTTCAGTTGGTCATTGGCGTTGTTATTTGTGCTATAAGCGCAGTTATAGCAGTTCCTTATTGGATTGCTTTACTTGTTTCTGTCATTCTTTTAGGTGCGGCGGCAATCGGTGTTATTATTACAGATAACACACGTGATTTAGTTGAGGAAGTGGATGAAAGCGTTAATGTTGATACTAAAAATGTTACACGCTTTCAAATCGATATTGCCGGTATTGTAGATATCTGTGAAAATACAGAAGTAAAAGCGGATCTTGAAAAGTTGAACGAACTTTTTAGGTTTAGCGATCCGGTAACTAATGATGAAACAAGAGAAGTTGAAGAATCTATAAAGACAATGCTTGCCGAACTGAAAACCATCGTGGCAGATGGCAGTACAGATGATATTAATGCACTAATTAAAAGAATTACAAATGCTCTTAATGAAAGAAATCGCATTTGCAAAGCAAGTAAGGGTTAAAAGTTCTTTAATTAACGCCGAAATCAGTCCGACATTAATTTATATGTTTTAAAATTGCGGGTAAAAAATATGTCCATAACAAGCTACCATTCAATAGACAATACTCTCGATGAATCCTCCGTGGATTATGCTTCTTTATCCAAACTAAAAGGTATTATATCTAATTATCGAAAAGATGAATTATCTACACCACTTGATGAAAAACACATTTTAAAATGGCTACATCAATTTAACGATGCAGATCAAGACATTATTTTACATGAAACAATTCATATTTTCGAATCGTGGTATTTTACCAAAGTCGACATGATAGATTTTCTAAAAAAAGTCGTTTTATTTTTACAAAAAAATTTGGGATTTTCCAGTCAGATAGATGTATATATGAATTGCGTTTTTTCTAACAATCAACAAAATGGTGAAAGCCAAAATGCTCTTATTCGGATGCTATCAGAAATTGCCTCTGAAAAGTATAGTGAGATTAGGAACACAGTTAGAAAAGATGACCGATTCGTTGTATATGTTGATGATGGTTTATATTCGGGAAATAGAGCAATAAAGGACATAGAAAACTTAATAAAGACAGTCCCTTTGGGCAGTACAATATATGCTTTTTATTTCTGTGCAACATCCTTTGGTATTGATAATGTTCAAGATAAGTTAAATTTATTAGCTGAACAAAGAAGTGTTACTATTAAGATCTTCAGAAATAAAATAATAGAAAATCAGATCTTCACTCAAAAAGATTATGCTGCTGAAATGTGTGAAGAATCGTATTTTCCTATTCATAAATGTTTGTGGCCAAGTATTGTTGACCTCCAACAACCGGAAGCAATAGAGCAAATAAATTATTTTCAAAACAAATCGGGCACTAAAGAAATATATTACAGGAATAATGTTTGGTTGAATGACAAAGGAGTTTTTTCTAGCCTCAAAAATCGAAATATAGTAGAAAAAGCATTTTTGCTTAAGGGAATAGAAATATATCAATATTGTTCTGCAACAAGTGGGTTGTATCCTCTTGGCAAAGGTAATTGTTCCACTTTCGGCACAGGAACATTCTGTGCCTTTGAAAACAATATATCAAATACGTGCCCGCTTGCGTTATGGTGGGGAAATATCGAGCCTAAAGGAAATATATTAGATAAATGGTATCCATTACTCCCTCGAAGAGTAGATGAAAAATCTGAATCCGCTTTTTGATTCATTAAACTGATATTTAAGCAAAAAAAGAACCGAACGCAATCAAGCGTTCGGTTCTTTCCTTCTAATTGTAAATCCACTCACGATTAACAATTTCGGTTGCTCTTTGGCAGATACTATTCATTTGAACAACCCATTCTGTTTGGTTATTCATCTTGAGTTGTTCGGTAACGCCCTCGCGTTCTGTCATCTGTTTTACGAGCCGAGAAAACATTTCTTGTGCCTGCTTGTCGAGGTATGAAAGGCATCTGCTTGCTTTTCTGATTGTCAATAGATTAAGATATAAAACCTTGCGATTTTGCTTAATATACAGCAAATGCCACTGTACCCATACGCCAATAGGTCGTTGCTCTTACTCTCCAACAACTTCAAGCAAGGAATGTATTAGTCGTCTTGTAATTCGTAACAGAGATTGTTCTACTCATCATAAATAACCTTTTACATAATCACGCCTCCTTGTAGATCACTTTGAATTTTTTCTGCTTTGCATCAATGAAAACTTTTTTGCTGTTGCAGAATTTTTGTCACAGACTCTAGAAATGTGCACTTTCCGCACAATATAAAACATACCGCTTTTTATTTACTTCAATATTTGCCTGTGTTAAGGCAAAATTTAAACTAATCCTAAAACAACATCTGTTTGAAAAAATATTTTTCTTTTTCACAAAAACACCTTGGATTTTACCCCTCTGAAAATACATATAAGTGAAAACAATTTTAAAAGAAAAAATTTTTTTCTCTTTTTAGGTTGTGAAAATCAAAAAAAGTTACAAATAAGGAATGAGAGGAAAAATAAATCTTCTCACGCACCTAGAAAACTGAATAAGTGAGGATGCCGAGTTATAAACTTACCGGACCGAAAGGAAAAGCCGACTCGAAAGAGCGCCATGACCTCAATGAAAGAGCGAGCGATAAATCCGGCAGAGAAATCAAAGCGACAACAGCATGCTTTGGTTGGCGATGACACCGTGTAAGGCATTAATGATACTTCTGCGAAAGCGGCCCGTAAAGAAGAATGGAATATGTTCTTTCAAGCTGGAATTGATGTTTGATAGGACATATATGATGCTCGTTCTTGTGAAAGAAGTCACAAGAGATATGCTACGAGATACTCCACATCCTCTGATTAAAATTTTTTACAAATCATACTTCACCAAGGGGGTACTATGCCCAAACGGTGGTAGTAGCCCACTGCCACTGTGGTAGCCCCATAAGTACCCAATATAAGAGATATACTAATTGAGAGAATAATAAATACTATATAAGGAGGTATAAAAAACCTCACGCACGTCACCGACTAACAGCATGGCTGACACGAAGCCTCCAACTACGGCTCCGTTCGGCGGGAATTTTCATAACGATTAAAATTCCGTAAACTTCGGTACTTCTGTACGAAAACAAGATTTTGGTCAGCAGGCTACCAAAGCCTGCAAGCGTGATACTCTCCAAATTTTCGTCCACACCGTACAGGTGGTTCCGCACGTTGCTGCCTAAGTGACCATAAGGGACTTGGTGCAATTTTCGTCTGCAAATTTTGAGTCTTGGCAATTCCCCCGAGCTTCTTGCAGTAGTTGGGATCGATCATTCATATGCCGTTTTTATGCAGATGCTGTTGCTGTCACCGCGCAACAGGCTTTCCTTGGTGCGTCAAGGGTGCAGGATATTCTTGTGCTGTGTCCTCCCTCCATCCTTAAAGCCATCGGATAGAGCATTTCCCGTGCTGAGAGTTTTCGTTTGGAATCCTCCTTCATAACTGAAAGTATATTTTGACTCCTAAGCAAACTTCTTGCCTGCCGGAGAACAAAACCGAAGGAAAGAGAATAATAACCCTCTACTTAAGTAATATGAGTTTTTGCCTAAAAAGTCAAGGGGTGCACCCCAACTTTTTTTCTCCAAAATTGAAAGCATTTTATGACGAAAATGCATGCCAGACATTACCATCTGACGTGCTGTGTTATATCGTATTATCTAAAATTTCGAGAAATTTTTTGTCAAGGAATGTGTTGATGCACTTATCTGTCCCAAAACATAATTTAACAAATTTTGCAACTTTTTCAAAATCTCTTTATTTTTATCGAACACTGTGGTATAATATTAAATGCCAAATAAATTTCATATAAGAATGATATTGATTTTTCTGCATAGGGGTAGTTATGCCCTTTTTGCATACAATAATCATGTGAATTTGATAAAAGCGCAAATTCACATGATTATTGTGTGGGAAATCCTATCATTACTCGAAATTTGTTTGGCGACAATCGGGGTTTGCGTTTTTCGGTGCGTGGCTTCGGTTACGCACTTTTTTATTTAATGTGATCCTGTTAGGAGGTCTATATCTGTGAAAAACTATATGAGGGTTAAGCGTTTATTTTCCTTTATGCTGGTAATCGCACTACTTATCACCACTATGCCTACTGGCATGTTGACAGTAAATGCAGTAACCACTCAATTTGCCGGTGGTAGTGGTACTGCGGCTGATCCTTACTTAATTGAAACGAAAGAACATCTGAATAATGTGCGCAATGATCTTGATGCGCATTATAAGATGATTGCAGATATCGAATTTACTGATGCTGACTTTACTGAGAGCGGAGATTTTTATAATGAAGGAAAAGGATGGTCGCCAATAGGTTTTACCGAATCAAACGCTTTTCGTGGATATATTGATGGCTGTGGATATAAAATTTCCGGAATAAAGATAATTGTTAATATAACGGATATGTGGAGTTCCGGGCAGCAATACTATTATGGAGTGTTTGGGTATTCGTACGGAACCATCAAAAATATTACCGTAAAAAATATTTCCTTTTCCGTATACGACCATTACCATGATGTTTATGTTGGAGCGCTTTGCGGCTACAATAGAGGCACTTTGGAATCTATTATATGCGAGGGCACGGTTTGTGGCAGTTCATCAGGAAACACGGTGCGTGCTGGTGGTATTACGGGTGAAAACCTTGGAAATATTGATAATGTGTCATTTTCAGGAAGCGTTTCTTCGAATTCTGTAAATTCCTCTGCATATGCAGGTGGAATAGCAGGTACTAGTTCAAATGCTACCATACAAAGAAGTTCAAATTTTGCAAAAATACTAGCAAATTGCTCAAATTATGATGGAATGGATTGCGCAGGAGGCATGTCTGGCAAAGCAGGACAGACGCTATGTTGTCAAAATAGTGGCGAAATATCTGCATATTATGCAGGTGGTATTTCCGGATATGGCGGAGTGATTTCGGAAAGTTACAATAAAGGAACCATAAAGGACTCAACCTACGCAGGAGGAATTGCTGGATATTCCTCTAACATTACAAATTGTTTTAACATAGGAAGCATTTCCGCAACTAAGTATGCAGGCGGCATCATTGGACAACTTACAGGAGGCGAACTAAGCAACTCGTATAATTTAGGAGAAATTAATGACGCTACATATAAAGGAAATATTGCCGGTGGCAATCACGGAACAGTATATGCAGAAGATTTAATCGCCAATGGTGGAACTATAACCAACTGCTATTTTCCATCGTCAAGTTTAAAAGGCGTTGGTCGAGTGGCAAATATAGATGGTACAGTTGCAGATATTGCTGGAGCTTCTACATTAAATAACCTTAAAAAGCAAACCACTTATTCTAATTGGAATTTCACAAATGTTTGGAATATATCAGAAAATAATGTTTATTATTACCCCGAATTAAGAAATTGTCCTTTAGATTTAGGTGTAACTAGTATTTCAATGGATGTACATCCCACAAAGAGAAGTTATCTTGAAGGCAAGGATTCTCTTTCTACGACCGGCGGGATGATAAACGTAATTTATGATAATGGCTTTTCCGACAAAGTATCGTTTACAAAAAACATGGTTACAGGGTTTGATAACACAAAACTTGGTTCTCAAACATTAACAGTTAATTTTGGAGGAAAAACCACCAACTATACTGTAACAATTACTGTAAAAAAATTATCTTCGATTTCAATGTCATCATTACCCACTAAAGTCGTTTATTTAGAGGGAAAAGATTCATTGACATTAGCTGGAGGGCAATTAACATTAACATACAATAACGGAACCACCGAGGTTATAGATATAACCCCAGATATGGTAACAGGATTTGATAATAACGTTGTTGGAGTTCAAAATCTTACGGTATCCTATGGAGGAAAAACAACAACATTTACAGTAGAAGTAATTAAGAAAACATTGTCTTCGATATCGATTAATACAATGCCAACTCAAACTTCATATGTTGAGGGCGCAGGTCGGTTAAATCTTGATGGCGCGACGCTATTACTTTCTTATGATAATGACGATACAGATATCATTACCATTAATAGTAATATGGTATCTGGTTTTAATAGTGCAACTATTGGAAAGAAAACTATTGCTGTTGTATATAGTGGAATGGAGTGCACTTTTGATATTGAAATAGTTAGCAATGGAATTGATTTTATATCGGTAACAACTCTTCCCAATAAACTTTCTTATTTTGAATCAAAAGATAGCTTCTCTGTTGCTGGTGGTAAATTGACCGTTTACTATAACGATGGTTCTCATGAAGAGATTGATTTGACGCAAGGAGTTGTCTCTGGGTTTAATATTCATAATGTAGGTAAGCAAACGCTTACAGTTACTTACAATCGTAGAACATGCACATTTGAGATTGAGGTTATTGCATACAAATTCAAGTCCGGATCTGGTACAGAAAGCAATCCTTATCTTATCAGCACAAAGGGACAATTAGATAACGTTAGAAACTATTTAGGATCTCATTTTAAGCTTGCCAATGATATAGAATTTTCAGATACCGATTTTGCCCCAGGCGGAATGTTCTATAACAATGGCGCAGGATGGATTCCGATTAAATCCACGTTTACCGGTGTTTTGGACGGCAACGGACACTCGATTTATAATTTGCAAATCAACGCCAACTCAAGTTCTTCAACTACCAGTGTAGGACTGTTTGCTCAAAACAATGGCACAATTAAAAATTTGGGTATGGGAGATGGTAAAATTCTCCTGACTCTTTCTAATGATGTATATGGATATGTTGGTGCTATTGCTGGATATAACAAGGGGACTATTTCCAACTGTTTTAATACGTGTAAAGTTGAAGTAAACGGAAGTACTGGTAGTGGTGATGCCGGTGGTATAGCTGGATATAACACAAATGGCACTATTTCAAATTGCTATAACACAGGAATAATATACTCATCTAATGATAGTGCAGGCGGTATAGCTGGTACCAATTCAGGCACCATTGAAAATTGCTATAATACTGGATTTATTCGCGCTGAATTGGGCGATGATAATTATTGTTATGCGGGCGGTATTTGTGGAACAAATCATCATATAGTTTTGACTTGCTATAATATTGGACATATATCTTCAGCAAGCTCGCAAGGTGGTATAACCGCATTACTCGTTGATATCGGTAATCCTGATGCTAAAATCGAAAATTGCTATTATTTAGTTGACGACAGTCAAGCAGTTGGTATTGACGATGATGGGGCGACAAAATGTAAAAAAGAACACATGATACTGAAAAACACCTATAGCGGTTTTGATTTTGAGAGCATTTGGGTCATATCAAGCAATTCAGATTATTTGTATCCTGAACTCGTTGGCAATAGCATGAACTTTATTAAAAAAGAGCAAGGTATTACTATTTCATCGTTGCCATATAAAACTGAGTACTATGTAGGCTTAGAGAATCTTGATATAACCGGTGCCAAAATTGCAAAAATTTATAATGATGGTACTCTTGAAGAAATTGCAGTAGAGCCTTCTATGGTCACTGGTTATGACAAATCTAAAACTGGGTCTCAAACAATTATTGTTACTTATAATGACACGACTCTTGAATTTAAAGTTACAACGTTAGCTTTGGTGTATGACTTTACATTAACTACTGACGAAAGTATTTCGTTAGAATATAAAGCAAATAAAGAATTTGATTTTGTATTGTCTGATGAATCAGTCGCTAAAATAACCAATGTCTCTACTAGCATAATAGATTGGGGCACGGTAAATGTCACATCGTCTGCAAAAGTTGTTCCGTTAAAACCGGGATATGTTATTGTTAGAGTTATAGATAAAGCTGGATATGTTCTTTCTAACTCTTTAATTCTAATTGAAGAAGGTAATCATCAACTGGAATTGTTAGAAACCGTAAAAAAGCCTAATTGTACTGAAACAGGACATGAAATTTACAAATGCAAGTTTTGTGATTATCAAGAAGAGCGTTTTCCAGATGCACTCGGTCACACAGAGGTTTTAGATAATCGTGTTGAGCCGACTTGTACCAAAACAGGCCTAACTGGTGGAAAGCATTGTTCTGTTTGCGAAGAGGTGCTAGTAAAACAAAACATCATTGAAGCAACTGGCATACATATTTGGGACAAAGGCAAGACTGACAAAAATGGAAACATTCATTATGAATGTGATACCTGTGAAGCAGCCTACAGCAAAAATCTTTTATCAATAAAAGTAACTTCAAAACCCACAAAATTAGCCTATGTTGAACACGATGATATGGATTTTTCGGGAATGGTTATAACAGCATATTATGATAATAACACAACAGCCGTAATATCATCAAATTGGTCAGCCTCGTATGGTATGAACGCTGGAACACAAACTGTAACTGTTGAACATTGTGGTAAAGTTGACACCTTCACAATTTCAGTAAAAGCAAAAGTTCCCTCCGCAATTACGTCTTCAAAACATACTATATATGGAAATAACATTAGCAAAATTTCTGCAGGCACAACAGTTTCGTCGCTGATCTCCAGCCTGAACGAAGGTTCCTTCTGCAAGGTTTTCAAAGGAAACACAGAGGTTAGCGGAAGTACAGTTGTTGGCACAGGTATGGTTGTTAAGATTATGGATGGTAGCACTGTAAAAGCCTCTTACACAATCATTGTTACCGGCGATACAAATGGTGACGGCAACATAACAGTTACGGATATGATTGCCATCAAGGCACATGTCTTAAAGAAATCAACTTTGTCAGGTGTGTATGCAACTGCGGCGGATACCAATGGTGATAATGGTATTTCTATTACAGACTTTATTCAGGTTAAGGCAAAGATCCTCGGAAAAGGCACTATAACCGCAAGGTAAGGAGAAAGAGTATGAAGAAAATAGTTTCGCTTTTTATAGCAATAATTCTATGTGTTACATTGATGCTTCCGCTGATTGTTTCAGCAGCAAGCGCAAGTGCAAGCTTGACGGGTCCCGGCACAGTTCGTGCCGGTGACACCATCACTTTGAGTTTCAATTTAAATGGTAGCGGTATCTATGGCGCATCTGGTACATTGTCCTATGATAGTAGCCAGGTTACCTTATCTGGAACTTCTCAAAAGATTGGTTCTCCCTGGGCTGTTGAGTTCAACGGGAACAACTTTGTTGCTTACGACAACAATCTGAGCAATCCGATTAACGGCAACAAAACACTGTTTACCGTAACTTTTAAGGTAAAATCTGTTGCGGTTGGCACTAACATTAAGATCTCCTACACAGGCGTTACGGCTTCTGACGGCAATGCGGATGCAAATGTCGGCACGGTTACATATTCCACTACAATTGCTGCACCGTTGTCTACGGATAATAACTTAGCAAGCCTCACAGTAAGCAACGCAACATTCTCTCCCGCTTTCTCTGCTGGAACAACTAGTTACAGTGCAAGTGTTTCCTTTGAGGTTTCCAAACTGAATGTATCTGCAACAGCAGCTGACGGCAAAGCAAAGGTTTCCGTAAATAGTCCGAATCTGACACCCAATGGAACTACTAATGTTACGATCACGGTCACGGCGGAGAATGGAGCTAAAAAGACATATACTATTTCCGTCAAGAGAGCGCAAGATCCAAACTATGTAGCAAGCAGTAATAACAATCTATCTGGAATCAGTGTTGACGGCTTCCTTCTTTCTCCGGTGTTCAGCGCAGAGAATACGCAGTATGTGATCTGGCTGCCCTACGAAACCACTAGTGTTAAGATTGGCGGAACAGCGGCAGACAGCAAAGCATCTGTTGAAGTTGTCGGTGGTGATAATCTTGCTGCTGGACAGGATAATCCTGTTAAAGTAATTTGTACCGCTGAGAACGGAGAGAAAAAGGAATATACTGTATTTGTTAAACGTGCGGCTGCACATGATGGAACAGTAGAAGATCTTCCGAGCGAATCCACACCTCCGGAAACAGAGCCATCGGAAACAACCCCGCCTGAAACTACACCCTCAGAAACCAATCCTGCAGATACTACATCGAATACTGCGCCCGAAAACAATACAAATGGTATTGCCTGGTGGTGGCTGATCATTGTTGGTATCGTGGCTCTGGCGGCTGGCTTAGCTGGTGGATTCTTTGGTAAGGATATAATCAAGAAAAAATAATTGCACTTAAAGGGGCTGTAAAAAAACAGTCCCTTTATTTTGAAAATAATTACACTTTTATAGTTGACAAAACAAAATCCCCGTTTATTTGATAAAAAATGTGCATGTTTATCTTGAAATTTATACACTTTCTGCACAATATAAAATATACCGCTTTTCTTATACTTTGATACTTGCCTGCGTTAAGGCAAAATTTAAACTGATCCTAAAACAACATCTGTTTGAAAAATTATTTTTCTTTTTCTCAAAAACACCTTGGATTTTACCCCTCTAAAAATACATATAAGTGAAAACAATTTTAAAAGAAAATTTTTTTCTCTTTTTAGGTTGTAAAAATCAAAAAAAGTTACAAATAAGGAATGAGAGGAAAAATAAATCTTCTCACGCACATAGAAAACTGAATAAGTGAGGATGCCGAGTCATAAACTTACCGGACCGAAAGGAAAAGCCAACTCGAAAGAGCGCCATGACCTCTATGAAAGAGCGAGCGATAAATCCGGCAGAGAAA
>JAFWZH010000190.1 GCA_017522515.1 Clostridia bacterium
GCCACCGCCGTATGTAGTACCTGCAAGTTGTGAAGATGAGCTACCTTCTTGGTAACCTACCTGTGATTTAGCAATGTTTACAATGTCTGTACGTTGGTTACCTGTAAGTGATACCTTTGTAAGAGCAGTGTAATACTTGCCCGATCTGTATGACGATGAGCCACTGTATGACAATGCTTCTGCCTGAACAGGAACGAGAAGTGCACACATAACGAGTGCCAAACATATCGCCACGATTCGATTAATATTCCGTTTCATATCGAAACCTCCTCTTTTATTTTTGATATATATTTCTTGATTTGATACAAAGCCATGCGTCTGTGCAGTACTTAACTGATACAAACATCTCAAAATAAAACTTCAAAAATATAATAATGTATATTTATTTTCTAATTAGATGATATATCTTACCACCTCAAAAGTCAAGAAAAATTTTACAGAATTCTTCTAAAAGTTTACAATTTGTACATTTTATAAAAAAAACAAAAAACATTGCAAACATAAGCAGTAGTATGTTATAATTGAGATATATTACAATTATTTATACGAGGTGAAAAATTATGACAAAAAATAAGCGCGTATTAAAACTCACAAAACGTGCTCTTATCATTTTCATCGTTGCCTTGACTGTATTGGGTACAGTTGCTTGTAGCCCACCACCTATTCAGTCGGGAATTCTTGACGAAGACTACGTTATAGATATAGAAGGTAATATTACTTTCACAATCAGTAACGAATCAGGTACTGCTGCAGAAGCTGCTGCTCCAAAAGCAATTGCTTCTGCTTTTATGAAAAAGTATCCTGATGTAACAGTCGAAGTAGAAGAAGCAAACAGAGATACATATGCTACAAGAATTTCAACCGGAGAAATCGGCGATGTATTTTGGTGCGACGAGAATGATGCCAATAACTACAAGAAAAACCACAATGCTCTTATGATGTTGGACTACTATCTTGAGAAGCTCGATATTGACAAAACAAACGTTTATAACGGAGCTCTCGCAGGAGGACTTATAGACGGACGTCTTTATATGGTACCCAGAAATCTCGGTCAGCAGGTTTTGGTATATAATAAGGACGCTCTCAAACAAGCAAGTATTGAAATTCCTCAAGGCGAAACAGCAATGACTTGGGACGAATTCAAAGAAGTTTGCCGTCAAGTTACACTTCAAGAAAATGATGAGTACACTCAAGTAGGTGCCGGATTTAAACTTTGGTGGTCACCCGTATGGATGGCTTTTGCTGAAGGCTGGGGCGGTACATGGGCAAGCACATCAGAAAAGAAAGTTTCCTTTGTTTCTGATGAGAATGTAATGAAAGGTATCGACGAAATGTTCGAGGCTTGTGCCGAAGGCTGGATGATGATAGAAGACATCAACTACACAGACGGCAGAAATTATCAGAGCATACCTGAGTACAACAGAGTATTCCGTACATTTGGCGATATGCAGTGGATTACACGTTACGGCAATGGATACGATTTGGCTGATATTGATTGGGACTTCTGCTCCTTCCCTGCTTTCCCGACACACAAGGTTGGAACAGGTGCAACAGGTTACGTAGTATACAACAGAACTACTAACCCAACAGCAGCTGCAGCATTTGCTTTATTCTTCCTTACAGAGGACGGACAGCGTGCATACCACAGTGCAGCCGGCGGAAACGTTCCGTTGCTTAAGTCTTTGGCTTACGAGGACTTTTGGCAAATGCCTGACCATGAATGGAGTGAGAAAAACTTCTCCGCATTTATCTCATACCCTGAGGCAAGCACACCTGCATCAGTTATTACAAGAGCTCCTGCAGAGATTGCAAGCATTCTTTCTGATGAGAATATGAGGAACAGCTTCACACAAATTGTTAACGGTCAAAAGAGCACAGAGGACGTATTTACAAAGCTCGAGACACAGTGTAACGAAATGTGGGAAACATTGACTTCATGATTCTAAATAATCAAAAATCAATTGGCGGCACGGATTTTTCCTTGCCGCTTTTTTTATGTAGAAAAATATCTAAAACTGTGCTACAATATGAATACAAAATTATTTATTTGGAGGTTTTACGATGGATAAAAAAGTTCACGAATTATTAAATGATCAAATCAACAAAGAATTTTATTCTGCTTATTTGTACTTGGATTTCTCTAATTATTTCAAAGCAGTAGGTCTCGATGGTTTTGCAAACTGGTATATGATTCAAGCTCAAGAAGAGCGCGACCACGCGATGCTTTTCTACACATATTTACAAAATGAAAATATGCCTGTAGAGCTTGGTGCAATTGCAAAACCGGATAAGGTGTTCAGCTGTCACATGGACGTACTCAAAGCCGGTCTTGAGCACGAGAAATACGTTACATCTCTTATTAATGATATCTACAGCGCTGCTTATGATGTAAGAGATTTTCGTACAATGCAATTCCTAGACTGGTTTGTAAAAGAGCAAGGCGAAGAAGAAACTAACGCTAACGATATGATTACAAAAATGGAATTATTTGGCAGCGATCCTAAGAGCTTATATATGCTTAACCAAGAGCTTGCAGGCAGAATATATAATCCACCATCTCTTGTACTTTAAGAGTGTTTCACAAATGAAATGATTTGGGGCTGTTTTCACAGCCCCATTTTTTATGCTCATATATTTATTTAAAATGTTCCCAAAGCCATCTGCAACTCATTTCTATCCATGCTGCAATAGGCCTTTTATCAAAACACGGGCTTCCAATATCCGTAGTTTGGTTTGCTCTGGCTTGTCCATGTTCTCCCTGCTCAAAAATATGCATTTCAAAATCAATATTATTATTTATAAGAGCATCGGCAAATAATAAAGAATTCTTAACAGGAACAACGCTATCCTTGCATGTATGCAAAATAAATGTTGGTGGTGTATGCGCTCCAACGTGCTTTTCGCAAGCAGTAAAATCAAGCATTCTGTCAATCTCTTCTTTATCACCTTTTTCAAAAACTCCACGAAGCAAATTTTGCATAGAGCCCTGATGTGTGAAACAATTTGATGTAATTACAGGATAACCAAGAATTAATGCATTCGGCTTGTTTTCACCTTTCTCGCAACCTGATAATTTCATTATCTCCGGGTCATTCCAATGAACACCCTGCATTGCGGCAAGATGGCCTCCTGCCGAAAAACCTACCACTGCTATTTTTTCAGGATCTACATGCCATTTTTCAGCGTTTTCACGTATTATTCTGATAGCAACAGATAAATCTACAATCGGATTAGGATACACCGCATCCTCAGCCACACTGTAGCGTAAAACACCGGAATGAAAGCCATCAGCCAAATAAGCAAACGATATGGGGTCTGCTTCTCTGTCTGAAGTCATACCATATCCACCGCCGGGACAAACAAGCACAAACGGTCTCAGATGCGAAAGATTGATTTCAGGTGACTCATCTTGTATATAAACATCAAATCTATATTTATCCGAGTTATTAATTTGAAAAGTTTCTTTTATCATTTAGACTTCTCCTTATTTTAATATTCTATTTAAAAAGCAAAAATCCGCAGCAAACTCCTACGAATCTGTCTGCGGATAAAATCCGAATCAAGGTTTAATATTAAGCCTTAGCTGCGTTCATAGCCTTAGCCATTCTTGATTTTTTACGAGCTGCAGCGTTCTTATGAATAAGACCTTTGCCTGCTGCTTTATCAAGATCAATGCTAGCTGTCTTAACTGCTACAGCAACCTTCTCGTCGTTATTTGCGATAGCTATCTTGGCTTTCTTAACGGATGTTCTGAGAGATGACTTAGCAGAAGCATTATTAGCTGCTTTCTTCTCGGAAATAATTACTCTTTTCTTAGCTGATTTGATATTCGGCATTTAACTCACCTCCAAAACTTATTCAAAAAACAATCTAAAACAGCGTGTCTTTTTTTCACGCTTTCGCTATTTTAGCATAACAAAAACATAATTGCAATATGTTTTTTTCTTATTTTATATCCTTTTTACAGAAAGAATCTAAGCCAATCCAATTCATACAAATAAGCAATACTGTAACATAAATTACTGCAAACGGTAATGTTGAAGGAGTTTTAATATATACCTCTTCCATAAAACTATCCATACCAAAATTTGAACCTGTCTCAAAAATCAAATCAAACCATTCGACATTGTTAAACGGGAAAAACTTTGTTATATACTCTCTGCCGGAAAAAATTTCCATCAATATCATATGCATCGTACTGCCACCCAAAGAAACACCCATTGTTATTGCAACAGCAGCCGCAGTGTTTTTTGTTACGATTGATAGCATATACGCAAAAGTAACAACTACAATGGAAGAAACCATAGATAAAATGGCAGATAAGAATTGTGCAGCAAGAAAGTTCATTGTAATTACTTTACCAAAAACAATATAAACTTCTGTGCCAAAAGAAGAAAATCCAAATAACAAACCATTAATTAAAGCTGAAGTTATATATGTATATAGCGTAAGAACCAATATAGTAACTATCAAAGACAGATATTTAGCAGTATAAATTTTCCATCTTCTAACAGGTGCTATTATCAAAGACTTAATTGTTCCTGTAGATGTTTCACCTGACATCATAGCACCGGCAACAATAATTAAAATGACAAGCGTAAATAAGCTGCCCAAACCAAAAGAAACAGTATATGAGTAACCTTGAATTTGCTCTGATGTAGAACCTACAAGAATAGATTGCTCTATCCTCTTGTTGACAACATCAAGTAAAAGCTCTAATTCTTCTCGTCTTTCTTCTGTTATGTTACCGCCCGTTTCCATGTCATAATCAAGTTCAAGCGAAGTCTCCAGTTTTGCTTTTTGTGATAATAAGTTTTGTGCATTATCTTTTTCATCAATCGAATTATATTCTCCTGTAGGACACATTTTTAACAAAGCGTTATTGCATTCGATTAAATATTTCTTTTGTACTTCTTCAAAATCACTTTCTGATATGCGCTGATTATCATATTCTATATAATCCTTGTATTCACCTGTTCTTACAATTCCATCTAACATATCGTAGTGTTTTTTTATTTCTTTATATAAGGCAGATTCAACGCCTTGCTCAGAGAAATACTCTTCATGAAGCATTTCGTAGTAACAATTACATAATTCATTTAAAATGTCACTTTTAAATGACAAATCACTAATTTTGTACTCTTTAAAGTATCTGCCATATAAATAACTATAATGCCAAGAACCTTTCAAAGAGATAAGCTCATAAACATAATTTTCGTCATCTGTGTTACCTTTTTTCTCAAAAGACTCTATCTGCTCCTTATAAATCTGTTCGTCATTAATGTTTTCTTCTATATATTCGTCTTCATAATTATAATAATCAGATTCATTAAATAATTGTGCGGATTTAAAAATAATCGAACAAAAGATCATTCCCACTGTCATAATAATAACAAGAACGAATACCGCAACCTTTTTACGAATTTTAAGCATTTCATTTAAAAACAAAGAAAAAATCTTACGCAATTGTGATTCCCCCTCCCGTAATTTCTATAAATGCATCCTCAAGAGAATTCTCGATTCTGCCTATAGCGTATACCGCAATGTTGTTATCAACCAACAGTTTATTAATTGCCGGTATTGTTTCTAAATCAACAACGACATTTATTGCAATATGACCATTTTCAAGTTGCTCTGAACCATTTATGACTTCATTGCCATAAGCGGAAGCAATAACTTCCTCTGCAAGCTCAAAACAGCTGAGATCAAGCTCAAATCGGTAAGTTTCTTGATTTGCCACCATATGTAAAATATCCTCTATTGGCTTAACATCAAGAATTTTACCATTATCAATAATTGCAACTCTGTCGCACATAAGTTCCATTTCCGCAAGCATGTGGCTTGAAACCAACACAGCAACATTTTCTTCATGGGCTAATTTTTTTAAAATATCTCTAAGCTCTTTAATACCTGCAGGGTCGAGACCGTTCGTAGGTTCATCAAGTATCAAAAGTCGCGGTCTATGTAGTATTGCTTGTGCCACACCTATTCTTTGTTTCATACCGAGAGAATACTTTTTTATCTTTTCGTTTGCTCTTGCTTGCATTCCCACAATTTCAACAACTTCCTTTATACGTTCTGCTGTGACGCCATCGTGTAAACGTCCGTACATGTGAAGATTTTGCATTCCTGTCATATCTTTATACATTTCGGGATTCTCTACAATACCACCAACAAGATTCATAGCCTTTTCATAGTCTTTTTTTACATCAAATCCACAAATATTAATATTTCCGCTATCAGGAAAAAGAAAACCCATTATCATTTTAATCGTAGTGGTCTTACCTGAACCGTTAGGGCCTAAAAATCCGAAAATTTCCCCTGCGTATACATCAAATGATACATTTTTTATAATGTGCTTCGAACCAAAACTTTTATTTAAATTTTTAATACTTAAAATAGCTTCCATAATATCCTCCTTATTACCACGCTTCGATATCACTACCGTTACCCATACCACCATTAAGAGCAAAAGGATAATTTAAAAAGCTAATCTTCATTCCGTCAACACTTTCTTGCAAAGACATCTTAAAATCCCCTGCAAGAAATCCACAGTCAACATATATTTCAATTTCATAATTCTTACCATCGTATATACTTTTTAAAATTTCACTGTCCATATAAACATATTCATTTTCCTCAATAAATACGTTATCCTCATATTGTGATAATATTGCATATTTTATGTAATATTCATACGCACCATCCTCACAAAAAAACGCTTTTACATCTTTTTCTATGGATGAAACATAACCGCTTGAATCATCTCTATACTCCATAGGTATAGTTCTCCATTCCTTGTCAGCATCAAAAAAAGAAATAATAAAATCTTCTGCTTTTTTGTCTAACTTGCTGTGTTCGCTTGTCTTGCAAATTATATATGCAAATGTTGCAATTACAACCACAAGCAATAAAATTACCCCAAAATTAATTTTTCTGAAAAACTTCATAAAAAGCCCCCTCACACTTAATGTATAGTATTATATTATAATTTAAGTTTCTTTCTGATTTTAGCCGGTAAAATAAGTGCAAAATCCTCACTGTCCATACCGCCCGTTTTTTTCATTGAAAAAGCATAAACAACAATGCCGACAACAGCAGCAGAAACGAGCGAAAGCGTTTGAGTAAAATAATAATTCATAAAAAGCCCAAAAAGCCAATTCATAAAAAGATATGCAGGAACAGCACCCACTAACATTAATCCGCTGCACAAAAACGGAAGCAACGCTGTGCTTAAAAGTTTCAACTTAATATTGCGCCTTTTTACAAGGCACAAATGATTGAGCACCAACGGAACAGAGTATGAAACATACGTGGCAATTACAGCACCATATATATTAATGGAAGGAATAGAAATCAAAACAAAGTTTAAAACAGCCTTAATAACAACACAAATAAACATATTAATCATAGCGCTTACAAGGTCATTTACACTTTGCATTATTGAACTTTGCAGATGAACAATGCCCATTAATATTACACTAAACGACATCAAGCATAACAATATTGAGCCATCTCCGAAGAACATCATAACGTAAAGCGGTTTAGCAAATACACACATGGCAACAGCTATAGGAATTGCCACAATATAGCAAAGCTTTACAGCATAATCTGCCTTCTGCTTCGCCTCGGAAAACTTACCTTGTGCATACAAACCTGCCATAACCGGCAACAAACTTATACATAACGCAGTAATCAAGGCTGCAGGCACATTAATTACGGAACGCGTTGCCCCCATCATGCCATGGAGTGTTTTACTGACATTCTCGGAAAAGCCCGCATCCAAGAGTCTTCCCTTCATTATGGACGTATCTATCATGTTACCGGCATTTTGAATAGCCGAATTTATTGTAATGGGCAAACTGTAAACAATAAGGAGACGCACTAACTGATTATCAGACAACCTCTTAACATTCCGTAAATCCTCTCCCGCATAAAGAACTTTTTGCTCCTGTCTTGCTTCATTATAATATTTAATAACAACAAGTAATGCAACGGCGGCTCCGACAGTTGTACCTATTGTAGCACCTGTAACAGCCCACACTATTCCTTTACTTCTTAAACAAACAATCAATACTACAGAAACAATTATATGTGCAACCTGCTCTACCACTTGCGAAACTGCAGTAGGCGTCATGTTTTTAAGTCCCTGCAAATATCCTCTGTAAGCTGAAAGCAGCGCACAAATAAAAATAGTTGGTGCAAGCGTTGCTATACCAAGCCAGCTTTCTTCGTTATTCATAATTCTTGCAATCGGCTTAGAAAAAACAATCATAAATACGGACAGAGCAAGTCCGATTATAACCATAAAGGCTCTTGCCATTTTAAACGCTTGACTTGCTTGCTTTCTGTTACCTACTGATGTAAGTTCTGTTACTAATTTTGATATTGCCGTCGGAAAACCGGCAGTAGTTAATACATATACAAATGCAAAAACTTGATATGCGGAATTATAAACGCTGTAGCCGGCATAACCGCCTAATAAATGTTTTGACAAAGGCACAAAAAGAAGGGACATTACCTTAACAATAATATTGGCCAAAGAAAGTATAACAAAACCTCTGCCCAGTGATTGTCCTTTTGTGTTTATTGAATGCCCTTTTTCTTCATATAAAGACAATGTCTTTACACCTCCGTGCTTTTTGTAACGCTTTAGTATTTTACAGCATGATTTATTATTCTGCAAGGCAAATAATTTTATCAAATTTTTTTGTAATTTTCTTTCAATTTGATGAATTCCGAGATTGACTTTTCCATCCAAAAAGATTATAATGAAAAATCGAGAATAAAACACGGAGGCACTCTGATGAGCATTCAGCAAAATTCGCAAAGTGCAAAAGAAAAGACGTTTTCAAGAACGATTAAAGTTTATGAAAACGGTAAGTTTATCGACAAAGAATTTTTAATATCAAAAGAAAATCCATGTTGCAGCATGGATAAAGTATTCCCATTTCCCATTACGGGAGAGTTATTCTCTTTTTTATCTGATAAATCAAGTGAATTGTTTGTTTTACCCGGTTTTGTTGATGTACATGTTCATCTCAGAGAACCGGGTTTTTCATATAAAGAAACAATTGAGACAGGCACAGCTGCTGCGGCAGCAGGTGGTTTTACAGATGTTTGCAGTATGCCGAATATAAATCCCGCTCCTGATTCCGTTGAGAATTTAAAAATTCAATCAGAATTAATTGACAAGCATGCAAAAGTTCATGTTTATCCTTACGGATGTATAACGAGGAGTTCAAAAGGAGAAATGCTTTCCGACATGGACAACCTCGCAGAGCATGTTATTGCCTTTACTGACGATGGCAAAGGTGTTCAACAAGACGATATGATGCTTGCAGCCATGTTAAAAGCAAAAAG
Source organism: Clostridia bacterium (assembly GCA_017522515.1). Next base: position 9,364 of record JAFWZH010000190.1, read on the forward strand.
CTTAGGCAAAATGATTGTTGCTCATTGTGAGGACGAACGCTATGGCACTTCCCCGGAAAGTGAATATTTACAAGTAGAGCGAGATTTGAAGTTGGTAAGTAAAACAGGATGCAAATATCATCTTTGCCACGCTTCAACAAAAGAAAGCATACAGCTCATCCGAGACGCAAAAAAAGCAGGTCTTCCCGTTTCTGCGGAAACTGCTCCCCACTACTTGGTTTTCTGCGACGAAGATGTAAAAGACAGCGGTGATTTTAAGATGAATCCGCCTATAAGAAAAAAAGCAGACCAAGAGGCGCTTATACAAGGTATATGCGATGGCACAATCGACATGATTGCAACTGACCATGCTCCTCACTCTGCTGAGGAAAAAAGCAAAGGCTTTAAAAACAGCTTAAACGGTATTGTAGGATTAGAAACTGCATTTCCGCTTATATATACAAATTTTGTAAAAAAAGGAATTATCACATTTGGGCAGCTCATTGACTTAATGAGCAACAATCCCAGAAAGATATTTAACATTCCGTCAAGCAATAAAGACGGCATATTGGTGGAAGTAAACGCAAAGCACATTGTAAAAAGAGAAGAATTCCGTACAATGGGACGAAGCATGCCCTACGATGGTATGGAAGTTTACGGCAAGTGCTTGGCAACATTCATAAACGGGAGGATGGTACAATGAATCACAACAAGAAAATTGTGTTGCAAGATGGCAGAGAGTTTTACGGCACCGGCTTTGGTGCTGATAAAGACGCAGTTTGCGAGCTTGTTTTCAACACTTCAATGGTAGGATACCAGGAGATTATTTCAGATCCGACTTATTTGGATCAAATGGTAGTTATGACTTATCCTATAATCGGTAACTACGGTATTACAGATGAAGACTTTGAGTCAAAAATACCTGTAATCGGCGGCTTGATAGTAAGAGATTATAACGACATACCGAGTAACTTCAGATATACGGAGACACTTTCTCAGATTTTAGAAGAAAGCAATGTGCCGGCAATAAGCGGCTTAGATACAAGAATGCTTACAAGAATAATTCGTGACGAAGGTAGTCAAGTAGCTGTTCTTACATCTGCCGACACGCCTGTTTCCGAAGCAATAGAAATGATTAAAAATCACAAACCCACTGCTGATGCGTTAAAAAAAGTAAGCGGCACTAAAATTTGGTATTCAAGAACTGCCAATCCTAAATATAACATCGTTGCTATAGATTGCGGCATAAAACACAGCATAATCCGTACATTAAAAACATATGGTTGCAACGTTACTGTTGTTCCCTACAACACAAAGGCAGACGAAATATTAGCGCTCTGCCCCGACGGCTTGCTTGTTTCAAACGGTCCCGGAAATCCTTCTGATGCAACTTGTGTTATAGATACTGTAAAGGCGCTTAAAGGCAAGCTCCCAATCCTCGGTATCGGTCTCGGACATCAGATTATAGCTTTGGCTGCAGGAGCAAAAACATATAAGCTCATTTGCAACAAGAGCGGAAGCCATCCTGTAAAAGATATCAAAACAGGCAAAATTCAATCTGTTTGCCATAACCACAGCTATGCTGTTGACGAAATTTCTCTTGAGAATACAGGACTTAAGGTTACACACAAAAATGTACTCGACGGTATAGTTGAGGGTATAGAAGACACGGCAGAAAAGTTAATAGGTTTCCAATTTCATCCTGAGTGTGCTCCCGGTCCACAGGATGCTGTGAAATCCTTTGAAAAATACATTGCATTGCTTGAAGCGGAGGTAAAAAAACATGCCTAAGAGAACTGATATAAAGAAAATTATGGTTATCGGCTCAGGTCCTATCATCATCGGACAAGCTGCCGAGTTTGACTACGCAGGTACACAAGCATGTCTTGCGCTTAAAGAAGAAGGATACGAGGTAATTCTTGCAAACTCAAACCCTGCAACAATTATGACAGATACTTCAATTGCAGATAAAGTTTATATGGAGCCTCTTACATTAGAGTACGTAGCTAAGATTTTAAGATACGAAAGACCGGATGCTATTATCCCGGGCATTGGCGGTCAAACAGGTCTTAATCTTGCTATGCAGCTTTCTAAAAAAGGTATCTTGGATGAATGCCAAGTAGAACTTTTAGGCACAAGATTCGAAAGTATCGACATGGCCGAAGACAGAGAAAAATTCAAACAGCTCTGCATAGATTTGGGAGAGCCCGTTTTACCATCTGAAATTGCTGAATGTATGGAAGAAGCCATAAAAGCAGCAAACAAAATCGGTTATCCTGTAGTTTTGCGTCCTGCATTTACACTGGGCGGTACAGGCGGCGGTTTTGCTGACAATGAAGAAGAATTAAGAGAAATCGCCAAGAATGCTCTTGCCCTCTCCCCTGTTCATCAGGTACTTATTGAGAAAAGTATCAAAGGTTTCAAAGAAATTGAATATGAGGTAATTCGTGATTCTAACGACACGGCAATCGGAGTATGCAGCATGGAGAACATTGACCCTGTAGGTATCCACACAGGCGACTCTATCGTTGTAGCGCCTTGTCAAACTCTTACAAACAAAGAGCTTCAGATGCTCCGTGACAGTGCTTTAAAAATCATTCGCGCACTCAAGATTGAAGGCGGATGTAACGTACAATTTGCATTGGATCCTTTCTCATTCAAATATTATCTCATTGAGGTAAATCCCAGAGTTTCACGTTCATCAGCTCTTGCGTCTAAAGCAAGTGGCTACCCTATTGCACGTGTTACTGCTAAAATCGCAGTTGGTATGCACCTCGACGAAATTAATCTCGCTGCTGCTCCTGCTTGCATTGAGCCTGCTCTTGACTATATCGTAGCAAAAGTTGCACGTTTCCCGTTTGATAAGTTTGCAACTGCTTCAAATAAATTGAGCACTCAAATGAAAGCTACCGGTGAAGTTATGAGTATAGGTCGTACGGTAGAAGAAAGTTTACTAAAAGCTATTCGTTCTTTGGAAATCGGTGCTTACCACTTGTATTTGCCTAAATTCGACGACTTCACAACTGACGAGCTTGTAAGCTATATCAGCGACGGTCACGATGACAGAATGTTTGCAATCGCTCAGCTTATCAGAAATAATGTTGACTTGGGTGTTATTTACAACCATACAAAGATTGATATGCTTTTCTTATACAAATTCAAGAACATAATAGACTTTGAGAAAAAACTTATGGCTAACCCCAACAACATCAATGTTCTTTACGAAGCAAAAAGAATCGGCATAAGCGACAAGTATATAGCAAAAGTATGGGGTACGGACGAGCTTGAAATTTTCCGCATGAGAAAAGAAAACAACGTATTCCCTGTGTATAAAATGATAGATACTTGTGCCGGTTCAATATCAAGTGATGTTCCTTATTTGTACTCGACTTACGAGACAGAAAACGAGTCAATCGTATCTGATAAAAAGAAGATTATTGTGCTTGGTTCAGGTCCTATTCGTATCGGTCAAGGTGTTGAGTTTGACTATTCAACGGTACACGCCATTCAAACAATCAAAAAAAGCGGTTACGAGGCAATTATTATTAATAACAACCCTGAAACAGTTTCAACAGACTATACAACAAGCGACAAGCTTTATTTTGAGCCTTTGACTGTAGAAGACGTTATGAACGTTATCACACTTGAAAAACCAGAGGGCGTTATCGCTTCCTTGGGCGGTCAGACTGCTATCAACTTAGCAGATAAACTCGATGCACTCGGTGTTGAGCTTATAGGTACAGGTCTTCAAGCAATTGAAAGAGCTGAAAATCGTGACAGCTTTGAGAAAATCATGGAGGAGCTTCAAATCCCTCAGCCAAAGGGTCGTGCAGTTACTAATATTGATGCAGGTATCGAGGCTGCTGCGGAAATCGGCTACCCCGTTCTTGTTCGTCCCAGCTATGTATTAGGCGGTCGTGCAATGCAAATAGTTCAAAACGAAAAAGCTCTTAAAGTATACCTTCGTTCAGCCGTTGAAGTTGACGAGAAACAACCCGTTTTGGTAGATAAATACATTTCAGGAAAAGAGCTTGAAGTCGATGCTATTTGTGATGGTACTGACGTATTCATCCCCGGTATAATGGAGCACGTTGAAAGAACAGGTATCCACTCAGGTGACAGTATCAGTATTTATCCTACATTCAGCGTAAGCGAGAAAGTAAAAGATACAATCGTTGACTATACAAAGCGCCTAGGTTTAGGCATCGGCATTATCGGTCTTTACAATATCCAATTTATTGTAGATCCCAACGAAGATGTATATGTTATCGAAGTTAACCCACGTTCTTCACGTACTGTTCCTTTCCTTTCAAAAGCAACAGGCTACTCAATGGCAGACATAGCCACAAAATGTATTTTAGGAGAAAGTCTTAAAGACCAAGGCATTTCGATAATTCGTCCTAAAGAAAAAGACAGATGGTATGTTAAAGTACCTGCATTCTCTTTCTCAAAACTTAATGACCTTGATGCTTATTTGTCTCCTGAAATGAAATCTACAGGAGAGGCTATCGGATATGACAAGAAGCTTACAAGAGCTATTTACAAGGCACTTATCGCATCAGGTATGAATGTTGCCAACTATGGTACAATTCTCGTATCTATTGCTGATAAAGACAAAGAGGAAGCACTTCCCCTCATTCGCCGATTCTATCAATTAGGATTTAATATTGAGGCAACAGAAGGTACAGCAAAATTCCTCCGCAGCCACAATATTAAAACAAGAATTAAGCAAAAACTCAGCTCCGGCAGTACAGAAATACTAACTTCTATCAGACAAGGTCACGTTAACTACGTTATCAGCACAAGAGATGTTGACATTGCTTCACAACAAACAGACGGTTACAAGATTCGTCGCTGCGCAGTAGAAAACAACGTAACGATGTTTACTGCCCTTGATACTGTTAAGGTACTTCTTGACGTTCTTGAAGAAATCACGATGGGCGTTTCAACAATAGATGCCCAGTGAAAGGAAAAATAATGGAGCAAAGCATTTTTACAATAAGGGAAAATATTGCCTTAAACACCAATGTTTTTCGCATGACATTAGAAGGTGCGGCAGCAAAAGGTCATAAACCGGGACAATTCGTTAATTTACAATTAGACGGATGTTACTTGCGCCGCCCCATTTCCGTATGCGATTCAACAGATACTACACTTACAATAATGTACAAAGTTGTAGGCAGCGGTACTGAAATACTCAGCAAAATGCAAGCCGGAGAAAAGGCTGATGTCCTTACACACTTGGGCAACGGCTTTGATGTTTCGGCTGATTGCGCTGCACCGCTTTTAATAGGCGGCGGAATAGGTTGCCCTCCCCTTTACAAACTTGCAAAAGAGCTAATCGGAGCAGGCAAAAAACCTCGTGTACTTTTAGGTTTTAACGATCCTTCAGAAATAATCCTTGAAGATGATTTTAAAGCTTTAGGCTTAGACGTTACAGTCATAACAAAAGGTTTTGTGACACAGGCTGATGTATTTGTTAATGGCGATTTCGACTACATTTATACATGTGGACCGATTCCCATGCTTAAAGCAATTTATGACGGCAGTAAAACAAGCGGCCAATATTCTTTTGAAGAGCGTATGGGGTGCGGTTTCGGCGCTTGTATGGGCTGTAGCTGCAAAACAAAATACGGCAACAAGAGAATTTGCAAAGACGGACCTGTTTTGGTAAAGGAGGAGATTATATGGTAAATAACAGACTTCAAGTTGAGTTATGCGGTCTTACACTTGATAATCCCATTATCCCTGCCAGCGGTTGCTTTGGATTCGGTAAAGAATTTGCGGAGCTTTATGACATTAACATTCTCGGTTCTTTTTCATTCAAGGGCACAACAGCAGAGCCTCGTTTCGGCAACCCTACCCCAAGAATTGCGGAAACTCCTTCCGGTATGCTCAATGCTGTGGGCTTACAGAATCCCGGTATAGACCATGTTATAGCCCATGAGCTTCCTGAAATGAAAAAATATTTCAACAAGAAAGTTGTAGCAAACATAAGCGGTTTTGCTGTAGAAGAATACGTTAAATGTGCCTCGATGTTAGACAGCGAGGATTCCGTCGGTATACTGGAGATTAATATAAGCTGCCCCAACGTTCACGGCGGCGGAATGAGTTTCGGTACAAATCCGAAATCTGCGGCAGAGGTTACAAAAGCTGTTAAAGCTGTTACAACAAAACCCGTTGTTATCAAACTCACACCCAACGTTACAGACATAAAAGAAATGGCCTTGGCCTGTGAAGAAGCAGGAGCTGATGGTGTCAGCCTTATCAATACACTTTTGGGAATGCGTATTGATTTAAGAAAGAAACGTCCGTTGCTTGCAAATACTTTCGGCGGAATGTCCGGTAGTGCTGTTCTCCCCATCGCATTAAGAATGGTTTACCAAGTGGCAAGTGTGGTAAAAATTCCCATAATTGGTATGGGTGGTGTCACAACAGCAGAAGATGTTATTGAAATGATGTTAGCCGGTGCAACGGCTGTACAAATAGGTGCTGCAAACCTTGTTAATCCCTATGTTTGCAGAGATATTATTAATGAATTGCCGACTGTTATGGACAAATACGGCATTAAGAATTTAAAAGATATAATCGGAGGTGCCCTGTAATGGCAAAAGATGTAATTATTGCATGTGACTTTTCGTCAAGTGAAGAAACATTGGCTTTTCTCGATAAAATGGGAGATCGTAAGCCTTTCGTAAAAATAGGTATGGAACTTTTTTATGCTGCAGGACCTGACATGGTTCACCAAATTGTAGCAAGAGGACATAAGGTGTTCTTAGATTTAAAGCTTCACGATATACCAAATACTGTAAAAAAAGCCATGGCTAATCTTGGTGGTTTGGGCGTTTATATGTGTAACGTTCACGCTGCAGGCGGTGTTAAAATGATGTCCGCTGCCAAAGAAGGACTTTTAGCAGGTGCTGAAAAAGCCGGCAGTGAACCTCCTATGCTTATTGCTGTAACACAACTTACTTCTACTGACGATGATATGCTCAAAAACGAGCTTTTAATAGGCGCATCTATGAATGATACAATTCTTAAATACGCCGAAAATGCTGCCGAAGCAGGTCTTGACGGTGTTGTTTGCTCTCCTTTGGAGGCAGGAATGATTTCAGACCACTTTGATAAACTCGGCAAAGAATTTATGACAGTAACTCCGGGAATTCGCTTTGCAGGCGGTAGCGTTGATGACCAAAAGCGTATTACAACACCACGTCAGGCGAGAGAAAGAGGTTCCGACTATATTGTAGTGGGCAGACCTATTACAGCGGCAGAAGATCCGGTAGCAGCTTATGACAAGTGCGTAAATGATTTTTTAACAGATAACAAGGAGATTTGACAACCATGAATAACAGACAAAAATTAATTGCATCAGACTTACTTTCAATCAAGGCGGTATTCCTTCGTCCTGACGAGCCTTTCACATGGGCAAGCGGCATTAAGAGCCCTATTTACTGCGATAATCGCTTGACTCTTACAGCTCCCAAGGTTCGAGATGACGTTGAAAACGGTTTGTGCGAACTCATTAAAGAATACTACCCCGAAGCAGAAGTTCTTATGGGCACAAGCACAGCAGGTATTGCGCATGCTGCTATTTGCGGACACATTCTTAATATGCCCATGGGCTATGTTCGTTCCGGCAACAAAGATCACGGCAGAAATAACCGCATTGAGGGTCGTTTAGAGGCCGGTCAAAAGGTTGTTATAGTTGAAGACCTTATTTCAACAGGAGGAAGCTGTATTGAGGTTGCAGAGGCTCTTCGCGAGGCCGGCGCCGATGTTCTTGGTGTAGTCAGCATTTTCACTTACGGAATGCAAAAAGGCCTTGACAGACTTGCTGCTGCTAATTTAAAGAATATAAGCTTAACAAACTTTGATACAATAGTAGAAGTTGCGGCAGAAACAGGATATATTCAGTCTGCAGATAAAGAAAGACTTATAGCTTTTCGTAACAATCCTTCTGACGAGAGCTGGATAAAGGCATAAGGAGGTACGTAATATGAAGCACGTTCTTGATATTACTGACCTTTCCGTAACGGAAATTGACGAATTAATCGCTACAGCAAAGGATATTGTTGCCAACAAAGAAAAATACCAAGAAGTTTGTAAGCATAAAAAGCTCGCCACACTTTTCTTTGAACCAAGTACACGTACACGTCTCAGCTTTGAGGCTGCCATGTTAGAGCTTGGAGGCAGTGTGATTGGCTTTTCATCGGCTTCAAGCAGTTCTTCTTCTAAGGGTGAATCTGTACAGGATACGGTTAAAGTTGTAGGCTATTATGCTGATATTATTGCTATGCGTCATCCTAAGGAAGGCGCTCCAATGGCGGCTACGGCTGTTTCCGACGTTCCGATTATTAATGCCGGTGACGGAGGCCACCATCATCCTACGCAAACACTTGCGGACCTTCTCACGATTCATCGCGAAAAAGGTCACTTTGATAATCTGACTGTTGGTTTTTGCGGCGATTTAAAATTCGGTCGTACCGTTCACTCCCTTGTTAATGCTTTATCTCGTTATACCGGTATCAAACTGGTATTTATTTCTCCTGACGAGCTTAAAATACCTCAATATATAAAGACTGATATAATCGAAAAGAACGGTATGCCTTATGTTGAAACGCAAACAATGGAGAGTGTTATGCCTGAGCTTGACATTCTTTACATGACGAGAGTTCAAGGTGAGCGTTTCTTTAATGAAGCAGACTATATTCGTTTAAGAGACTATTATATTTTAACACCTGATAAGCTTGAAAATGCTAAAAAGGATTTATGCATTATGCATCCCTTACCCCGTGTTAACGAAATTGCGCGTAGCATTGACAGCGACCCTCGTGCTTGTTATTTCAAGCAGGTTGAAAATGGCAAATTCATGAGAATGGCTCTTATTATGAAGCTTTTGGGAGGTATCTGATATGACAATTGACCAAATTGAAAACGGAATAGTGCTTGACCATATCAAAGCAGGCAATGCCATGGCCATTTATCGTTATTTACAGCTTGATGAACTTGATTGTACCGTTGCTGTTATAAAGAATGTTAAAAGCGTTAAAATGGGCAAAAAAGACATCATAAAAATAGATTCTCTCATTGATATTAACCTTGATGTTTTGGGTTATTTTGATGAAAATATCACTGTTAATATCATTCGTGATGGTAAAAAAGTTGATAAAAAGCATGTCAGCTTGCCTGAAAAGATTGTAAATATCGTTAAGTGTAAAAACCCTCGTTGTATTACATCAACAGAGCAGGAGCTTGACCATGTATTCCGTCTTACCGATTCTGAAAAGCGCGTTTACAGATGTATGTATTGCGATTCGAGCAATAATTTCTTACCGTAATCACGTGTTGCCAAATAGCTTCATTATTATTGTCAGCACAATTACGAAGCCAAAATTAAATAATGAAAAAAGAATTATATAGCTCTTTTTCTTGTCAGGATTATGTTTTGAATATTCGCGGAATGTTATTAAACTTGCAAGTGATGCAATTAAAGTACCTGCCCCGCCGATATTCACGCCCACAAGAAGAGAGCTGTAATTTTCTGTAAATTGACATGAGAATATGCTTACGAGGTTTGCGGCAATGTTTTGCATTATAAAAGTAAACGCCATGTGTTTCGTCTTGCCTGTTGAACTAAGCACGAAATAACCAAGAGGCAAAAAAGTCAAAAGCGCCATATCATTTGCAATAAGCATTGAACCTATAAAAGTTATGTAAACCAAAGCTAAAATGCATACTTTAATATTGCCGAAGAGTCGAACTATTTTTTGTGCTATTATGTAAAAAAAGTTTACGTTTTTCAATGCACAAACTACAGCGAGAACGCAAAAAAGACAAGTGAGCGTCTTGAAATCAAAATAATAAAGATATTTTGCATCCGGCGTAACAATCATAGACGTTATAAAAGCTGCTGCAAAAGCTACTGTCATTACGACATTCTTCCTGATAAAAACACCAACTGACATAAGAATCTCATATATATATCCATGCAGATGCGTGTGATGATTTTTTTGGGGATGTCCTTGCACGATTGCTCTTCTCATTTTATACCTCTGAAATGTAATCAATAGCGACACATTATACTACTTTATAAAAAAAAATCCAGCTTTATTTATTCTGCATTTTACTTGACAAAATCTAAGGGGATATTATAATAATTTATGTTAATTACTTCTGAAAGTAGTGGTATTTTGAAACAAGACGATAAAAATATTTTTGATATAGATTTTACATGTAAAAAGGAACCTTTAAAGGATAGCTCAAATGCTGCAACCGATTTCTTTGAACTTTCAATGAAACTTGACAAGGTTGCACCTTTACACGAAGAAGAACCTGTCAAAACTTTAGAAAATACAGAAGAAATCGCCGAGGAAATCACTGAGGATGTTGCCGAAGAAGTTTCTGAAGAAGCATCGGAGGACTTACCTACGGAATGTTCTGAGTGCCCAGAGCCTAATGCCGACGAAACAATCTCAGAAGTAGAAATTATAGAAAAATCTTTTGCTGAAGTATCTGAAAAAGAAACAGAAGAACCCAAAGAAGAAAATGATGCTGATATTGAAGAAAAACCTGAAATCATTCCGTCCGGCGAAAACGACGAGGTTATTATTAGTGTCGTTAATTGGGGAAAATCTAAAAATAAAACTCAAAAACCGCAAAACACTGCTTTGACAGATACACCTGTCCCCAAAAAGAACAACACGGTTGTTTCTACTGAGGATGGTTTCGAGATTAAATTATGCAACTTTAAGAGCCTTTCAAACAAAAAAGACAATCCTGACAATAAAATAAAAAAAAAATAACAAGTATTTTTAAAGAAGTAGCTGTCACAATAGGGATTTTTGCATTCTTATTCGTTTTAATAGTTACTTTTAGTATTTACGTTCATAGAAAGAACGAAGTCAACGGCAGTTCCATGGAGCCCACATTAAGTAACGGAGACAGCGTATATACAACGATGCTTCCGTATATTTTCGGAGATTACAAAATCAACGACATCGTTATTATTGATGTGGATCTTGACAGCAGTTGGTCATATTTCCATTTATTTGGTCAAGTATTTGCCCAAAAGAATCCCGATACATTTTGGATAAAAAGAATAGTTGGTCTTCCCGGCGACGAACTGCGCTTTGAAGGCAACAAATATTACCGCAACGGAGTATTGGTAGAAGAGGACTTTATCAAAGACAAAAACGTGCTTGCCTACCCCGTTGATACAACAATTATCGTTCCGGAAAATTGCGTATACGTCATGGGTGACAATCGTAATATAAGCAAGGATAGTCGCGATGCAACCGTCGGCCCTATACCCTCATATAAAATAATCGGACGCATGTGGAAAAAATCTTAATTTCGCATAAAACCCCTTAACAGCACATATAAATTCAGTATGTTTATACGGTGCGAAGGGAGATTTTATATGAATACCGAAAATTTTCTTACTATAGATGAAGCCTACGGCTTTAATTCTTTAAACCACACGCAAACGAGAGACGGCTTACTTTTCACCATTAAATCTGCCGTTACAGAAACGTATATATTAAAACCCGTTACCGAAGGTTTTGAAAGAAAAAAATTTATATATTCTGTGCATAACTATCTGAACAATCGTGGTTTTTTAAATACAGACAGAATAATTTTGACAAAAAGTAATGAACTTACAGTAAATATTAATGACAAGAGGTACATATGCAATAAAGTCGTAAGCGGGCGACAAGCTTCCGTCGACAACTTGCAAGATGCAAAAACAGCAGCTCGACTGTTGGCGTGCATGCATAATTCCGGCGACGGTTTCACTACGGAAAGGGCTGCAACACTTAACAAAACAGTTGTATGTGAAAGCGAAATTAATTACGTGAAAAACGATTTAGGACAGCTCCAGGAGCTTTTCGAACACAGATGCAAAGAGCTGACACGCTTTAATAAGTTGGCTGCACGAGGAAAAGGTGTTTTTGATTATGAATACATGTCCATAGCAGACAAATACTGTAATAAAGCAGAAGAGTTATGTCATGCTTTAAAAGAATCAAAATACGAAGAAATTTCCGAAAATTACAGAAAAACCGGTGCCGTATGTCATAAGGATTTTGCCTTTCATAATGTAATATTAAGCGATTCTTACAAGTCAGGTATTATAAATTTTGACCAAGCTTCCATTGATCTACCGCTTTTTGACTTAACAAATTTGATTAAACGTCGTATGAAAAAGTGCGGTTGGCACGTCTCGGAAGCATACGAAATATTAGAAGAATACAGCCGGTTAAGAGAGCTTTCAAAATATGAAATTGAAATAATGCGAATAGTATTAGGCTTTCCGCAAAAGCTCTGGAGAATTGTAAATAAATACTACAACACGAGGCGCTCCTGGTGCGAAAAAAGTTGTCTGATGAAACTGTCTGAAATTGAAAGTGAAAACGATATAATAAATAAATTTATAAAAGAGTTTACTTTTTAAGGCCGTGCATCCTAAGTCCTGCTTCATACGCTACGAGAGTAGAAGCAAAACCTACATTTAAAGATTCACAAGAGCCGAGCATCGGAATTATTACAGGCTCAGCGACAGGTAAAGTTCTCCAATAAGACGATATACCCGTGTGCTCATTACCGGCAACAATGGCGATGCGTCCTTTGTATTCAACATCGCAATATGCCTTTGTCGCAGTAAGATCCGTAAGCACAGCTTTAAAGTTATTTGCAACAAGCCACTCACCAACCTCAGTCATTTCCGCTTCTGCCACCGGCATCATAAAAGATGCACCCAGCGCAGAACGCACCAGACGGCTGTTTGAGAGCTTTACCCTGCGATTGACTACAATTGCACCACACCCACCTGCGCAGTCAAGAGAACGCAAAATAGCGCCAATATTGCCCGGTTGCTCCTGCCCGTCCAATATCATAATCAACATATTATCATAAAGAGGCATATTATCTAAATTATACAACTCGCGGCGAGCAATAATAAAGCAAAAATCTGCTCCGTCGCGGTCGCTTATTTTTTTACATGCTTTATCAGATACAGCATAAGAAGCTTTTGCATAATTTACCAGACTCTCTGCCAGCTCCAATTCACTGTCTGAAAGTCTGCCGCCTTGCAAGGCATCGCTGCTTATAAAGAAATGCGAAATATGCATTCCCTTATCCATAAGCTTTTGGGCTGCCCACAGACCTTCACAAATAAAGCTTTCTTTATCTGTTTTTGTGGCGCTTCCCTTACCTGACAAAAGCTCTTTTGCAAATTTTACCTCATCGGAGGCTATACCGCATATATTACATTTTGATAATATTAATTCTGATTTATCCATCTTTATTCTCGTTTCTAATAATTAAACGTATGGAATTGCCAATGCATGGCTATTCCTGCTGCTATTGTTAAATTTAACGAATCCACAGTATTGAGGTGCCTTATACAAAGCGGCGTACCAACCTCTAAATAGCCATCATCAAGTCCCCTTGATTCATTCCCAAAAATAAGGCTACACGGTCTATTTGGTGTCTTTTCGGGCGTAAATTGCTCCAAATCTCTGCCTTTTAGCATAAACGGAAAATAATCTCTCTCCCCTGCTTCTTCTGCATATTCTTCAAAGCTCTTATAATTATAAATACGAACCCTAAAAAAGGCTCCCATTGATGCCCTTATAGTCTTCGGATCGAAGCAATCTGCCGCAGGCTCTATTATTGCAATATCAAAAAATGAAAATGCAGCCGCCGTTCTTAAAATTGTTCCTAAATTTCCCATGTCTGCCGGATTAACGAGAACAATGTGTTTATTTTTCATATTCAGCTTTTGCTGCCTTTTCATAAAAACACCCACCGCCATTACGCTGCCTTTGGGGCATATTCTGGCGATGGTGTTATCATCTTCTTTAAACGGAATATTTAAAGCGCAGCATTTCTCTTTAAGAAGTGCTACGCCTGTATTATTATTACTTTTTGATGAAACGAGTACCTTAACAACCGTATCCGGTGCATTTTCGATTAACTCAACAGTCGGGAAAACGCCCTCGGTATATGAATATGTAAACTCTTTTTTATACGGCTTTACGCGCATGTCCTGCGTCGTGTATAAGTTCTCCATAATCGCATCAATATTTGTAAATAGTTTTTCTTCTCTCGAATTCTTCTTGTTCGATCATCTTCTCGGCTTGGTCGGAAAGTTGCTGTGCCCACTCTGCCATATCATCAAGTATAGCCTGTGTCTCAGAATCTTCGTCACACCAAATAGGCTCTACGCAATGCTTTGTACCAAGAATCACTGAATCTTTAAGCCAATCTTTTTCAAGTTTTGAAAGTGCCTTTGTATCATCCTTCATACCTGTTGAGAAAAGTGCAACCTTTCTATCGTACACTTTAATAACATTGAAAAGTGTATTATATACAGGATTGTATGAATCATACCAAACAGGAGTACCGATAAAAATAAGGTCGTAGTCACGAGGGTCCCATTTAAAAGGGAAAATATCAGGTTTTTTCTTACCTAAAACTTCAAGACGAAGCTTTAGATTATTAAAAAATCCAAATCCTTTAACCTTTTTTACTCGTACAAGACGTGCTACGTCCGCACCTATTTTATCAGCAATTGCATGTGCAACTGCGTCTGTATTACCGTCTACCGATGTATACAAAATCAATTTCTTCATTATTAAAGAAACTCCTTTCGAACTTAAAAAAATTCTCTCTATAGATTACAATTTTTTCCACTCTTTGTCAACTTATATTTTTATTCCGCAAGCAAGCAATTCATATCATAAAAGCCCGCCGGCTTGTCCTTTAAGAAGAACGCAGCTTTTACGGCACCGTCTGCAAAAAGACTTCTTGACATAGCTTTATGAGTTACTTCAATAATCTCATTTTGACCTGCAAAAATAACTTGATGGTCTCCTACAATATTGCCGCCCCTCACAGAAGATATGCCGATTTCCGTAGGCTTACGCTTTGCACGTCTTGAGTGCCTGTCATATTCGTAATTAAACTTGTCCCCCTCAGACTCATTAATTGCATCTGCAATTGCCAGAGCTGTACCGCTGGGAGCGTCCAGTTTGCGATTATGGTGTTTTTCTACTATTTCTATATCATACTCTTCTCCCAAGAAAGCAGCTGCTTTTTTTGCAAGCTCTTTTAAAAGACATATACCGAGTGACATATTCGCAGACCAAAACAACGGAATCTTTTTTGATGCCTCTGACATGAGTTTTTCATCCTCTTTAGACAGACCTGTTGTGGCAACAACAACTGCTATATTATTTGTTACGGCATACTCTAACAATCCGGGTAATGCAACGGGATTTGAAAAGTCAATTATAACATCTGCTTTTGCATCTGACGGAATCCCCTTTGCTCCTGCATACACCGGTATCTCTCCTGTGTTGTCTGCCATAACATCAATCCCGTACAAAATGCGTGCTTTATCAGAAAAGGCTGTGGTAACAATTTCCGCTACCACTTGGCCCATTTTTCCTTTATATCCATTAATTGCAATATTTATCATTTAATACCACCGATTTTCTTGAATTCCTCAATTGCCTTGGTAAGTTTTGCTTTATTTTCGTCCTTCATATCAACTAAAGGCAAGCGACACTTTCCGCCGGGAAGACCTATAATGTTAACGGCCTCCTTAACGGGAATCGGATTAACTTCGCAGAATAAAGCCTTAACTATATCTTGACATGCAACTTGCATTTTCCAAGCCTTCTTAATATCTCCGTCAAGATATGAATGTACCATTTCGCTCATATATGAAGGAGCAATGTTGGACACAACAGAAATAACTCCCAAGCCGCCGGCACTCATAAGGAAGTGAACCAATCCATCCTCACCGGAATAATAATTAAGCTCGTCGCCGCAAAGCTTTACAATTTCCGGAAGTTGTAAGAGATTACACTCTTTAACTGCGTTAATATTAGGAATTTTACAAAGTCTCGCATATGTTTCAGGTGTAATGTTAAGGTTTGTTCTACCGGGTACATTGTATAAAATAATCGGTATTGAAACACTCTCTGCAATAGCCTTAAAGTGTTGATACAAACCCTCTTGTGTTGTTTTGTTGTAATAAGGAGTAACGGAAAGCAATGCATCTGCTCCAAGCTTCTCTGCTGCTTGGCTCAATTCTATAGCATGTATCGTGTAGTTACTTCCTGTTCCGGCAATAACGGGAATCCTCTTGTTTACTTTTTTAACAACATATTCTATAACGGATAAGTGTTCTTCGTCCGGCATTGTAGAAGCTTCACCTGTAGTGCCGCAAACAACTATAGCATCGGTGCCGCCGGCAATTTGAAACTCCACTAATTCACCCAAAGCATCAAAATCAACTTGTTCGTTATTAAGTCCTTTAAAAGGTGTAACAATAGCAACTGCCGCACCTGTAAAAATCTTTTCTTTCATCTTAGGAGTACCTCCTCATAAATATTAATCAATATAACCCTCTTTGCAAAGAAGCTCAGCCATAAGTACAGCACCGCCTGCAGCTCCTCTTATTGTGTTATGTGACAAGCATACGAATTTGATATCATACTGTGTATCTTTACGCAAACGACCGATAGAAACGCCCATTCCGTTTTCGATTTCTCTGTCAAGCTTTGTTTGAGGTCTGTTATCCTCTGTAAAATATGTGAGGAAATGTTTAGGAGCACTGGGAAGCTCAAGTTCTTGTGCTCTGCCTTTGTAATTCTTCCAGATTTCTATAACTTCATCCAGATTCTCCGGCAAATTATCAAAGCTTGCAAATACAGCGCCCATATGACCGTCAGAAGCAGGAACTCTTATACATTGAGCTGTAAAAGAAGGCTCCTCAGCAGAAACGATAACGCCCTTTTCTGTATCAATCTTACCGAAAAGTTTCAAAGGCTCTTGCTCTGATTTCTCTTCTTCGCCACCGATATACGGAATAACATTGTCCAACATCTCAGGCCATGTTGCAAAAGTCTTACCTGCACCTGAAATAGCTTGATATGTGCAAACGAGAACCTTGTTAAGACCAAATTGTCTTAAAGGATGAAGTGCAGGCACATAGCTTTGAAGCGAGCAGTTTGACTTAACTGCAATAAAGCCTCTCTTTGTACCAAGACGTTTCTTTTGGTACGGAATAATAGCTGCATGTTCAGGATTAATCTCCGGAACAATCATCGGTACATCAGGTGTAAAACGGTTTGCACTGTTATTAGAAATTACAGGACACTCATTTTTAGCATACATTTCTTCGAGAGCTTTAATTTCGTCCTTTTTCATATCTACAGCACAAAAAACAAAATCAACCGTCTCGGCAATCTTCTTAACATCAGCTTGTGCATCACAAACAATCATGTCTCTGTACTTTTCGGGAATTTCTTTTGTCATATTCCACTTTTGACCAACTGCCTCAACATAAGGCTTACCTGCTGATCTGCTGCTTGCAGCCAAAACAACTACGTCAAACCAAGGATGATTTTCAAGGAGCAACATAAAACGCTGTCCAACCATACCTGTAGCACCTATAATACCAACTTTATACTTTTTCATAATCTTCCTCCATTATTCGTTAATTATAATTATATGTTCAATCTTTAATTGCTGTTACAATACAAATTACTGCTATACCTTCGCCTCTTCCGAAACTTGTCAGCTCTTCCCCTGTGGTTGCCGTAATGCCCACTGCCTCAGTCTGAATGCCGCACAACTCACCTATCTTTTCACGCATACTTGCAATTTTCGGTGTAATCTTCGGCGTTTTGCACTCTATCGATACGGAAATATGCACAAGACTCATGCTTTTCCTTTTTAAATCATCAAGTGCAAGTTGCAAATACGCTGTAGAATCTGTTATCCCCTTTTTGCAAAGCTCATCGGCAGGCTTCCCCAAAATATTGTGCGCTGTCAACCCTGATATAGCATTCGTCAAAGCGTGAAGCACAACGTCACCATCGCTGTTAGCCAGCATTCCGTGGGAACCCTCAAACAGTACGCCACCCAAAATCAAAGGCTTATCCTCATCAGTAAAACGATGCGAATCCTGTCCGATTGCACTTACAGAATATTTAAACTCTCCCATAAGCTTCAACCTACTCCCGTAGAGCCAAAACCGCCGCCTCTGTTTTCGCCTATATCCTTAACACTTTCAACAGGTGTAAAACAGATTCTCGGCACTCTTTGAAGCACAAATTGCGCAACTCTATCGCCCTTTTCTATTGTGAATTCGCTGTCATCTGAAGTATTTTGCATTATTATGCAAACTTCATCACGATAACCGGCATCTATTGTTCCCGGAGAATTTGCAACTCGAAGAGGTGTTTTCAAGGATAAGCCGCTTCTCGGCCTTACCTGTATCTCATACCCATCAGGTATGGCAACCTTCAAGCCCGTTGGTATAAGCACCGTTTTTTTCGGTGCAATAACAACCGTCTCCGCAGCTCTTATATCCATTCCCGCATCTCCTTCTCTGGCATATTGCGGAATTTGAACATCCTCCCTGCAAAGCTCTACGAAAACTTCTACGTTTTCTCTCATTATCGTTATTCCCCTTTGTTATTTCTTGCAGATAACCTCTGTGCCACCCATATAAGGACGAAGTGCTTCAGGAACTCTTATGCTGCCATCCTCATTATAGTTGTTCTCAAGAAGTGCAATAAGCATTCTCGGAGGTGCTGCAACAGTATTGTTAAGAGTGTGAGCAAAATAGTTACCCTTTTCACCTTTAATTCTAATTCCCAAACGTCTGCTCTGTGCATCAGTAAGATTTGAGCAACTGCCCACCTCAAAATATTTCTTTTGTCTGGGGCTCCATGCCTCAACGTCAACGCTCTTTGACTTAAGGTCTGCAAGGTCACCGGAGCAACACTCCAATGTTCTTACAGGAATATCCATACTACGGAAAAGCTCTACAGTATATGACCACATTTTCTCATACCACTCTTTGCTGTCCTCCGGTTCACAAACAACTATCATTTCTTGCTTCTCGAATTGGTGAATTCTGTAAACACCACGTTCTTCTATACCGTGCGCACCTTTTTCTTTACGGAAACACGGTGAATATGACGTCATAGTATACGGAAGCTCTGCCTTAGGTAAGAATTGGTCTTTAAACTTACCTATCATTGAGTGTTCGCTTGTACCGATGAGATACAAGTCCTCGCCCTCTATTTTGTACATCATTGCATCCATTTCTTCAAAACTCATAACGCCTGTAACAACGTCACTTCTTATCATAAACGGAGGTATGCAATATGTGAAGCCTTTAGATATCATAAAATCTCTTGCATACGCAAGAACTGCGGACTCGAGTCTTGCTATATCGCCTAAAAGATAATAGAAACCATTGCCTGCAACACGTCTTGCGGAATCAAGATCAATGCCTCCCAATGCGCTCATAATATCTGTATGGTAAGGTATATCATAATCAGGCACAAAAGGCTCTCCGTATTTTTGTACTTCTACATTCTCGCTGTCATCTTTACCAATCGGCACCGAAGGATCCAAGAAATTCGGAATCTTCATCATGCGCTCTTTTATAGCTGCCTCATACTCAGCCTCTTTAGCCTCAATATCAACTAATTCTTGATTTATCTGACCTACCTTAGCCTTTAATACTTCGGCTTCGTCTCTCTTACCCTCGCGCATAAGCTTACCGATTTGACTGCTTATATCGTTACGTTCTTTTCTCGCATCATTACCGCGCTGAATAGCTGCACGATTTTTGCCGTCTAATTCCAAAACTTCATCAACTAAAACAAGCTTATGATCTTGGAATTTCTTCTTTATATTTTCTTTAACAGCCTCCGGGTTATCTCTGAGTACCTTAATGTCAATCATTTCCCGACTCCTCCGTAAAATAATTAATTTTCTCAAATTGCATAGTACACGCACTTTAAGTGTACATCAAAGCTTATTTTATAACAAACAACTTTATATCGCAACTGTTTTTTTATCTACACTTATTGCTTTACTTGCCTCAGAGTGATAAAATTTCACAGTCAAAACACTTTCTGCAGGAGAAATGTATTAATGAAAAATTCATTTTCAAAAAATACTGATATAAATAAAGGTTTAAAAGACGGTCTGCCCATCGGTTTGGGGTACTTTTCCGTATCTTTCGCCTTTGGCCTTTCAACTGTCACAGCAGGCTTTGCTGTGTGGCAAGCACTTATAATTTCAATGACAAACTTAACTTCTGCAGGACAACTTGCAGGCGTTACGCTTATGGCCGCCCTTGCTTCTTTTACGGAAATCGCTTTAGCTCAGCTCGTTATAAACATTCGCTACTCGCTAATGTCTATTTCACTTTCCCAAAAGTTAGACAGTTCGTTCACAACAACAGATAGATTCTTTTTGTCTGCTTTTATAACCGACGAAATATTTGCTGTTGCTTCGAGCTATCCGTCAATCAGTCGTAAATACATGCGTTCCTTGGCAGTTTTACCATATATTGGTTGGACTACAGGTACGCTTGCCGGAGCTGTTTTGGGACAAATTCTACCGGCTGATTTAGTATCAAGCTTAGGCATTGCAATTTACGGAATGTTTATTGCTATTATCATTCCGCCTGCAAAAAAAAGCAAAGCTGTTCTCGGTGTTGTTGCCACTGCCGCTTCATTGAGTTGTATAATTAAATACTCTCCGTTATCAAGGTATATTTCAGAAGGCTTTTCAATTATTATTTGCGCGATTGTAACCGCGGCACTTTTCGCAGTACTATTCCCTGTTAAGGACAAGGAGGAAAGCAAAAATGAATGATCTTAAATACTTTTTAACAGCACTTTTCGTTATGGCAGGTATAACGTATCTTGTTCGTATGCTGCCCTTTGTTATATTCAGAAAAAAAATAAAGAACAACTTTTTAAAGTCGTTCTTTTATTACATACCGTATGCAGTTTTGGCTGCAATGACAATTCCTGCCATTTTATATTCAACATCTGATATTGCGTCTGCTGCCGCAGGTCTCGTTGTAGCGTTGCTCCTTGCATTTTTTGAACGCAGCCTGCTTACAGTAGCAGTAGGCGCATGCCTTGCCGCCTTTTTGGTTCAAATAATATTTTAGAGCAATACTACATAGAAAATTATTATTTCTTAAGGCTCAATTTTGATTCTTGACCTTTAATAAGTCTTTTTATATTGCCATGGTGACGAGCAATTATCAATATTGCCACAAATGAGCATAAACAAAAAACTTCAGTAAAACCGCTTTTTGTGAGCAAGTAATCACCCGCAAAAAACACCATTACAGGCAAAGCAAAAGAACTTGTTATAGAACCTAACGAAACGTATTTTGTTATTGCTACCAAAATAACAAAGAAAGCAAAAACTATAAGTGCCGGTATAGGCGTTATAACCAAAAGCACAGAGAACGATGTAAGCACACCTTTTCCGCCCTTAAATCCAAAATATACAGGCCAGTTATGACCTATTACGGATAAAGCTCCTGCAATGCAAGCTCCTTGAGAATCATCAAAACCTGCCAAATCAAAAACAAGTCTGCCAATCAAAACAGCTACTATGCCTTTGCAAAAATCTCCTAAAAATGTAAAAAGTGCAGCTTTTTTACCGTACACTCTATTCATATTTGTCATGCCCGCATTTCCACTACCCTGTGTGCGTATATCCTGTTTGTAAATAACTTTAGATAATATCACAGCGCTGTTAATACTGCCAAGCAAATAACCTATTATTGCAACTATTGCCACAAATAAATAATACTTCATACTACATGCCTCTTAACTTTAAACATCCTTGCTGTCTTTTTCTCTGATTTTAAATACTATAGGTGTTCCCTCAAAGCCGAAGTTTTGCCTTATTCTGTTTTCTATATATCTCATATAAGAAAAATGCGCAAGATCTGCTCTGTTGACAAATACGGCAAAAGTTGGTGGTTTTACCTTAATTTGTGTCATATAATAAAGCTTTAACCTCTTACCCTTATCTGACGGAGGCTGTACCATAGCAACCGCTTCATTAAGAACATCATTAAGCATACCTGTAGAAATTCTTTGTGCCGCCTGGTCTGCAACGAATTTTATCATTTCATAAAGCTTTGTAACCCTTTGTCCCGTAAGCGCCGAAATAAACATAACAGGTGCATAAAGCATAAAACTAAGCTTATCTTGCACTGTCTTTTTATAATCATCCATGGTATTTGTTTCTTTATCTATCAAATCCCATTTATTAATAGCAACTATACACGCTTTTCCTTTATTATGTGCGTAACCTGCAATTTTCGTATCTTGCTCGGTAACGCCGTCTTTAGCATCTACCATTATAACTACAACATCGCTCCTGTCTACTGCAGTTAAGCTTCTCATTATACTGTAGCGTTCGATGTTGTCTGTAATTTTTCCACGTTTGCGCATACCGGCAGTATCTATAAAACAAAAATCCTGACCGTCTTTTGTTACGTAAGTGTCTATCGCGTCTCTTGTTGTACCGGGAATATCGCTTACAATTACTCTTTCTTCCCCTAAAATCCTATTTATAAGTGATGATTTACCTGCATTTGGCTTACCTACAACAGCAACTCTGATCAAATTACTTTCTTCGTCATCTTCTTCAAATACCGGCAATTGTTCAAGTACCGCATCAAGCACCTCTCCTATACCCAGACCGTGTGCAGAAGATATTGAATAAAAATCACCAAGTCCCAAATTGTAAAATTCGTAAATATCCGCAGGCGGCTCTCCCACTTTGTCTACTTTGTTAACTACAAGTATTACCGGTTTTTTTGTTTTTCTTATAAGTGTAGCAATATCCATATCACTTGCCGTAACGCCATCTTTCATGTCACACATAAACAAAATGACATCAGCAAGCTCAACAGCAAGCTCAGCTTGACGCTTCATTTGCTGCAGTATAGTGTCTGTCGAATTAGGCTCTAATCCTCCCGTATCAATAAGAGTAAAATGTTTACCGCTCCACTCAACTTCTTCGTATATCCTGTCGCGTGTAACTCCGGGAACGTCTTCTACAATAGAAATACGTTTACCTGTTACATAATTAAAAAACGACGACTTTCCCACATTAGGGCGACCAAGTATGGCAACTGTTCCTTGTCTGCTCATTGCCCTGCACCTCCGTAAACAGCTGTTTTACAGCTCTAAAAAAAACATATACCCGGCACAATGTCTTATAAGGACATCCGCCGGGTTTGTCTTGTCTCAATTCACAAACTGAATGATATTATTTCTCATCTTCAGCCATTGCAACGACTTCACGGCCTTTGTAATAACCGCAGTTGCCGCAAACCGTATGTGATAATTTGAATTCGTGGCAATGAGGACACTTTACAAGATTGGGAGCCTCCAATTTCCAGTTTGCTCTTCTTGTGCGAGTTCTCGCCTTGGACCATCTTCTCTTAGGACAAATCATCTTATTTACACCTCCCGTGTATTACACTGCCGTAACAGTCTTATGCTCATAAAGCAAC
>JAFWZH010000191.1 GCA_017522515.1 Clostridia bacterium
GGTGATAATGGTGGATATCGAAAAAGAATTGTTCGAGAGAAACTGTAAGATGGTTCTTAACAGTATGGCCATGATTGAGGACCAGAAGGACCTGCTTGCAAACTTTCTGCAGGCGGTTGAAAATGTATCAAAAGCAAGTAATATTCCAGAAGAAGAGTTTGGCAAAATGCTTGTCAGAGCATTAAAACTTGGATGCGGAGAAACGGAAAGGAGGTGAAATAAATGGGAGCATATTCACAAATGCAATATATGGAGTCAGGGTTTGATGGCTCAGTATATGAGTACAACGATGAGCCTGGTGTTTTTACAGGTACATTAGTTTGTAAGAGATATGGCAGAAGAGTAAACATCATTGCATACATAGACTTTGATGACGGCCGAAAGGTTGTGTGCTCTGCTTATTCAAGTAAAAACTATCTTGGATTGAAAGATATCGAGATGGGGAGCAGAGTAAAAGTCTCTTTTGCACCAAACACCAATGGTAAGGTTCAATTAACTGCTATTGAGCTTGTCGAGTAAAAGAAACTCCCTCATCCAAACTCGGATGAGGGAGTCTTTTCTTGTTCTCATTAGTTGCAAAACAAAGCACAAAAATCAAGTGAAGTCTTGATTTTTGTGTCGAATAAGCGTATAATAAATATATAATGATTTTATAGCGAAGGTGAGTGCTATGGTAACATATCAAAGACTATGGGATACACTTAAAAAAAAGAAAATCCGTAAACATGACTTAATGGAGATGGCTGATATATCATCAACAACGCTAACTAAGCTCAACAAGGACGAAATTGTGGCTTTGACAGTACTTGTAAAAATATGTAAAGCACTTGATTGTCAGATTGAAGATGTTGTTGAGGTGAAGGATGAGGCTTTTGTATGATATACATATGTGAAAAATGCGGAATAGCTTATAAAGCGGATTATCAACCGACAGAGTGTGAGTCTTGTGGTTGTACATACATAAGAAAAGCAGACGATAGAGAAGTTGTGGAGATAGTAGGAAGTATACTTCTTAAAACAGATGAA
This sequence comes from Clostridia bacterium, assembly GCA_017522515.1. Next base: position 1,027 of record JAFWZH010000191.1, read on the forward strand.
AGTATTCTTCTGAAAGAGGACAAAACTTATAACTATTAAATAAAACATGAGAGGAGTAAGTGAATATGAAATTAACATTTATAGGAGCAGCTCATGAGGTTACAGGCTCTTGCACCTTGCTTGAGGCTTGCGGAAGGCATATCCTTATTGACTGCGGTATGGAACAAGGCGGCGATACATACGAAAACTGCGAATTGCCTGTTGCTCCGTCTGAAATTGATGCGATTTGTCTTACTCATGCACATATAGACCATTCAGGAATGATTCCGGCAATGGTTGCAAAAGGTTACTCAGGTCCCGTGTATTGCACAGAAGCAACACACAGACTTTGTAATATAATGTTGCAGGATTCTGCTCACATTCAGGAACAGGAAGCGGAATGGCAGAACAGAAAAGCAGAGCGTTCAGGATATGAACAGTATGTACCCGTATACACTGTGGCAGATGCAGTAGAATCTCTTAAACTATTTGTGGGATATGGTTATAATAAGCCGATTGAGATTGTTGACGGAATAACAATTAACTTCTGTGATGCGGGACATCTGCTTGGCTCCTCAAGTATCCATATTACCGTAAAGGAAAATGACGAGGAAAGAACAATCTTGTTCTCAGGAGATTTAGGCAATATCGACAGACCGCTTATAAGAAATCCTCAAAATCCGCCGTATGCTGATTATGTGGTTATAGAATCAACCTATGGTGACCGAATTCATGGAGAAAGGCCTGACTACATTGCGCAGCTTACAAAAATAATGCAGGAAACATTCTCAAAAGGCGGAAACCTTGTTATCCCTTCTTTTGCAATAGGAAGAACACAGGAGCTTTTATACCTGTTCAGAATAATTAAAGAGCAGGGACTGATAAAAGGACACGAAAACTTTCTTGTATATGTTGACTCTCCGCTTGCTGTAGAAGCAACAAAAATTTATCAGGATAACCTGATGGGATATTATGATGAAGAAACCATTGCACTTGTCAAACAAGGAATCAATCCCATATCTTTCCCCGGATTAAGACTGAGTGTTACAACTGAAGAGTCAAGAGCAATAAACTTTGACTTAATTCCAAAGGTAATCATATCTGCGTCAGGTATGTGTGAAGCAGGCCGTATAAGACATCATCTGAAGCATAATTTGTGGAAAGAAAATAGTACCATACTTTTTGTAGGTTATCAGGCAGAGGGAACCTTCGGAAGAAAACTTATAAACGGGGCAAAACATGTCTCGCTGTTTGGAGAAGATATTCAGGTTAATGCGAGAATAGAGTCAATAGTAGGCATCAGCGGTCATGCAGACAGAGACATGCTTCTCGGATGGCTTGGAAGCATGGAAAAGCCTCCAAAGAAAGTATTTGTAAATCATGGTGATGATTTGGTGTGTGATGCTTTTTCACAGACAATATATAACAAGCTTAAATTTACAGCAACAGCACCATACAGCGGTGATGAATACGATCTTGCAACAGGCGAATGCACAGCAAGAGGAAGAATAGTAAAACTGACTAAAGTATCTGAAGGCAGAAGAAGAGCAAATCTTGTATTTGACAGACTTATGGCAGCATGCCAGAGGCTTAAAACAGTTGCGGAACTCAGTCGTAATCTGACAAACAAGGAACTTGCAAAGTTCACGGATCAGATTAATGACTTGTGCGATAAATATGCACGAAAATCAAAATAAAGACATAGGCAGGAGGTAATAGATATGTCAAAAAAATATTTTGCATGTGTGTATGGCGGTGCTAATGAAAGAATAGACAGCCACCACAAAGAGAAAATAGAAGAATTAGGAAAGATTATAGCTAAAAATGGCTTTTCGCTTGTTTACGGTGCCGGAGCAACAGGTTGTATGGGTGCTGTTGCAAGAGGTGTTAAAGAAAACGGTGGTTTTGTTATGGGCATATCACCGGATTTTATCAGCGATTTTGAAGATATATTCGATTGTGATAATAAGGTTATGGTTGACACTATGGCAGAGAGAAAGACACTTATGGAAAAACATGCAGATGTGTTTTTTATCGCTCCCGGCGGAATAGGAACTATGGATGAGTTTTTCCAGGTGCTGACGTTAAAATATTTGAAACGTATTAATGTGCCAATTGTTGTATTGAATCTTGATGGATTCTATAATTCACTTATCTGCTTGATTGAAGATTTGGTGAAACAAGGAGCAGTAATAGAGGATGTACATAAGTTATATGATGTTGTTACGGATATTAGCGAAGAATCGATAGTGCCAATACTCAAAATGGTTGCAGAAAATGAAAGCGGTGATTAAGTGAAACTTTTATTTAAACAAAGATTTTTCTCATGGTTTGACAGCTATGATATCTATAACGAAAACGGAGAAACCGTATATACTGTCGAAGGAAAATTGAGTTGGGGACATAAGCTTCATATTCTTAATAATCAAGGTGAACATATAGCGACCGTAAAACAGGCAGTATTAACTTTTATGCCAAGATTTGAATTGTATCAAGGCGAAAGATGTATTGGCTCTCTGCAGAAGAAAATCAGCTTTTTTAAGCCACATTATGAGATAGATTTTAATGGATGGAGTATAACAGGAAACTTTCTTGAGTGGGATTACAATATAGTAAATGCAGCAGGGCAGGTGGTGGCGACCGTTAATAAAGAGGTTTTTAATTTCACTGATACATATTCGATTGAAACTGTAAGAGATGAAGACACTCTGTACGCTTTAATGGTGACACTTGCCATTGATGCAGAAAAGTGTTCGAGAAATAACGGATAGAAAGAGGATTTAGATGAGTAAAGCATATGATTTTTTAAAAGAATGCGGAGCATTTTTTGTATTAACAATTAATGGGGAATATCCTGCTGGAAGACCATTTGGTGCAGTTATGGAAATAGGCGATGATTTGTACCTGGCAACTAACGATATGAATGAGGCACATAAGCAAATGCGTGAACATAAGCAGATACAGATAGTAGCTAAAAAACCTGATTCAAGGGCATGGATAAGAATCACAGGTATATCAGAAGAGTGTGACAACTTGGAATTAAAAGCGAGAATGCTTGAAGAGTGTCCGGTTCTGCACAAACATTATGAATCTGCAGAAGCAGAACATTTTCTAATGTTCAAAGTTAAAATAGAAAATGTTGAAATTAAATAACATACCATTGTTCGCATTTGTGCATATGTGGAAGAGGTGAGAAGATGAAATGGAATCCGTGGCATGGTTGTCATAAGCTAAGTGAAGGATGTAGACACTGCTATGTGTACCGGATGGACTCACGGCATGAAAAAGATGCAAGTGAGGTTAAAAAGAACATATCTTCATTTCGAGAACCTGTTTCAAAAAATAGAAAAGGCGAATATAAGCATCCGTCCGGTACAACATTTTATACTTGCTTTACCTCTGACTTCTTTTTAGAAGATGCCGATGAGTGGCGAAAAGAAGCATGGTCATTTATGAAAGAACGAAGTGATTGCCGATTTTTCTTTATAACCAAACGAATCGACCGTTTTGAAAAATGTATCCCCGAAGATTGGGGAAACGGATATGACAACGTGATGATTGCAGTAACGACTGAAAATCAAAAAATGGCTGATTATCGCTTGCCCATATATTCAAAGCTTCCTATCAAGCATAAAGGAATAATGTGCGAACCTCTTCTTGAAGGAATTGATTTAACAAAATATCTGACTCCCGAAATTGAAGTGGTTTCAGTAGGTGGTGAATCAGGCTTGGAGGCAAGAATATGCAACTACGAATGGATACTTGATATACGAAATCAGTGTATTGCTGCAAATGTTTCATTTGATTTTCATCAGACAGGTGCGAAGCTGCTTAAAGATGGGAAAATTTATTGCATACCAAAGGCTAAACAGGGTGTACAGGCTGCAAAAGCTTGTATTGACTTTAACAGTAATAAGTGAGAAGGTGTACTTAGCAATGTGGTTAATATTTGCATTGCTGTCAGCATTTTTTGCTGCAGCAACTTCAATTTTGGCAAAGATTGGTATTGATGGTGTTAATTCCAATCTTGCAACGGCTATACGAACAGTTGTAGTTGTGATTATGGCTTGGGGTATGGTCTTTTTAACAAATACACAGGGTGGAATATCCGATATAAGCAAAAAAAGTTGGATATTCTTAATCCTGTCAGGGTTAGCAACAGGAATCTCTTGGTTATGTTATTATAAGGCTCTACAGCTTGGAGAAGCATCAAAGGTCGTACCGATTGATAAATTAAGTGTTGTAATAACACTGATACTGGCATTTGTATTTCTGCACGAAAATTTCACATCTAAATCCTTGGTTGGATGTATCTTGATTGCGGCTGGTACATTACTTATGACATTATAGAGGAGAAAAACGATGTTAGCTTATACATATATTTCAAAAGGTAAATTTGAATTAACCGAAAAAGAGAAACCGGTTATACAAGAGAGCAGAGATGCAATTGTTAAAATCACTATGGCAAGTATTTGCTCAAGTGATTTGCATATTAAGCACGGATCTGTTTCCAAAGCGGTTCCCGGTATTACGGTGGGACATGAAATGGTGGGAATAGTTGAAGAAACAGGAGATTCTGTTAACAATGTGAAACCCGGTGATCGAGTAACCGTTAATGTTGAAACATTTTGCGGAGAATGTTTTTTCTGCAAAAAAGGATATGTCAATAATTGTACAGATAAAAATGGCGGTTGGGCGCTCGGTTGCAGGATAGACGGTGGACAGACAGAATATGTCAGAGTACCATTTGCCGATACCGGATTAAATAAAATTCCCGATTCGGTAACGGACGAACAAGCTTTGTTTGTCGGCGATGTGCTTGCAACAGGTTATTGGGCAACCCGTATATCTGAAATCACTGCTGATGACACAGTTCTTATTATCGGTGCAGGTCCGACGGGAATATGTACTTTGCTGTGCGTAATGCTTAAAAAACCAAAGCAGATTATTATATGTGAAAAAGACGAAAACAGAATCAAATTTGTAAGTGACCACTACCCTGATGTGAAGATAGTTCGTCCCGAAGAAGCAGAGGACTATGTGATGAGTAACTCAAGTTATGGTGGAGCGGATGTTGTTCTTGAAGTTGCCGGAAGCGAATCAACGTTAGAACTGGCTTGGAAATGTGCAAGACCTAATGCTATTGTAACGGTTGTTGCTTTGTATGATAAAGCACAGGTTTTGCCATTGCCGGATATGTATGGAAAAAATCTGATATTTAAGACTGGCGGAGTGGATGGATGTGATTGTGACGAAATCCTGAAGCTGATAGAACAGGGAAAGATTGATACTACACCGCTTATAACGCACACTTATCCACTTGAACAAATTGGAGAAGCTTATGAATTGTTTGAAAATAAGAAAGACAGAGTTGTCAAGATAGCGGTCAGACCATAGCAGAATAGTTTAAAATGCTATATGTGTAAAAATTTATATAAACGATTGGAGAGATAAACATGCTTACTATAGAAAGAGCAAAGGAATTACTTAACACAACCACAACAGAAGAACATCTGTTTTTACATGCAAAGAATGTGATGGCTGCAATGGAAGGTCTTGCCAAGCACTTTGGAGAAGATTCAGAACATTGGAAAGCAATCGGTTATCTGCACGA
>JAFWZH010000192.1 GCA_017522515.1 Clostridia bacterium
AGTCATGAACATGGGCAACTATGCACACGGCAACCAGCCGATACAACACATGATTTACCTATACAACTATGCAGGCGAACCGTGGAAAGCACAATACCGGTTGCGTCAGGTAATGCAACACATGTACAGCCCCACCCCCGATGGATATTGCGGTGACGAAGACAACGGGCAGACATCGGCATGGTATGTATTCTCGGCACTTGGATTCTACCCCGTGTGCCCCGCAAGCGACGAATATGTGCTTGGCGCACCGCTGTTCAAGAATGCTGTCATACACCTTGAGAACGGGAAACAGATAGTGATTGAAGCAGAAGATAACAGCGACAGCAACATTTATATTGGGCGAATGCTGCTTGACAGCAAGGAATACAGGCACAATTACATAACGCACAAGCGACTGACCGGAGGAACAAGGATGAAGATGTTCATGACCCCACAGCCCAACCTCTCACGCGGCACCGCAGACGAAGATGCACCATATTCATTTTCAAAAGAGAAATAATCAAATCGAGAGGTACAAGAAGTTTCCACGACATCATAACCTATCATAAAATATAGAAAAAGTGCGGTTTTTATATATTATATGATAGGTTGAGCACTTGCATGGGGGCTTGCATAGTCAGTTGCATGGTAGTATCATTAAATTAGCTTATACACACTTATGCACTAAGTTATACACACTTATATCAACTGGGTGCCGACTAGGTTCCGACTGGGTGCTAACTTACTGCCTTTATGAGCACTATCATGAGCAGTTCATGAGCAGTTCATGAGCACTAAATTTATAAAATGGAGATGTCGTTTATTGTAAAGAAACAGTTTAAGGTAAATAATGAAGTTTCTTTATCTATCTTTTCTGCATTATATAATAGGGCGCTTTCCAGAAAGCAAAATCGTATTCAAACTACTTTATTATTAGTCTTCTAGGCGTCTACAAATATTATTTTTACTAATCTCTCACTAAATAACCAATAAAATTTGTTAACTTTGAGGTGTAATTTATCAAATACTAACCGAATAGATAAGCATTGGATAAGAATAATGAAATAAAAAAACTCATAGAAACATTTCATTCTGAATACACTCAGAATGGAGAGCCTATTCGTATCAATTTTCGAGAGATCGTAACAGAGTTAAGTTCAACTGAACGTTATTCTCATCTAATTCATTCTTATCCTGCAAAGTTACTTTGTCATATTCCATATTTTTTTCTACAAACAGACTATTTCTGTCCTGAAAATGGAGTTGTTCTAGATCCATTTTGTGGAACAGGAACAGTCATGTTAGAAGCAAATATTAGTGGCAGAAATGCTAAAGGTGCAGATGCTAATCCCCTAGCATGTTTAATCTCTAAAGTAAAAACGACCTACATAAAAAAAGAAGATTTACAAAAAACACTCGGGACTATTATATCTAGAGCAAAACGATTTAATACTAATGAATGCATAGATACATCGTCTGTATCTCGCTGGTTTTCAAAAAGCACAATTTCGCAATTATGGCATTTGGAATGTGCAATAAAAAAAGTAAGAGATACAAAACAGCAGGATTTCTTTATGATGTGTCTTTCTAATTTAGTAAAGAAAGTTAGCTTTGCTGACCCAAGTATTTCGGTCCCCGTAAAATTAAATCCTGAACGTTTTGCACAAAATCCAGAAAGAATGGAGTCTGCAAAATTTAAGTTAAAGACCTTGGAAAATATTGATGTATATGATAAGTTTGAAAATATATGTCAATTAAATATAAATCGGATTGAATCTCTTAAGGATATATATTCTAATGGAATAACATCTGAGATTATATCTAACGATGCAAGATTACTAACAAAAGAGATTGGAAGCACAGAAATATTACAAGACAAAAGTGTTGATTTGATTTTAACATCACCACCATATGCTGGTGCTCAAAAATATATTCGTTCATCGTGGCTTAATTTATATTGGCTTGGCACAAAGAACAGTGAGGACATTCGTCTCTTAAATAAGCAAAATATAGGTAGAGAAGATTATCATAAAGCGGATATGTTTAGAGTCATAACCAGTATTCAAGCTGCAGATGATGTACTAACCTCCCTATATGATGAAGGGAAAAATGAAAGAGCTTTCATTGTGGGAAACTATCTGAATGAAATGAAATCTGCCATTGATGAGTCTGTTAGAGTTCTAAAAACAGGTGGATATATGATTATTGTCATAGGGAATAACACTGTATGCGGTCGTCCATTCGATACACAAGACTATTTAACAACATACATAACATCAAAAGGATTAAGGTTACAATTTAAGTTAATAGATGACATTAAATCATATGGCTTAATGACAAAAAGAAATAAAACAGCAAGCCGAATCTCTTGTGAATGGGTGTTGGTTTTTAAGAAATAATTATATCTATGGATTTCCTAAATTCGAAATATGGCAAACAAATTGAGGTATTGAACTCTACAATATGGGAAAACAGAGTTCAAGGCCCAAAGATTATGGAATGGTTAGATAACTTTGACGATGACAATGAGAAAAACTACGCTTTGTATATGCTGTCAAGACTAATGTATTTTAGCTCGTCAAGTATTAGAAATCTACTAAAGGCTCTGTATAGAGATCTATATAGATATCCCATTATTGAACAAATTAGAAAGGACAACAACAACACATTGGATCCTAATATTATAGAGCCTTCTTTTGAAAAAGAATTAATGGCGACACGTTTTTTGGGAGTTGGCAATCCCTCTGAAAGTGGAGTACACTTATTATACTATTTTAGACAAGAAAACAAAATTCCTAAAAACTTGTTCATAAATACGGATGACATTGTTGAATATGATGAAAATGGGAACTGCAAATTGAGGGATTCATATAAAGATGTTAAACATTATGTATTTATTGATGATTTATGTGGCAGTGGTGATCAAGCGACTTCAAATACTTCCAATGTCAAGCGTTGTGTACAACACTTGCGTAATATAGTAGAAGATGCTAAAATTTCATATTTCATGATTTTTGGGATGTCTAAAGGTATTCAAGTTATACGAAATAGCGGATTATACAATCAAGCTAATGCAGTTGTAGAACTCGATGAAAGTTATCGATGCTTTAGTGAACAATCTAGATTTTTTGACGATGATAAATACAAACGAGCAGAGGCAAAGTCTATAGCATATAAGCATGGATATAAGTTGATGGGGTATCCGCAAATTTCATTAGGGTTTGGTGATTGTCAACTTTTATTAAGTATGCATCATAATACCCCAGATAATACCTTGCCGATTATTTGGTATGATGAAGACAATACAATTTGGAAACCAATTTTCAAACGATATAATAAAGTATATTGATATGATAAATAATCCTTTTGATATTACAAAAGCTGTAGATTATACAGATGATGAAATATATCGTTATTGGGTTGATATAAAGGAACATGGCTTTTATAATTTAATAAAGCCAGAAACTCTTATGCCAATGATTATAGTTGGTAGTAAAGGGAGTGGCAAAACTCATATAATGAAATATTTCTCATATGAACTCCAAAAGATAACTAAACCCATTAATGAGGGTTTAGCAAAGGATAAATTTATAGGAGTATATATTAGGTGTAGTGGATTTAATGCAGATAAATTCAGTGGGAAAGGTGTATCTGATGACATTTGGGCTACATTATATGCGTATTACTGGGAATTATGGATTGGCGAACGAATAACATCTATTTTGATAGACTTAAAACAAAATAATCTGATAGTTGATTTTAACGAATCAGACGTTGTTGATAGTGTGTTAAAATTATTCTCGAAACAAGGGATAAAATTCAATACTCTCACAGAATTAAGCGATTATTTCCTTCTATTACAAAGGAATGTAGAGTATGAGGTACAAAATTTTATTTTTCAAGGGAAGAAAACCCCTATTGTAGAGGTATTATTACCCATTGCAAAACTATCATATGAATACCCTGCTCTTTTAAAAGAAAAAGTTCCCTTCTTTAAAGACAAATATATACTTTATTTAATTGATGAGTTAGAAAATTTTTCTGAGACGCAACAACAACTAATTCAAACACTGTTAAGAGAAAAACCTGTCGCCTGCACTTTCCGTGTAGGAACACGCCCGTATGGTATACGCACATATAAGACATTAGGAGGCGTAGAGGAAAATCATGATGGTTCAGAATTTGAGAAAGTTGTTCTAGATGACTTTTTACGCGAATTACAGGAAGATGACTACGAAAAATATATAACCGAAATTTGTGAAAGACGACTATACAATAGCGGATTGACTTTGTATAAGGATTTTAAGATTGAAGAGCTCATAGAAGATCAAACAAATGAAAACACTCTTGATAAAGTATATAAAAAGAAAGACATCCAATCTCGTGCTTACATACATCGATTGCGTAGCAATCTAAAACATATAAGAAATAGCGGTTTGTCAGAAAAGGATATTGATACAATTATCAATAATATAACTTTCACTGATGATTATATCATTGAAAGAACAAATGTTGTATTGATTTATCGACGTATCAAAGATAAAAGCAAAAGTTTGATTCAAGATTCCGAAGCGATAAATACATCTGCAAGACTTTATTATGAAACAAAGTCAAAAGAGACTGAGCAATTCAAGTATTTGGATAAATATAAACAAGATATTATTGATGCTATTGCTAGAGAAGGACGTGTTGATATACCTTATTATGGATTTAAGAAACTTGTAAAACTTTCATGTGGTATACCTCGTACAATATTACGTTTATTAAAGGCTGCATATAATACGCAATATTTTGAAAGTGGAAAAATCCCATTCGTGGAAAATCGCAAATTAACCGTTAAATCTCAAAAGGCTGCTATTGAAACAACTTATAATTGGTTTTTTGAGGAAAACAGAATACCTTCATCTAGTCAAAGTCGAGCTGTTGATGCTGTTGTGCGTTTAGGAAATTATCTGCAATCATTAAGATTTACAGATCTTCCACCACAGTGTTCTATCAATATCTTTTCGATATCAAAAGAAAGTATGTCAGAGAAAGCAAGAGAGGTTTTTGAATTATTAGAAAGGTATTCATATTTTGTTAAAACTGATGAAAGAAGAGTAAAGAATACCAACATAAAAAACTCTGTATATATGCTAAATTCCATTTTAATTCCCAAGTGGGAATTGTCTTTGGCAAAAAGAGGACTAGTTGCTCTTTCTTCTGAAGATGCAGAAATGATTTTTAATCCAGAAAAGCATATGGATTATAAAGACTATATAAATAAAAAAGTAAAACAATACATATATCCGTTTAGTCAACAAGAGGAACAGGCAGACTTTTGGGGATTACAACTATTTTAATGAAATGAATTTTACATATTTATATAAGCACAGTTATTCCTCACTTGATGAACTTTCTTCAATAGAGGAATATGACTATTACATATCTTCATTTATTAATTCTGAACGAGTTATAGTTCCTCCAACAAAGATAAAAACCAAAAAGAACATATGGATTGTAACCAAAGAAGAAGAGAATAATAAATTTTTAGAAGGTTATTGTAAGATTATCATTGATTCAGACGAGAATTACGATATTATGATGGAAATGGTCAATAATATCGATGTTAATGATAAAGAAATATGTATTGATGCCACAGGATTTCTAATTCCAGATTTGCTGTTTTTAATTAGATATCTAAACTCAAAAGGAGTTAACCATCTTGATATTATATATACAGAACCATTAAAATATAAAAAAGCTGAGGATACCCAGTTTTCTGATAACTTTTATGAAGTAAAACAGATTTATGGTATGTCTGGAACTCATATATCAAAAATGGACAATGATATGCTAATCATTGCTGCTGGATATGACCATAGCCGTATTGTTGATGTTGCGAATAAAAAGAAAACTGCAAAAAAGGTTCTGTTATATGGCTTCCCCTCAATAAGTCCAGGCATGTTTCAAGAAAATGTGTACAGAGCATTTGGAGCAGAACCTGCATTAGGGTCTGAATGCTTTAGAGATATGGATATGAATATATATGCACCAGCATATGATCCTTTTGTTACAGCTCAAATTATAAAGGAGTATGTGCAAAATAATCCGTATACAAATTTATATCTAGCCCCTTTATCAAGTAAACCACAAGCGTTAGGCCTCGCACTATTCTTTTTATGGGAAAAGGGCTACCAAAAGAACATTAGTATCATATACCCGATGTGTAAAAATTATCTAACAGATAATTCTGAAGGAATTGCAAGAATATGGAAATATAGCTTTATACTTCCACCTCAAAGTTAAAAGCTTTCGGCGTTCACCCTCAACAAGTGAACGCCGAAATTTTATCAGCCTATCGCATTCATCCCATCTATCAAGTCTTGATAGGTAGCCACCTTGTGGTACTTTACATTGGCGGTGGAGATGGAGTTGAACAACTTCTCTGCACAATCAATTTTGGCTCGTTCGATGGCTGACAAGTCCATTGACGACATTGAACCTTTAGTCTCGGCTACGAAGAAGATGTGCTTCGCATTATTCAAAATGGCATTACCATCTGCTATATGAGATTGTATGACATTCTACATTGGTTTGATTTTGGATTCAATGAAGGCTATCTCTGATTCATCAAGTCCATACTTGGCATACAGCTGTTGGTCTATTTCTGCAACCGATTTACTCCAATCTATATCTGAATCGCTCGTAAAATCCTGAAGAGGTACATATTTATATGCACCTTGCATAGCATTCTGCGTATTCTTTAATATCGCAACTAATAGGTGGAAAAATTTTGTTTGCATATATTTCACCACGTTTTTTGCTTCTGCAATAATTTCAAAGGGACCTACTATAAGGTATGTTTCATAGCAACATGATGGATTGCTAACGATAAGCGGAGTTAAAGAATCTTTTGAAGTATCTCCTATACCCCATGCTTTAGGGATTAGCACCTTTACTTTATCAATCCATTCTTTATTTCGTTTTACCGATTCTTTTTTAACAAAGCCAATCCCTTTTGTCCTCCATCCGTGATAATAAAACTCCACCCCATCCTTTATTGGTTTCAGTGATGGATTTACTTTTACTCTACGCATTGTACCTTCTATTCTAGAGTCAAAGCCAAATGGGTCATTAGGACTTACAATAGTAGAGAAACTACTTTCTCCTATATTTTGCACCTTTTGTAGAATATCTAAGTACTTTTGATATCTAACATAAACTTCAGTGTGTTGATTTTTTAAGGCTCTTGTCTCTGAGATGATTTCATTCCCACAATGGATATTGACATTACAATCTCCATTGTGCTCTGTATCTCTTAAGAAATAACATACTCCACCTTTTAGTTCAACGCTTTTGCCGAAACAGTCTTCTGCATTATTATAGTCGTGCAAAGTAGAGATATGTTTATCTTCAAGCATAGTATTTCTAAAAGTTTCTAATTTGCCTCCTTGAACAGCGAACCATCTTGATGGCATAATCATATTGATCAAGCGTGGTGATAATGATTTTGCGACAGTAACAAAATCATCATATATAGCCGTTCCACTACTTTTATTTAGTCCACCTCCATTGCTCTTTTGATACGGCGGATTGCCTACTATGACATCAAATTTCATATCTTTTAATCTATTTATCTTTTCTTCGTTATTTTCTTTAATCAAATCATAGGTTGTAAAATCTGCTGTGACATTTTCGACGGGCATCCCCAACAATTTGTATATCTTACGAGTAAACTCATAACAAAGTTTAGATGTTGGCAATGAGTATATATTATTCTTAACAGCCTCATTGATGGTTGCAAATCTGTTATAGATAGCATAAGCAAATTCTCCCTGCTTTGACGCAATATCTAAGAACTTAACTTCTTCAATATTCTCCAAATCAGGCAACATTGCAATCATATCCTTTGCAACGTTCTTTGGTGTCACAATCTCAGAATCTGACATTCTACCAAACTGAGTTAAAGCAACTTCTGCTCGTTTGATAGGCTCCATTGCCTCATCGCTAATAAGATTATTTATGTTCTTAATCTTATAATCAAGTTTGCTGTGGATAAAGTGAGAGCACTTACTATGCAATGCATCTAATTTATCTCTATCGAGTCCTAAATTTCTTGCAATACGTTTATTGTCATCATTGGCTGACAACACATCTATAATATCTCTTAAGTTATCAACTTTGGATTCAGTTAAAAAGGCAAAGAACAAGATTTGGAGATAGTACGTTTGCAGTTTTTTAGCTAACTCTTTTGCTTCATCTTGTGAGGGTTGAGGTTGAGTTTCTGTGCCATCTCCACCCTGTGAACCGTTAGCCTCATTTGGTTGGTCTCCTTCATTGGCTTCCGCCTCTCCATTATCGGGAGTGTCTATATCTTCACCCTCTCCTTCAATTGGTTTGAATGTAATACCTTTTTGGGAGTCAATAGGTGCAAGGTCTCTGATAATAGAGAGTATTTCGGTATCAGTCAATATGTTATCATCCACGGGAATATCAGTTGCCTCATCTATCACACTCCTGCTCTGCGAATATTCACGCACAGCATCCATAATGTTAGCACTTGTTACCTGATGGAGTTTGTCTTTATTCAAACATATAATTGGTGATACTTCCAACTCTCTATTAAGACGCGCTTCTAACTTCTCATTTCCATCAGCATCTGTATTTGCATTATAGAATTGAGATTTTAACTCCTGTAAACGGAACATTCTATCTACATCAAAATCTACTAATAGAGTTTGAGGTTTCTTGTTATATTTAATAGTTCTACCTTCATCATCCTCGTATGTGACAACATATTGATTCTGCAATCGGAAAATAGCTTGGTCATATTCCTGAGGAGATGCAGTATCTTTCAGGAATATCATAGTATCCCACTCCTCGACAGTATTTCCTGTTAGCATACGATTGACTGTAAGAGTAATAGTTTTTTTACCCTCACTTTCAGATCGTTTAATTTTAGATTTAATGGTCTCTACTGATGGATATGATGTATTACCATCAACTCCTGCAATGTTGATAATCTCATATTGAGACAGATTATCAAACTTCTTAGGATTATTTGTTATCAACTCCTGCATTGCATCACAAGAGGCACGATATGGTAATACAAATACCATATGATGGCACATCTCACCCTCCTTAATCTTATCGTAATTCAAGAATGAGAAGATATTTTCATCCTCTTGAGAACCATCAATAGCTCTTAATAAATCACAAACCTCTGATTCATTCTCAAATTTCTTGTAGTTACCAGCAGCGTCTTTCTCTATTGATTGAGGTCTAAGCAACGCTGAAAGAGTCGCTGTTTTACCCAACTCTTTAAGTTGTTTTATCTTTTGTAGGGATGATTCATTTGGAGTAAAGGCAAAACGAATCATTTGAGGGAATCCATAATATGGATTCTCCCACTCATCTTCGGGTTTCTCTTTTTTATTGTTGTCGTCTATCCACTTGTCTGACTCATCAATAATATCTGTGAATTGACAGAATGAAACAATATCATCTTCTGAAAATTCACTACTCATCAAGATACGATATGGAGTTCCTGACAAATGAAGAGTAATCCTTGCTTTGAGGCACTTTTGAACCTCTTTGTCAATATCTTCTACAGATTCTATATCATTTTGTTTTAACTCATTTTTGATTTGAGCCTTAGTCAATCCTGCATTTTGTAGCACTTTACCATATTCTGCTGCTCTTGCACCATAATGCGTCTCATCAACAATGAGTAGGTCTATTTGACTATCAAATACTTCTTTATGCTTCTCCTTTATTTCCTCTCCCTGTAGGTCTTGTAATGTCAGGAAAATAGCAACTTTTTTACCACTCTCAATGTTAGATTTGATTATATTCTCATCTCTTGACAGCTGTCCTCCATCAAGAAATACAAAACCATCAAAGTTGGCAATCTTCTCAACAGTCTTCTTCCACTCCTCCTTCACATCAGCCTTTCCTGATACAATTACCACTATTTTGGCATCCATTGCATTAGCACAACACATTGAAGTAAAAGATTTACCAAATCGCATTACTGCATACATCAGCAATTTTGTACGACCCTTATCTTTTGCCTCCATAAAAGCTTCAACAGCTTTTTCTTGATTGGGACGTAGATTATATGGCTCAGTGTCTCGCTCGTAATGAGGAATTTCGGGTAGATGTTGCTCGTTATATAGTTGATATATACCTCCTCCTTGTTTTACATCTTGTTCTATATGCCTAAAAGCATCTTCAAGATTATCAACATTTATATCTTTGAAAAATTCATTAGAGTAATACAAACCAGCAGGCATATCTTCCCGTTGTAAACGTTCTTTGCCCAATTCTCGCTCTAAATAACCATGAATAGCATAGTCTCTGAAGAATTTATCACCTACTTTGGCTGCACGACTGTATTCTTGCGTAAGGTCCTGGTAATGTTTACGCCACTCAGATAGACGTATTTTAACAGGGCGGACCGTATCTCCAACCTTCCAGTATTTAGGCACTGTATTAGTAGAGAAGGCATAGATATGAGGATATACTCTTCCTATTATCAAATTCTCTAATACAGTAGTATTCAAACTCGTTTTTAATTTACCAACTTCCATAAAACCTACTTGTTTAATAGAGAAACAAATTTTATAGCTTTCCCCACTGACCAATCCATGATTTCACAATAAATTCCGTTATGCCTATGTATATCACCTCTGGCGCATCCTTCACATATCTTTTCATGGGTTGTGGAACCTCCAAACAAATCTTGTGATAAAGTTTGTTCTATTCGACAACTGTTAGGAACTATGCCTTTCAAGCCATCCATCTGCCAAACATTCCACGAAATAATCTTGGCTATACATTTAATTGACGCTGCAAGTGGGCGTTTGCCAAATCTCAACTCGTAGTTTTCAATAAAAGTATAGAGCATCGCTTCACGAGCAAGCAGTAGATTGTCACCCTGCCACTCAAAGCCATATATACTTTTATAGGCTTCTTGTGCTGCCGTTAGCCACTCGCCAGGTGTGTTAACATTCTCATTGATTACGCGTAACTTGCGATCAAGAAGTCCTATGCGTTTTTCAACGGGAATTAACTCGCCAGTGGTCACATCGTAACGGCTAGTTATGTATGGAGCTTCTCCACATGTAATCTCCATGCGATTATCTCTCACATAGTCTTTCCAAGTTTTACCCTCTGGGAACTCAATGGGGTCAGTGGTGGGAGTCCACGAATGCACACCATTCTCTTCTACTTCAATATTGAACACACCCTCGCGTCCAAACCAAGCATTGTCAATCAGATTATTCTGGGCATTGCATACCCAAGACGGAGTAAATACCTCTGCCATATCTCTTGAACGAGCAGTCTGCTGAAGCCTATTCTTCAAAACGCGAGGTATAATTTTATTGTTATCGCAAACTTTCTCG
>JAFWZH010000193.1 GCA_017522515.1 Clostridia bacterium
AGAAATGACGGTTCAAATTTGGCTGGGAGATCACTATTCTCACTTCGATAAAGCCATTGCAATTTTTGATGAAAACAGGGTAGAAGACGTACACGCAATAATCCATCAGGGAATGCTCTGCGACACGGTTCTTCTCGGAACGTCCGTGGAAATGCCACGCTGCGAGTTTCTTTTGCGTTGGAAGATACGTGAAAACGGTCTTGAGCTTTACGATGTTGATCCCGAAATCACGCACATATTTTTCGTGAATTTCAGCAAGAAACCAATAAGCATCGACAATCATTACACCATCCCACCGGGAAAAACACACGTCGTACAATTTAATAAGAGCTAAACACAAAAATCTCCCACCCGTTTTAACGAGTGGGAGACTTTTTTATGGTACTATTCGGTATTCTTCGGGTATGTCACCCATATAAGTATCGGGATAATAATGCTTACAGCGTGCGATGTAGCAGTTTTCAAAAAACTTTCCACGCTCAGCATAGCTTAGCTCCTTTCCGATACGCTCGTAATCGGACTTCGAAATATATTGTGTCGGAGCAAATCGCTGCGTCACTTTATTGCAAGCAAGATGGAAATAACAGATGTGCTCATAGGTGGTAATTCCGGGCAAGAAATAGTAGGAATAGTCAAGCGTGAAAATGAGATTGATGGCTTCCGCCACACAATCGACAGTGTCACAACCGGCGGCTAATACCTGTCTTATTCGGTCTTTTTTGTCGTCACTCAATTTCACATATTCTGAAGCGAAATAATTGATCTCGTCAAGGTTGATGCTTCTTAATATTGCTTTGCGAATTTCAGGAATATAAAAATCACAGCCTTTAATTCGGTATCTTTTCTTGATTTTTAATTTCTCAAATAACGCTCTTACCTCCATTTTTGTAGCCGGTAATTGTAGTGTTGACCATTCACCCGTAGATGGATTTTCGACTTCAATTTTAAATGTGTTGTTTTGATTCATTTATATTCTCCTTCATAATTTTTAGCACCATATTTGTTCTCCAAACATGATCCTTTACTATTAGGATGACAGAAAATAAATGAAGATAATTTCAAAGAAAAATTACGGGATTGGGTTGCCCCAAGTCCCGTCGATTTTGATCATTCACCGAAAAATAATGTACAGAATTTTGTTGCTTTAAGTAATTCCAACATATTGGAAAAGGATCGAACCGTGTCCGCCCTTTTTTCAACCAGTGCTTGAAACGTCATTCGCTTGATGTCGTTAAGCTCGGAAAATTCGGCAAACAGCTCGGTGAGTTTAGCCATCGCTTCGATGTTGGTATTAGAAACCGCAAGCTGAAATTCGGGATGTACCGTCATAGGTATTTTTATGGTAAGCTTTTCGCCACCATTGATTGCACAGTTCACCTCAAAGAATTCATTGTTTTTCATTTTGTTTTCCTCCAAATATTTATTTACGGAAATGATTGACCTCCAATCTGTGTATTTCCGTTCATAACTATTATGCGAGAAAACGACAGTATGTAATTTTCAACAAAAACAAGACTTTTTTGGTGAAAAAGCACTAATAATATAATTGTTTACAAATATTATCTTGCAAAATTTACAAAACTGCGATATAATAGAAGTAGTTGCGACAAATATTTATTTGTTTCGATAACTTACAAATTGAATAATTCTACGGAAATTTTCTTTTCAATAAAGTATTTTTCTGTAGGAGACATGCTGTCTTTTTTATAAATATTTAAGGTGCTTTTACCTATATAAAAGGTAAGACCCGTACAGACATAACAGGCATGGGTATTATAGCGAGAAGAATGGCCCCTTTTGGCCCACTTTTCTTGCGCCCATTTTTCCTGATATGTATGTACGGGTCTTTTTGTGTTGTTTTGAAAAAAGTTCCGTAAATACATTCTGTTCTTTAAAAACTGAATAGCGAGCTGCAGAGATGCGTCCGAGTAGTCGAGTGGACACTCCGAGGTCTGGTGTGACACTCTCGGCTACTAATTGGTTTCATTCCCGGGTCCTGCAGCTGCATAAACCGTACACCGCCGGTAAATCCGGCTTCACACAACTACAATATATAAGGAGAAAACAAATGAAAAAGAAAGCAAAAATGGAAC
>JAFWZH010000024.1 GCA_017522515.1 Clostridia bacterium
TAAACGAGAGCAACGTGCATTACTGCACTTTCCTCGTAGTTTGCAAGGATTTTTGCCTGTTCAACAGACACAAGAACCGTAATTGTTGTAGGAAGCTCAAAGCTGCCGTCCTCATTTTCTACAACATCGTTTTCATCAATACCGCCTGATGTGGTTGTTGTGATTACTTTGACATATTTAAGGGACGCCGGAACTTCTGTATGGTTATCTTTATCGGTAACATAAATGCTTACAATATCACCGTTTTCAAGCTTACCTGAAAGACCACCCGCAAATGAGTTTATTGTGATACTCATTGCAAACTTATCACCTTTAAGTGAAGCCATAACATCATTAGCCGTGTTTGCATTATCAGTTACCTTACTTTCGGTTGCAAAGTCGCCTTTGAATACATCTGCTGTTGCGAACTTTCCGACTACTGATTTCTTGTCCTTAATTACCTTTTCGGGGAGTGCAGAATTTGAGATTTTCACAATCTCAACATCTGTGTCTTTAATCTCTGTTCCGTGAGATACATCAGCCACAAAACGGACTACCTCAGTTTTCTTGTCAGAGATGTTGTTTACAAGGGGTGACACAACAAAGGTTACTGCCACCGCAAGAATAATACAGACGATACCTATCGCTGTTCTGTTTTTCATTGAGAAATTAACCTCCTTTATACTAAAAATAAAAAATGCGTACTTAATTTTAAGCACGCATAAAGTTAATTCTGTTATTTTATTTTTTTGTTTCTTTTGTGTATTTTCTTGTTTTCTGTTTTGGGAATTGATTGTTGTCTTACATACCAAATCAGGTCGGACAATGCAAGATGGAGCTGTATATATGGCTCTTTATATTCTTCAGAAAAAGTTCTTTGAAGTTTTGATATTTCCTCCATTATATTTAAGTTTTTAATACGACCTTCTGGAGTCATAGCAGTATAAATATCACATAATTTCAAAATCATAGCAGAGCTTTTTTCACAAACAGCATCCAATTTACTGCCTGTATCACCTAATTTGTTCAACATTGCTTCATCTTCAAAAATTGAATATGTCAGCATTTTAATAATGTTTGATAATGTCTGTAATTCATCAGATATTCCCAATAATCGTGTGCGTATATTTCTATTCTCTTCGTGAGATATACTACGTGGTACAATTTCATTTATTACAGTATTAAGAACATTAGGATCACATTTTGTCAAAAGAATTGCCGATTTCTCTGCAATTTGGTCTGCTACTTTTTCTTTTTGTGTGAACTTCATACTATCCACATTATTACTGAAAGATTGCTTTGAAGCATTCTTCGCCGCTTTATAGCTTGTCAGCATAGCAATAAATGATACAAAAGCAGTAATTAAAGAAGGAAGAATATCAGCAACTATTTCTTGTTCGGTCATAAAACCAATCCTCTCAAACTGTGTTTTTTTAATTATATCATGCTTAAAACACCTTATCAAGATTTACACAAAAAATGCTGTCATAAATCCAATTGATAAATACGGCACAAGCGGAAAAGCTTTGCCTTTTGTTTTGTTTTTATGGCTGAAATATATATTGCAAATTATCGCAAGGAAAAGACCGATAACAAGACCTGCTATACTCTTTGAAAAGCCAAGCAAGAAAGCACAGGCAGCAGATAACTTAACATCTGCACCGCCAAGTCTGTTTCCGCTTACCATAGCACAAATTAACAACACTCCGCCGATTGCCAAGCCACTAAAAAGCATCATCGGAATATCTGAAAGTGTTACACCTATGAAGCCTGTAATGAATATCAAAACTGAAATGAAATCTTTAACCTCGTGTGTCTGAATATCTGATACCGAAGCATAGAGTAATATTTGCAAAAGAATAATGCCTTTGAGAAGTTCTATTGACCAACCGAAGGCAATTAGCAGACTTGACACAAGAATAATACTGATGCAATGATATATTGGGATTTTTTTGCTTTCTTTGTTGTAACCGGGTGTTTTACTGATTACAACTTTTGAAATCTTGTGAACTGCCAAGTAGAAAAGAAAAATACAAGCGAGCTTCACAATGGTGGTTATTACTTCTTCAGGATTGAGTTCCATTAACCTTTCAGGTGAAATCGGTCTTATCGGTCCTATTGGTTGTATAAATTTAGTCATAGTTATCAGTCCTCACAAATATGGGCGAAGCAGTTTTTCTGCTCCGCCCGTTTAAATTATTTAGCCTGCGTAGTTAAAAAGACCTTCGACCTTTTCGGTTACGGTAGGCATGATTGTGTCGTTGAAGAGTGCATAGAGAAGTGTGAGAAGAAGAGCACCGATTACAACGGCGATGAGAATCTTAACACCTGTGTCAACATAGGCTTCAGCAACAGTACCGTCAAGAACTGCGTGAGCCTTTGCTGCCAATTCTGTTTCCTTTGCTGAAACGAAACCCTTTACCTTGTTTGCAACACCTGTTGCGATTGACTTAATCTTGTTAAACATAATTTTTTCCTCGTTCTTTCTTATTTTTGTTTTCGCTTAACCTGCGTAGTTGAAAAGTCCCTGAATCTTGCTTGTGACTGTGGGCATAATGGTTGTGTTGAAGAGA
>JAFWZH010000194.1 GCA_017522515.1 Clostridia bacterium
AAATAATTATGATTTATTGTCTGTATATGCTGAAACGGATAATGATGCCGTCGGTTTTTATCAGAAGAACAATTTTAGTATTACAGAATTCTCTGGAATTTATGACGGTGAAACGGTTATCCGCTACAAATGTGAATTAACCCAATTCCAATAGGTCGAACGGTTAGATAAATAAGAATTTGACGAATAACTATCGCGAGAATATAAGAGGGAGTTTTGGTATTATATGTGGAATGAAATAAAAAATGAAATTGATATCGAAAACTTGATGAAAGAATATAGCGGCTTTCACGATAGCTGTATAGTATCAATAAACTATCATAGCGGAGTATTTGTTAATGATAAGGGTGCTATGGCATATGGTGGATTGCTTGAGCATAGCATTGAAATGATATTACATAGTCAGTGTAATAAACCTATTGAACTGCGTTTTACAGGAGTAAGAAAATGTAATATTGTTGGCTGGGAGGATAATTATTTCTGTGACATTTTTGGTGCATATTTGAATTTTCATAGCAACCTACTTGGCAAAACTCGTGATGACAAGCTGATAGTATGGGCGGATCGGGATGGTTATAATCCCATAAATTATACGGAAGAAAAACCGATTTCCACTAGCGGAAAACACAGTACTTATGTAATTGCTGAAAAGCTGTTTTGGAGAATAATGACGGAGGACTAATCCAGAGAGGCAAATTCCAATAAGTCGAACGGTTGGATAAATATGATTAGATGAGGTAGAAAACAATGCTAACTGAAACAGAACGTTTACTGTTAAGGGAAATGAACGATGATGATTTTCAGCCGCTTTACGAGCTCTTGGCAGATTCGGAAATAATGCAACATTATCCATATACATTTGATGAAGCCCGAGTAAGAAATTGGATACAGCGAAATATTGACAGATATCGAATCTTTGGTTTTGGGCTGTTGGCTGTATGCTTGAAAGAAACAGGCGAAATGATAGGCGATTGTGGGTTAACTATGCAGATTATTAATGGCCAGATAAAGCCCGAAATCGGATATCATATCAGAGCTGACAAACAAAGAAAAGGATATGCAAAAGAAGCGGCCATTGCTGTCAGAAATTGGGCTTTTAACAATACTCCATTTAACGTCGTTTATTCTTATATGAAATATACCAACGAAGCATCTATCAAAACTGCTATGTCATATGGTTGTAAACAAGTAGATGAGCTTTTTGATGCGATAAATGGAATTACAAAGGTGTTTGCGATTTCAAGAGACGATTGGATTAACCGATAAATTACAGTTTGTCTAACATATAAAACCCAATAACCATATCAAAGGAGGTTATTTATGACTTTTAACAATATAATCAACCATTTGAAACTCTGGTGTATAAATAAAGCTGAAAAATATCAAAAGATGTATGGAGCATACGGAGGTGTTACATATGTTGGTTATCAAATTGCATATGAAATGGAATTTAAATTATCGACACTAATAGACAAGTCGTTTGAAAATGTAGAGGATTTAAAAAGTAAAGTATTAAATCTTATTGACATTCATTATGAACCCTATGTTTTAAAACCTCAAAATAGTTTGGCGCAGCATATTATTGATAAAACGAATCAAGAGTTTTTGTCGTTCTTGGAAGAAGTATTCATCAAAAAGGACTCTCTTGCAGCGGCAGATATTCCGTATAGGCGAGTGACTATCGGTACGGAATCTACTGCGTTGCA
The DNA here is from genome assembly GCA_017522515.1 of Clostridia bacterium. The sequence continues at coordinate 1,707 of JAFWZH010000194.1, forward strand.
AGATAAGTTTCTTTCGGTTTGGAAATATGTAAATACTTCATATTGGTTTCCTCTTATGGGAGATGAACCAAAAGAAATTTCAGAAAAGTTTTTTGTAATGTTTGATTGTTTCGAACCATATATAAAACAGTTTAAACAGATTGTGGGACTTCCCAAAACACATCTATACAGTTATGGTGAAAGTGCTTTCAGACCACAACACTGCATTGAAACTGATGAAATTGTCGGGTATAGTGGACATGAAACGATTTACACAGACAAAGATTTTTCTTGGGCAATATATTTTTCTCATGAAAATACTGTTTCTTTTGCCGGTTCGATAGTCCCGAAGGCTAAAGAACTACTGTTGAAGGAAAAAGAACGATGGAACAAGTTTGAATTCTCTTCTAATTGCTAATACTTATTTGCAATGTATTAATCTTTTTGTTACATATCCGCTCAAAAGTTGTGTATATAGGTGAAAAGATAATTAAAAGCGAGGTGACAGCATATGGATGATGCAAACATAGTGCAGTTGTATTTTGACAGAGATAAGCAAGCGATTACGGAAACTGCAACCAAATATGGCAATTACTGTGCATCAATTGCGAAAAATATTTTAGGCAACTACGAAGATACAGAGGAATGTGTTAATGATACATATTTAAACGCATGGAATGCGATGCCACCTCACAGACCTAAAATATTGGCTACTTTCCTGGGAAAAATTGTTCGTAATCTGGCATTTAACAGATATAAACACAATACGGCTGCGAAACGAGGTGCCGGTGAGCTGCCGGCTGTTCTCGATGAGTTGGGCGAGTGCGTTTCCGACAGAGAAGATGTTGAAGAAGCATATGATTATACGGAACTTGTTGCGGACATCAACGCTTTTTTAAGTACTTTGCCGACAAAAAAACGGAATGTTTTTGTACGCCGTTACTGGTATGCTGACAGCGTTTCGGAAATTGCTGCTCGGTATAATATGAGCGGTTTTGCTGTGTCTATGATGCTAAACCGACTCAGAGAAAAACTACGCAACTATCTGACGGAGCGGGGGTATGAATTATGAAAAAAGAAAAATTCTATGAACTTCTTGGTGAAATAGACGAAAACTACATTGAGGAAGCGCACCTTTCCGTAGAGAAAAAAACTCGACCCATTTGGCTAAAATGGAGCTCCATAGCGGTGTGCATCTGTTTGATAATTATTGGAACAGTAGCTGTTTTTGAAATTTGGGATAATAGAGATAATAATCCGGGTGAAACTAATTCTTACGAGACTCCCCATGCTACAGAAGGAACAGAAAATCAGCCTGCGCAGCCAAGTTTATATCCTTTTGACTATGCTTCAATACTTGATTTTAAAAAATCTCTATACAATGAGGGTGAATTATATTCGAAATTGTCTGAATACGGAGTGAAAAGCGAAACGCTTGATAAATTTAAAGTTTTTATTGAAAAATTACGTTCGCAAAATATCGTTGTACCATACATAAACGGCAAAGTGATAGAACTTCGTAATTTAGAAGGATATTCAAATGTTTCGCTGTTTGCTTCTGAATTGTATGAATTGCCATGGGTATTTTATCATCCCAGTGTATCTACGGGTGAGAACTTTTATATAAAAATGACATATTTGCCGGAAGTATTTACAAAAACAGAAAATTTAATGGCTTCTGACATAATCAAGGAGCTTTCTCCAAATTCTCCTAATCTAAATAATCTTGGTGAACAACACGAAAAAATTTATAATAAACAGATAAAATTAAAAGATCGTGAAGTTACGGCGTTGGTATATGAATACAAGACTGATAACAGAGACAGCATTAAATTTATTTATAATGATTTTCTCGTGGATATTCGATGCGATCAGCAGGTATGGAATGATAATTGGTTTTCTTCTTTGTCTTTTGAAAGTTTTGACAAATAAGTAGGTGAATAAACAACAGGGCTTCACTTCGGTGAAGCTCTTCTTTTCTTTTAGTGGAAAAATTTTTTGTCGTATATTATAATCAGTTTGATAAATAAGAATTTGGTGAGGAGGCTCGCAATATGAAAATCCTTGAATTCGGCGATAAAAGCAAAAGAAAGTTTATTCTCGTACACGGTTTCCAAAGCCCTTGGCATGTGTGGGAAAAGTATATTGCGCATTATAAAAATGATTTTCACATTATCGTTCCCATAATTTCGGGACACAATCCTGATGAAAAGGAAGATTTTGTTTCCTTTTCAAAGGATGCTAAAGAACTTGAAGATTACATAATCTCAAACTACGGCGAAAAGGTTTACGGCATTTTCGGTATGTCTATGGGTGGTGTGCTTACTGCAACCATGTGGCAGAATAGCAGACTTAAGTTTGAAAAGATTATCTTTGACGGCTCACCTATTGTATCTCAGAGTAGCTTCATTAACAGCTTTATGCGTAACTTTTATCTTAAGGTTACACATAAAACTCAACAGAGAGATAAAAAGACCTTGCAGCAGGCAAAGGCTATCTGCCCAGAGGTGCATATGGATTATTTTGTGAAGATTCTTGATAATATGAGTGATACTACTATTGAGAATTGCCTCAGCTCCGTTGCAGATTTTAAATTGAGAAGTGATATAGAAATTTGTGATACGAAGATATACTATTTCCACGGAACAGCTATGAACGAAATGCTTGCAAAGAAATCTGCAAAGTATGTTAAGAAACATTATCCAACAACAGTTGTGAAATGCTTTAAAGGCAAGACCCATTGTGAAAACTCGATATTCAATCAGGAGTATATGATTACAGAACTTGACGATGTTTTGTTTGATTGAGCGAAAAATTAAAACATAGAGAAGACTTTTTTAAATTCATAAAAAGAACTCAACAAATTCCAATAGGTCGAACAGTTAGGAAAATAAGAATTTGTCTAACTGATAAATATACTTAAATATACCAAGGAGGATATACTATGTTTTCTTTACTTACTAAAAAAGCAATGAACGAGGATGCGGCTAAGTCTTTTTGGTCATGGTTTGAGGAGAAAGAAGAATGGATAATCAACTGCATTGCCAATCATGATTCGGCATTTGTGTGGGCAATTGACAAAAGATTAAAGCCTGTATTTCCGTATTTTAAGGGAGAACTTGAATTTCAGCTTGGATACAACAATGAAGTCGGAGAGTTTTTCTTTTTCCACTTTGGCAAAAAAGAACTCATTCGTGATGGTGAAACCCTTGGCAAGATGATGCCCGATGAAATAGCAAAAAGATGGCAATTTATTCTTGATAAATAATTTGCTAATTTCCAATAGGTCGAACAGTTAGGAAAATAAGAATTTGACGGAGGGGTGTGATTGAATGAAAAAAGTATTTAAAGTTATTAAATGGATAGCAATTGTCATTTGTGCATTGCTTGTTGTATTCTTTTTAGTCAGAGCAATTGGAATGGCGGTTAATAATCGAACTCCTGATGGTGGTATAAATGAATCAATGTATATAGATGTAAATGGGACAAAACAGTGGATTGATATTTACGGTGAGGATAAAGACAATCCTGTTTTGCTTTATTTGCATGGTGGCCCTGGCTCAGCAACAAGCCACATCGATTACGCTTTCACAAGAAAGTGGGCTGATGTTTATACTGTGGTTACCTGGGACCAACGCAATTGTGGGAAAAGCTATGATTTTGAACAAAACGACATTGAGTTAACAAAAGAGCTGTTTTTGACGGACGGAAAAGAAGTTACCGAATTTGTGCTTGATTATCTTTCAAAAGATAAGCTGACAATCCTCGGACATTCTTGGGGCAGTATTTTCGGTGCTAATTTAGTACTCGAATATCCCGAGTATTACGAGTGTTTCATCGGAACAGGTCAGCTTATTGATTATTTAGATAATGAAAAAGCTTTCATTCAGGAGGCTTTAAAATGGGCTGAAAACGATAGTGAAATGCTAAGTTTGATTAACAGTTTAAACCCCGAGAATCCTACCATTGATTATTTCAACGAGCGAAATAGAATTATGAATAAGTATGGCTATGGAATGATGGTAAACGGAGCTGATTATAATCTGATTACAACCATTATTTTTAATCCAAATTATTCATTTTCAGATTGGATGAAGTATCTCGACATCGATATGAGTGTTTATTATGACTTTTTCGCTTCGGAGGAATTTTTTGACTTTTCATTAAAAGGCAAAACTGAATATGAAGTGCCATACTATAACATAAATGGAGATAAGGATTATCAAACAAACTATAAGATAGCACAAGATTATTATGAACAAGTAGAAGCACCATATAAACAGATGTTTATAATGGAAAATATGACACACGGTTTATTAGAATCTGATTCAGAAGGTTTTTCCAAAATTGTTCATCAAATTGCAGAAATTGAAAGAGAATGACAAATTCCAATAGGTCGAACAGTTAGGAAAATAAGAATTTGATGAGGTGAGAATATGGCTATGTGGAATCCATGGCGAGGTTGCAGAAAATACAGTGAAGGTTGTCTGCATTGCTATATACATAAAGGCGATGAAAAACGAGGTGTTAATACAAACGACATTGTAAAAA
>JAFWZH010000195.1 GCA_017522515.1 Clostridia bacterium
TTCAGTTCTGAAATCATATCCGGTGTATGTTCCGGCCTTTCTATGCCATTATATTCTATGCTTCTCATAGGTGTTCTGAATTTCTACAAAATTACAAAACTTTAAGTGGCTGGACAAGACATACATTGTTTCACCTCTAAATAATGTATTATGACTAAAGACGCATTCAGAAAATTATGAATCATGAGGTAAAATATATATAAAATACCAAATTTGCTTGATATTTGGCATTTTATATAATTGAAATTATTGGTTTTGTCCCGTTTATTACGTAAAAAACGGGACATTTTTGCAACATTTATTTGCAAATTATGTTGCAAAAATATCAGAAACTATCTGCTTAATGCATTGATTATCTTACTCTTTTCGTTACTGCCATCTGTGGAAAGTCGAAGTAGTGGAATACCGGCCATGCTTTATTTTTTGACATGGGTCAAATAAAACTGCGTTTTTGAAAAATGTCGGCACAAATCCGATTCATTGTACCTCTAAACTCATAATTTTGCTTCTGAAATTAACCCCCGCAAGGGATAAAAGAAGTAAAATATGAATAAGATTGTAGCAAATTTTGGTTCTGTGTTTTCAGGACATCCAAAGAGAGCCATGCTTTGCGTAATGCTGCTTGAAGTGTCTGCGCTCATGGCTTTGATGCTGGGCCTTTAATGCTCTCAGGCCTAAGCCGCTTTAAAGGCACAAGACTGACAGATGTCAGTCATTTTATGTACAAACATATCTTGAAATTAGAGAAAAATATACTGAGTCATGAAAAAGTTCATCAGAAAGATGATATCTGTATTTACGAACTTGAACGGCGGTTATTATATGTATCCGACCGGTCCAACTCCGATAATTTACGTGAAATACAAAAATAACATTCTAGTAGTGTAGAGTACAGGGTACTCAAAATCAAAATTATTAGTGGTCAGAGGGTGTCGTGATGACATCCTCTTTTTTTTGACTGCTACTGCGAGATGGATGACCTGACGCGGCTGAGGGTCTCCAGCGACATCTGGAGATACGATGCGACATAGGTGAGGGGAGCCCTCTGGATGATTTTGGGAAACATCTGCAGCAGCCTTGTGTATCTGTCCTTGGCGGACTCAAAGCGGAGGATGTCAGCCTTGATCTGTGATAACATCAGCGAATCTTCCATGAACCGTCTGTACAGGTATGCAAGGTCGGAATTGGTCTCTGCGAGAATCTCCATGCTGTCACGCGGCATCTCCCATATGACGGTTGACTCCAACGCTTCTATGACAAGATGAGTAGGGGTCCCGTTGAAATAACTGTCTATACAGAAGACGACACCGCCCTCACATGATATGTGTTCGGTCATATCCTTGTCGTGCTTGACATAATGCTGACGGGTAAGTCCTTTTTCGATATATGACAGGCAGGTGCATATTTCTCCGTCTGCCAGAATGATGTCCCCTTTGTGGAATTTTCTGCATCTGATTATTTCCGAAAACAACTTTATGCTTTCCAGCTTCAGCCTTCGTTGAGGGCAGGTCTCTTCTGCAATCTGTATTGCTATATCCAGACGGTCTGTCATATGATGTGATCTTTGAATAATGAAAAAAA
>JAFWZH010000196.1 GCA_017522515.1 Clostridia bacterium
GCCACTTCAATTCCCGGTGCATAAACCAAACCCTTACGACATTCATCAGTCCAGTATACACCATCTTCTGTCTCATAGTCTGTTCCCGGTACATACGCTAAAGACATCCCACGAAATAAATTGTATGGTATTAACAATTTCGTCTTAGGATTATATAATTTTCTTGATTCCACATCCTTATAAAACTTTTGAACCACCTTTCTCAAAGAACTCAAAGTCTTGTTGTTTGGTACATATGCATTCCAACTAAAAGATGCCCTAGAGAACGTATAGCAACGATTAAATCCAATTCCCAGCAGTGTTCCTTTAACACTTTTAGCAGCCGCATGTCCACCAACCCCACCTGTAGTAGTAATAACCAATGCCTTACTTTTGAAAAAGTGTGGTCTATGAAGCATAAAGCAAAAATGGTCAAATAGATTTTTTAATAATGCAGTTTCTCGCATATTATATGTGGTAGTGGCAATTATAATGGCATCTGCAGTTTCAATTTTTTCTATTATCTTACCAATAACATTATAATGTGGACACTTTTCATATCCTACTCGAAAACAGTTACTACATCCGATACAAAATGGCAAACCTTCTTCAATTAAATGCACTTCGTCAAATTCAATCTCTTTTTGGCTCTCAACTAAACAGTTTTTTGCCTGTTCTACTAACTTCCACGTATTTCCTCTGTGTGCACTTCCATTTATAATTAAAATTTTCACATTCTTCCCTCCAAACGACCTTTTATTTACATCATCATTTCATACACACTCGGAACTGCTGATGTAACTAAGATATTAACTGCTGTTGCTACATTTAAGATTCCGTGTCCAATCATAATAGGCAGTGGATTTCTATTTTTAATTATTTCCTCCCTCCTTCATACCAAGTACTCCAACAAAAAGCAATTCTACAAGTATATCAATATATCTATCTCGCTCTGACTTTATGGTAAGGTCATACCCCAGAATCTCCTTGGACGAACTGCCTGACAAAAAGGCAACTTGCATAGTTGATGTAAGCATAAACGCCAGTAATCTTTTATTCTCTTCTCCAATATCATTTCGAATAGCCATAGATAATCCCTTTTGCGTATATACGGAATTACTTTTTGCCTGATAATTTTGCATATCCCCAAGAATGGAAATACTTGAAATTGCATAATTATCAAACAGAAAATCGTACACCTGCTTTGCCCAATCTGCCAGTCGCTCCTTATCAGCCAAACCATCCCTCTCATTATAATTCTTTTTATCCGGTGAAAAACACATTACCACATTATTAATAATTCTCTGAACACAAATGGTAATTAGATTTTCTTTACTTCCAAAGTGATAATTAATAAGACCTAATCCTACCTCTGCACGTTCTGCAATTTTGCGTGAAGTTATTTTAGTAACATTTCCGTTATTTTCTCGAATCAATTCCGTGGTAACGTCAATGATTACTTCCTTTACATTTCTTATCTCTTGCATTTATTCCCTCCCTGAACATTGTTCAAATCAATTGTACTGAACATTGTTCAAAAAGTCAACACTATCAATATCTCTCTTAATATCCCTTTATATCGTTATGCTTAGAGCTAAATATCAAAGTCTTTGTCATCCCTACATTGTTGCAAAAAAGCCACTATAGATTCGTTCATCTACAATGGCTTTTCTGTCAAAATAAATATTAATTTATGAAATCACCAAACTTCCAAACTATCAATAGCATCCACCCACGCCTGAATTTCACCATCTAACGCAAGCCTAGCATATTCTAGTGGCTCATCTATCGCCAACGCATTAAGCGAATTTTGCGAGCAAGGAGTAGTTCTTAATCCATCCTCTGCCTTCTTACAATCAATTCGCAATATATAATTCTCAAATGTGGTTATATCAATACTGTTTGCCTGTGGGTTATACTCCGCATATATCAATCTCATCTTATCATTCCTTTCCTATAAATGTGTTATAAGCATCTCATCCAGTTCCAACTGCCATTTTTACAATTTGTTATAAGTTGTTACCAAATTTTCTTTCCCTTGTTTTTTCCCTTATCAGCGGTCAAAAAAGGGTGGAACGATATAACACGATACAAGATGTAATGGAAAAGACACCCACGAAAAGTTTAGTGTTTTCAAGGGTTTGACGAGATTTCTATAACAAGATATAACAGTTATTAAATCCTATAAATTTCGTCATGTGAGAACTGAAATTTATCTCTCAACCTCAACAATCAGTTCGGAGAATATGCCCGATACGTTGATTGTGTTTTTGGCATTCTCATTTTCTTCTAGTTCAACTGTTTCACCGCTTTTTCGGGTGATAAGATTGCATTTTCTGCCGTTATTTGAGAATTTGTAGTTATCCGCATTTTCAAGGTGAACAATTGCTTTCGCTTTGAACTGGTTTACATCAAGCTCTGTACAATTACCTGAAATGAAAATTTCGTAGTCAGTCTTTGCAGTAAACTCTAAACTTCCCTCTGTGTCGCGGACAAAAATCTTTTCTGCGTCGCCGTCGTACTCAAGTCGACTAAGACGTAAATCCTCAATGAAGAGTTCTTTCGCACTTGCGCCTACCTCTGTATGCTTGGTGAACTTTTCGGGAAGCAGGAGTGTAATATCCACGCTTTCCTGTGCTTCAAAACGGCTGACGCCCTTTTTGTTTACAAGCTCGACATCCAACTTATTACGCTTCTCGTCAAGTTTTACCTTAAAAAGAGAGCCAATTTCAGCAA
>JAFWZH010000197.1 GCA_017522515.1 Clostridia bacterium
AATTCGTATTTTAACTGCTGACTTCTTGTTTCGTTAAACATTTTTATCACCCTTTTTCTGCTTCTATTATACCATTTTTCTTGGCTTTTGTACAGAAAAAAAAGCCCACTCCTTTTTGGAATGGACTTTGTCAGCAGTCTGAAAAGAGCCTCAGCTGAGGCTCTTTTCTATGTTTGTTATTGTTTCAAATAGATTATCGACGAAGGCAGCAATTTTAATTTGTTCTTCTTCGGGTGGAAGCGGTACTAATAAGTTATGCAATGCCTTTGACGAAAAGCCTTGCAACCCAATTCCTTGACCGCCAATAAACCCCATTTGCTTCCACATAAACATCACATAATAGTAGAATCTATTGGAAAGTGAAATATAGGGGCGCAGACGGTGAATATGATTTTGTATTCTGATATCTTCATCAAACATCCATATAGCAGATCTTCCTACATCTCCGCCTTCACAAACTAATAGATCTCCCTTTGTGACAGTACATTTCTCTATTTCGCTTTCAGTAAAAGGCATTTCTTTGAGTGAATTCAGTTCAAAGTGATCCCAATACAAGTTAGATGTTGTGATATATGTCATAGGGGTTCCTGCGGTATCAGCAGAGTTTAATGCTTTACCAGTATTGTGGGCAAACAGCGTTCCCAGTCTACACCAACACCAATCTTTAGGAATCTCGAAAGGTACATTTTCATTAATGCATTTTGTTTCACCATTTCCAATCTTCTCATAATAAGAGAAAGACACACTTTAAAAGTATAATATATTTGCGGCTTTTTGTCGTAAATATTTTATACGGAGGTCTTTTTATGAAAGGAAAACAACGTTCGAGGAACACTTGAGGAAAGGAAATCTTTCCGAAAACACAATCACATCTTATCTATGGACAGTGAACTATTATCACGAACATTACGATAAGATAAGCAAGGAAAACCTTCTTGCTTACAAGGGATTCCTTATGGAATTCTTCAAACCTAAAACTGTAAATCTAAGAATACAAGGTATCAACAAATATCTTGAATATCTTGGGAAAGAAAGGCTTCAGCTCAAAGCTGTAAAGGTTCAGCAGAAGAATTTCCTTGAAAACGTGATCAGCAACGCTGATTATAATTTTTTGAAAAAACAGTTGAAAAAAGACGGTAATATGGAATGGTATTTTGTTGTGTGGTATCTTGCCGCAACAGGCGCTCGTGTAAGTGAGTTGATACAAATAAAGATCGAACACGTAGAACTTGGCTATTTTGATCTGTATTCCAAAGGCGGAAAATTACGGCGATTATACATACCGAAAAAACTTAAAAACGAAACTTTAGCGTGGCTGGAGGATACAGAGCGTACCTCCGGATATTTATTTCTAAACCGTTATGGCGAACGAATAACAACAAGGGGTGTATCTCAGCAACTAAAGAATTATGCCGACAAATACGGTCTTGACAAAAAGGTGGTTTATCCGCACTCTTTTCGTCATCGTTATGCAAAGAATTTCCTTGAGAAGTTCAATGATATTGCATTACTCGCTGATTTAATGGGACACGAAAGCATCGAAACCACACGCATATATCTACGCCGAACCGCAAGTGAACAACAGGAATTGGTAGATAAAATAGTTACTTGGTAAGACATAGCCGCCCTCGTTTTGAGGACGGCTAATTTTATGATATGGAGCTTGTTATTTCGTCAAGTTGTGCAAACACCACTTCAATCGCTTCAACAATACGTTTTTGCTCGGAAAGTGGCGGGAGCGGAACTGGCATTGCTGACAAAACATTTCCTGTTAAATGTTTTATTGTTACACCTGTGCTTATGTTTTTCAAAATCCCAAGTGATTCATATAGCATCATTACATATAAATAGAATCTTGGCTCTAAATCCGCATAAAATCTAACACGGTGCAAAGCATTTTGATATAAAAAAGTGTCGTTTATTTCCCACATACAACAACGCCCAACATCACCGCCTTCACAAATTAACAAATCATTTCTTTTTATAGAATATTTATCAATTTCGTGTTCTTCAAATTTCATTTCATTTAGGTCGGATAAATCTATATATCCCCACTGAACATTCACGCTTCTTAAATACGGATGATATGAGCCAGTGTTTTTGGCCTTATCAAGCGTTTTTCCTAATTCAACACTTGCAACTGATGGCAGCGTAGTCCAGCACCAATTCTTTGGGATTTCAAAAGGAATCTCCGTATCAAATCTTTTTTTGTCGGCTGTTAAACGATAATAAGAGTTATCTTCACCTTTGAAGATGACTGATTCCTTCTTATCACGCTTAATTTTGCCTTGCTTGATAAGTTCTTCTTTCTCGGCTCGGATGCGTTCCAAAAGCACAGACGCTGGCTCATCATCAGGATCTTGAGGAACGAGTTTCCCACGAATTGCGAGGTCAAGAATTTTGGATTTAGCACTTACTACCAAATCATTCAGTTCATCACTAATCGTATCAATGCCGTCTACTGTACCTAATAAATTATTAACAGAAGCTACTATGCGAGCTTGTTCTTCAATGGGCGGTATGGGGACTAAATACTTCTTTAAAACATCAAACGGAGGGATGTTTTTTAAGGCAACTCCATGTCCTTGTTCACGGGCTGCTTTTTTCAATTGACAATCAAAGTATATAAGATAAAAGTCAATGATTCCAAGATCATATAGCGAAATCTTCATCAATGCCTGATTGATAATGCCTTTTCGCATTGTTTCCGGCATCACATAAGTCTCTCCAATGGTTCCAGCGCAACTTACAATTATATCATTGGGAAAAATTTCAAAACCTTTTAATAATTCGTATTTTTCAGCTGAGATAAAATAACTTCCCAAGGTTGCATCTTTGTTAATTGCATTTTTCTGTTCATATACCTTTATAGCTGTTGGCGAATCTGGAACAAACATCGCTTTTGTTATACTGCTTCCAAAGGGCCCTTTTTTATATTGAGCCAAAGAACCCAATCTTGCCCAAACCCAAGATTTTGGAATTTCAAAAGGTATATCTTCTTCTATTAATACCACCGTTCCATCAGCGAACTTCTCATAATGTAAATTGTCATCACCAACAAAGATGATAGAATCGTCTTTAATATCTTTTGCTTTGAGCTTGCCTTCTTTCACCATTTGCTTCTTTTGATCTCGAATACGCTCAAGCAAAACAGAGGCAGGCTCGTCGGTTGGATCCTGCGGCACAAGTTTACCTCGTATGGCGAGGTCAAGCACCTTTTCTCTTAAAGCCTTTGTATCAATCATAAGTCAATGCCTCCGAGAATTTCCTGAAGCTTTGAAACGGCAGTACTGATAGCAGATGCTTTTTCTTGCATTTCGTCAAGAAGTTCGGTAATAGAACGTTCGTCCTTTTCAGTTAAGTCCATCCACTTAAAATCAAGCTTTAATTGGTCACGAGAATATACATCTTCTTCGCTGAATTTTCTCCATCTGCCGTTTGGATTTTCCTCGGAGTACGTTTCCTTTCTATCTTCCAGATGACCGGAACAATAGCAATTGACAAAATCATCAAGGTCAGCACGTGTCATTGGCTTTGTTGCCATAGTGTGCTTTACACCCGTTCTGTAATCGTAAACCCAAATATCTTTTGTTTTTGTACCCTTTTCAAAGAAAAGAACATTGGTTTTAACACCATTGGCATAGAAAATACCAGTAGGAAGGCGAAGGATGGTATGTAGATTAAAGTCTGCTAATAATTTTTCACGCACTTTGGCTGTTGCATTTCCGTCGGTAAGAACATTATCAGGTAAAACAACAGCAACTCGACCACCGGTTTTAACAATAGACATAATGTGCTGTAAGAAATTAACCTGATTATCGGATGTTTTAATAAATTCAGGTCTTGCACTATCAACGGCTACGCTACCTTGCGGTCTTGTGCCAAAAGGCGGATTTGCGAGAATAACGTCAAACATTCTTTCAGAAGTGTCTAACAAAGAGTCTTGACAGATAATGGGACTCTTTTCGGTACCTATATCGTGCAAATATAGGTTCATAGATGCAAGCGTAACAACAAGAGCAGTGTTGTCCGCACCGAATAGAGCGTTATTTTTAAGGAAGTTTTGTTTTGCGATTTCCTTACTTTGCGGTTTCATATGCTCAAAAGCTGCAAGAAGGAATCCGCCCGTACCACAAGCAGGATCGGCAACTGTTTCGGTGATTTTAGGATCAGTAACCTCTACCATAGCCTTGATAAGAGCACGAGGGGTGAAATACTGACCGGCGCCACTCTTTTTGTCCTGACCGTTCTTTTCAAGAATAGCTTCGTAAATAGCACCCTTGAAATCGCCCTCCATCATATACCAATTCTCATTGCCTACCATTTGTAAAACCTTTGCAAGATGAACCGGACTATTGATTTTATTTGAGGCTTTAGTAAAAATTGTACCGATAAGACCATCGTCTTTGGAAAGTTCTTTCAAAACTTCCTCGTATTTTTCAATAAGGTCATCACCGTTTAACTCAACGATATCTTTCCATTTGTAGCCTTCGGGAATAGCACTTCCAAGCCCCAATTCCTCTTTTTCAGCATCCATTTTGAGGAAAAGAATATATGTAAGCTGAGTAATATAGTCAGTAAAGCCTACACCGGCAGAAGCAAGAACATTCGCTATGTCCCATACCTTTTTAACCAACGTAGCTTCACTTTTTTGAATATCTGCCATATTTTTATGCCGCCTTTAAAATAAATTTTGAAAGTGTAATGATTTCTTGTGCAAGAGCCGGCGCACCAAAACTTTTCATTGCTCTGCGCCACAAATCAGTATCAAAAGAGTTTAGTTCAGTTGTACTTATTGAGCCTTCTTCCACAATATAATCTGCAATTTGTTTCATTATTTCTTTTTGATCTTCTGTCAGCTCACGTTGCGCCTGTCCACAGTAAAGACTAAACCTTTGTGAATAACCTTTGATCAGACTGACAAGCTTGTCGCTTCTATGATAAGCATAACGTACAAGCTGAATAAGGTGTGTCAAGGCCTTGATGTTTTGTTTAATATCAAGTTCTTCAACATTCCCATCGTCATCGAGAATTTTATAGTTTTTCCAAATGTAATATGTTGTAAACTGTCCATTTTCAGCAATCAGTTTATCTTGCAACTCCGTGAGCATTGAATAAGTGATAACGGTATCTTCAGAATTATAAATAATTCTAAGAGCTTCGATTTTATCTGCATTGTTATTCAAATATTGCTCGAAGTTGGCTATAAAGCTTTTGGCAGTTTCTTTAGAAAAACCTTTATAAATAACCTCATCTTCTTTTTCGGGTGTTACGGCATAATAACCACGTTGAAGCTCAAGCAATTTTTTTCTTGCTTGAAGATTTCCCATTAAACAGAAAATCAAGTTTTTACGAGCCGTATTATCATCCGAAATATCGGTATAAGGCGGCAACGTGTTCTGAGAAAGTGCTTGATTTATATTGTTTGCCAAATCTCTCGGAGAGAAGCCGTAATCCGAAATAAACATATTCAAATGTCTTTCAAAAAGCGGATGGAACTCATAACGCTTTTGAATGGTAGAGCAATAATCACGCAGTAAAGCAAGATTATCGTCGTAAACCTCGCCGTGTGAAAGGCGTTCGAGAAGTTGAGCTAAACGTAAAGGCTTAGGATTTCCGCCTTCGCCACCTTTGCCGGGCTGGGGAATTGTGTGATCGTGCTCTGTAACGCCAACGGCATCAACGATGTAGAAGCAATTTTTATTATCTGCGTTAGGAGTAACTTCTCTAAGTTTATCTTCTCCTAAAGTTCTACATCCTCTGCCTTTCATCTGTGTGTATAGAACGTCAGATTTGACATCGTTCATAAAAAGAACTACTTCAAGCGGCTTTACATCCGTACCGGTAGCAACAAGTGTCACGGTAACTGCAATACGAAAATCTTTTTCAGTTCTCAAATCACGAATAAGTGCATTGGAGTCGCCTGCTGAATAAGTGATTTTCTGAACAAAGTTTTCGGGAACTTCACCACTTGCAAATTTTTCTGAGAAAACCTTTTTGGCCGCTTCGACAATTTTAGTTGCGTGATTATCGTCTTTTGCGAAAATCAGAGTTTTAGGGATATACTGCCATTTTTCCTCTCTTTCGGGATAAAGATCAGTATAAATTGCATCCATATAAGATTTTAGTACAGCTTCAATTTGATTAGGATTAATTACGGAACGATCTAACTGATTCGGTGCGTAATCAATGCGTTTTTGTGCAGTATAAGTATCAATGACTTCGCCGGCACGATTAGTATCCGTTACGGTTTCACCCTCTGCAATGGTTCCTCCGTGAACTGTTGCTTCTGTAATTATTCTGTAAACACGTGCAGGAACGTTAACACCATCTACAACGGAATCGTCATAAGTGTATTTTGCTATTTCGTTATTATTGAAATAAGCTTGTGCTTCGGGAATGGGGGTAGCTGTTAAGCCAAGAATTTTAGCGTCCTTGAAATAATCAAGAACCGCTTTCCATTTTCCGTAGATTGAACGGTGACACTCGTCAACAATGATAAACTGGAAATAATCGGGCGGTAATTTCAAATCACCATCTAGGACAACGGCAGGTTCGTTTTTAACAACGTCCTTTAATCCAATGCTTTCATCCTCTTTATCTTCATCATCGTCTATAATGGCTTGTCCTGTAAGCACAGCAAACAATTTCTGAATAGTAGAAATGATAATGTCGCCCTGAATATCTTCAGGCTTTTTAAGACGATTGATCTGATAGAGCTCGTTCATCGGCTTTTGTTTTTCGGTACGATCAAACAAACTGAACTCTGTTTCGGTCTGACGAGCAAGATTGTTTCTGTCAACAAGAAAGAGAACACGCTTTGTAGGCGTATAATTCAAAAGACGATACGAAGCAAGGCAAGCAAGATATGTTTTGCCTGATCCGGTTGCAAGAATAGCAAGTGCTTTCTTTTTGCCGGCTTTTAATGATGCTTCAAGATTCACTTCTGCATTATACTGACAGTCACGAAGTCCTTTTTTCTCAATTTTAGGCAATGCGCCGTATTCCGATTTTTTGCCGAGCATTTGAAGCATCTTCTTTGGAGAGTGCATTTCGGGAAGTTCAACATATTCGCTATCCGGTTCAAGCATATTTTTGAAATATATTTTATTTCCGTTTGCAAGATAAACAAAAGGAATTTGATTGGGAAACCACAAACCTACCCAACTCTGAGGGTTTTGCGAATACCATTCTGCTTGTTGCGCAACAACATCACCGAGGGTATTATCCTCGGCTTTAGCTTCTACAACAGCAATCGCCTTATCGTCAACAAAAAGGAGATAATCGCTTTCTTTATTACCTTGCATTAATGCCTCTTTAACTGCAGAAGCATTGAATGGAACATACTCATCACGAGCAACGATGTCCCATCCTGCGTTGGATAATTGTTTATCTATTTTTACTCTTGCCTTTTCTTCGGGTAACATAAATGTTGACCTCCTGTTTCCTGATAATAAAAATTATCGGAAGTTAATACATAAAAATTAAAATCCTATTTCTTCTCTGATTTGATTTAGTTCTTTTCCGTTATACATAAAATATTGAGGACTGATGCTAGGATTTTTCTTGCGTTATTTTCCTTTTGAGCATCTACAAATTTCGCCCGAATAGTGCTAATGATCTGTGGCTGGAGGGAAAGATATATGTGGGTAATCGTTTGCATTAACTAATTTTCCTGCATCCTTCTGTATCCGACGGGCGTTTGCCTTTAAGTAAAAAGCAGCACGAATTGTCTTGAGGTATAGCAATGTATTTTGAATTACAGTTAAACAATAACTTTTCCTCTTTTATAAGTCTAAATTGCCAATTGGCCATATTATCAGGCTTGCTAAAATTCGCAAGGATTTCGTCATAGGTTTGAGTTGTAAGCAACATTACTAACTTTTTAAAATACTGATTGAAATAAGGCAAACCAATAAAATATTCGAGTTCCCTATATAACGGGAATAATTTTCTTTTTTCGGCATCGCCTGCATACCAGTAAGACCACCAATAGTTATAATAACAATAGCTTCCATTTACTTCAATAGTAAGCAAAGCTCGTCTAAGCTTATCAAATTCTAAATTTGAACTTTCCAACTCTTTATTAAAGTAATTCTCAAACACAGTTTGAACTTTTGCGAGAAGGTCGAAATCAATTTCGTCAATTCTATTTTTATAGTTGGCACATTCTAAAGCAAAAGTAATTCGTCCTCTTAAAAGTTCATTATCTTCGGTTTTATGTATGAGCTCTTTATTATCGGGAGTGTTTGTTACAATCTTTGATTTGATTATTTCTTCTTTGACTTGCTCACGGGCAAAAGAGGAGGACACGGAGTTTACACTCAAATAAGCGTAAATATCACCGCTGCCAGCCGCCAACTCATTTACTAAGTTAATTGCACCGTAAAATGTTTCCGGACTTCTGACAATATCACTTCTTTTACCGTCTGCAGTGAGGTCTGCACGAGAAACGATATTTCGAACCACACGCATCCATTCTACGTATTTAGTTTGATCAATCGGGCTATTTCTCCGCAAATATTCAGTGTGAGCGAAGAATAAAACTTTATGTGTATATGAGGTGTTTGCTCCAAGAAGAATTTGATAAAGAAGATCCTTTTCCGGCTCGTGTCTCCACATATCAATGGTTAAGAGAGTGGATGAATCCGAATCAAATAAATCGCAATACAGTTCATAGGAATCATATATATAGTTAAAGGTATCCTCATCAATAAATTTAATTAGCTCCCGATATGAATTGTTTTCGTTTAACTTTCGGATGAGCTCAATACGTTCAGCGCCTTTTAATATTTGTCCTGTAGATAATTTTGCCATAACAATAGTTGTTATGAAATTCATATGTGCATTATCTATAGAATTGTTTTTCTTAAAGTTTTGCCATAAAAAGTGTGTCCAACGGCCATCAATTTTATATGAAAACTTATCAATTTCGTCTCTTGAAGATTCCCAGCCGTTTTTAGTTGATTTATCTTGTATTTCGGCTTTCAGATTTTCAAACGGAGTCAACAATCGACCTCGTGCGTTCATTTTGATATATAGATCATCCGAGAGACCGAAATTTTCAAGTATAAGCAAGTGGAAAACGATGTTTTTTCTATTAACTAACGACTCCCATATATCATCTACATCTTTAAAAACATAATGAATTGTATCAATTGTTCTTAACATAGCTCTTATGGTAGAATCGTGTTTCCAAGAAATGAAAAACCACTTTGAATCCAAAATTTGCTCGCTGATTGTTTCTGCGGAAGAATCAATAGCAACTGTATTATCCAACAACGCTTCGCAAAAACGGCGTGAAGATAGTCTTGTTTCATACGAAAACTTTTTGAGATTTATACGAGCGAGATCATCCACATTATTTTCTTTTACAAATGCGTACCAATGCAATAAAAACAATGTCGTTAAGCGTTGTTGTCCATCAAGTGGAAGAAAAACATCATCTTCAACATTTCCATAAATAAAATCCAAGTTAATAGTTTTATCGTTGACAATGCTATCTTTCAATGCTTTTAAAAAGTTTTCGCATATAGTGACATTTCTTTTTCGACCCTGAGCATAATCTCGCTGAATAATAGGAACTTTCACACTATAGGATTGCACTAATTCATAAAAAGAATATATATCTTTGCTCATTACTTAGTCACCTCCAAATAGTTGGTTAATACACGCATTAAGTCTTGCTCATATTTTTCACGATCATCTTGTGTCCAAAAAGAAATTTTAGGAGGATAATCGCTAAAGTATTTAAGAAACACATTCTTTGTGCAGATAGGAACAAAACCACCTGTTTTATCCAACTCAATTATACATTTTCGTTTTAACGGGAACACAGCATTTTTATAGCCTTTGTTAGTCTTTTCATCTAAAAGAGCCAAATTTGATATGCCGTCCACATCTTCTGTCTCACTCATATATTTATTGAAATGAACAGTTACAGCATCAAAAAGAGCCGTAAATTTATCTTCGTTGGTGTATGTTTCCTGATCGAGCATATCGTCAATTTGAGCTAATAATCCAGCAGCTTCTTCTTGATCTTTATCTATATAGCACTTCACATCCAACAACCAGTCTTTTCTGTTAGCCGCTGGAATAGAAGTAGAATCTTTTCGTGATGCTATATGTTCTATATTCCATTTATTGAGTTTGAAATCATCAAATGGGAAGTAGGAAGAATCGTGTTCGTTTTGTAACATAGTCAAAATGTTATATAGTAAAAGAACACTTCTTGTGTTTTTGTTTTCATAATCCAAATC
>JAFWZH010000198.1 GCA_017522515.1 Clostridia bacterium
ACCATAGTCTTTTGAAATCACATCTACACAGGTATCTTCAACAGTTTTAAGACCTTGTATAGCTTCGGGATTTTTGTGCATAAACAAAAATTCAAACAGCTTTGGCTCGATGGTAGCAAAAGAAATAATCTGCATACCCATTTGCTTAAACGCAGGTGTGTAATCGGTAAAATTCTTTGAATACTCCTTAAACATTTTAACACCTGCATCAGTTACTGCATTTTTTAAATCTTCCATATTTTCAAATGCGGTAAATATAGGTCTTGCAGAAGTATTAAGACTTGCTCCCAAATCTCTTGCAGTAAGAGAGTCAGCACCTTTTTCCCTCACCATATCAAGTGCAACATTTATAATTTCCTCTTTGGTATATTTCGGTTTTGGCGGCATAGTAATCTTCCTTTTCAAAAGTATAATAAAACAGATGTTGTGCAACATCTGTTTTATTATAATACATTGTTTTATTTTTGTCAATAAAATTAAATAATTAACTTCTTTATTATTTCTTCCAAAATGACAGGATTTGCCTTTCCTGCTGTTTTGCCCATAGCCTGCCCCATAAGAGCTTCAAACGCTTTCACTTTGCCTCTTTTGTAATCATTAACGAGTTTCTCGCTGTTCTTCAAAACTTCATTAGCAATATCCGCAAGTATTTCACGGTCATTGATTTGTGTAAGCCCTTCTTTTTCAACGATATCTTTAGGATCAAAGTCTTCCTTCCACATTCTACTAAGTAATCGCTTTAATGTGGACGAATTAATAATCTGCTCACCGAATAGTGTCGCAAGATTAGCCAAATTCTCAGCTGCAATTGGACAGAAAAATTCGTCTTTGTTGAGCCTCATTATTTCCGTTATAAAAATGTTTGCGACAATTTTATGGTACTTGGTATATTGGACAACTTCTTCAAAATAACTTGCCATACTCGGTTCAGCTAACAATGCATCACTGTCATATGCTGTAAGCCCGTAAACTTTTATATACCTTTCCTTTTTATTATCAGGAAGTTCAGAAATAGTGCTTTTTATTATTTCTATTTCATCATCTGTGAGTTCTATTGGAGGTAAATCGGGGTCAGGGAAATATCTGTAATCGTTTGCGTTTTCTTTTGACCTCATAGTATAAGTTTTACCAGTTTCCTGATCAAACTTTCTCGTTTCTTGAACTATTTTTTCTCCAGATTCTATTGCGTTAATTTGCCTTCTATACTCATACTCAATAGCTTGTGCAACATAATTAAATGAGTTAATATTTTTCATTTCAGTTCTGGTTCCAAATGCTTCGGTTCCTTTTTCACGGACGGAAAGGTTTACATCACATCTGAATGAACCCTCATTTTTTTTACAATCTGAAATTCCGGTATAAAGGATAATGGCGCGGAGTTTCTGCAGATATGCTTTTGCTTCCTCCGCTGAGCGTATATCCGGCTCGGAAACTATTTCAATAAGCGGAACACCACAGCGGTTGCAGTCAATCATAGTTCCGTGAATATCATCATGCACAAGCTTTCCGGCATCCTCCTCAATATGAATTCTCGTTATACCGATTCGTTTTGAGCCTGATTCTGTTTCGATATCAAGATAACCGTGCTCGCATAAAGGCAGGTCAAATTGACTAATCTGATATGCTTTGGGGAGGTCCGGATAGAAGTAGTTTTTTCTGTCCTGCTTTGAAAAGTTTGCTATTTTGCAGTTTGTTGCAAGTCCTGCTTTAACTGCATATTCGACAACCTTATCATTTAAGACGGGCAGTGTTCCAGGCAAGCCCATACATACCGGACAGGTAT
>JAFWZH010000199.1 GCA_017522515.1 Clostridia bacterium
TATGCGTCCGCTGATTGAACGAGATATGATGGAAACTAAAAAAGCATTGATAGAGCAACTTTGAAGTTGTAAGTGTGAATGTAAAAGGAAAATATCATCTGAATCAAAAAATATAATTGATTATGAATAGCAAGAAATATTAAAACAAGTATTTTTTGTTTTGCTATAATCCTTCTACGAAAGGAGGGAATAAATAGTGAACGATAATATTGTTAATATCGAAAAAGTTATTGACTACATTGAAAACAATCTTAGTAACAAGTTGGATTTAGAGAAAATTTCTGAAGCAGTCCACTATTCAAAGTACCATTTGCATCGGTTGTTTTCAGAGACAGTAGGTATGACGATTCATGACTATGTTGGACGTCGGCAGTTGACTGAAGCAGCAAAATTATTGGTTTTTTCGGATAGACCGATTATTGAAATCGCTTTTATTTGCGGTTATGAAAGTCAGCAGGCATTTTCTTCAGCATTTAAGTCGATGTATAAAATTCCGCCTGCACAGTATCGGGAAAATCGAGAGTTCTACCCATTACAGTTGAGATTTACATTGCATAGAAATATAGTTAATAAAAAATTTAAAAAGGATGATATTTGTTTTGCTGAAAAAAGTGATATTCCGATTTGGATGGATTTGATGCGATTAGTGATTGACGGGTATCCAGTTATGAATGAAGAAGACTATTTGAACGAGATAACAAGGCATATAGAGGAAAAACATGCTCTTGTATTAAAAGATGGCGGTATTTTAGTTGGTGCAATGGCTTTTTCTGATAATCCAAGTTGTATTGATTTTTTGGGTATACATCCACAATATCGCAAACAGGACATTCAAAAACTATTTTTAGATGTTCTTTTAGAAACATACTTACCAGGAAAAGAAATCAGTATGACAACTTATCGTGAAGGTGATAGAGCGGATACAGGACATCGTGAGTTGTTAAAGAATTTAGGTTTTGCAGAAAGAGAATTGATAATAGAATATGGCTATCCGACACAACGTTTTACTATCTCTCCGAAAGAAAAGGAGGATATAAAATGACAAAAGAACTAAATCCAAAAGACACAACAAGGGCTATGGCTTATGAATTATGGATGAAAGCACCTAATCCAATGGTGACTTTTTTTAAGACGTTAGATGTGACAAATCTGATAAGAATCAGTAAAAGAAATAGCATGAAATTTAATATGCTTCTTGATTATTGCATTGGCAAGGCTGCAGTGGGGGTAAAAGAGTTTTACATCCTTCCTGTTGGTGAAAAACTTATCCAATATGATAAGATTGCAGTAAATACAATTGTGAAGAATAAAGATGGCGAAGTCAGTTCTTGTGACATTTTATATGTGGAAGATTTGGAAGAATACAATAAGCAGTATTTAAAATATACCGTTCAAGTTGCAGAGAACTGTCAGGATAGAGACTTGTCAAACGATAGTATGGTAATAGGGACATCGGCGATTATTGATACAGAACTTGATGGTGCTGTTGGTATGAATAGTGGTATTTTCAATAATCCATTTATCATTTGGGGCAGATACAAAAAGAAATGGTTTCGATATTATCTAACACTTTCTTTTCAATTTCATCATACGCAGATGGATGGTGCTCACGCAGGTAGATTTTTGGCGAATTTACAAAATGAAATTAGTAGTCTGAAATAGATAGATTGGAGTAATACAGAGAGTAAACTTTCAGTAATACGCATTGATTGGTTTACTATGATCAATGCGTATTTTTGTGCTACAATGAGTGTAAGTGTTGAACTTGCGGAGGGATTTTCGTATGTGGACATGCCCAAAATGCGGAAGAGAATTTAAACGGACAAATCAGGATCATTATTGCGGTAAAGCTCCGGAAACGGTGGATGCCTATATTGCGTTGCAAATTCCGGAAGCAAAGGCGCATCTCGTGGAGTTGAGAAACATCATTCAAAGCTCTGTTCCGGA
>JAFWZH010000025.1 GCA_017522515.1 Clostridia bacterium
AACATTAGCGAAAACAATTCAAGACCGTTCTCCAATTCCGTTATATAGATTGGATATAGATGATTTTATATTAATGTCTCCCGAAAAATTTAACGATTATGAAAATGGTGATTTTTCAGTACAGTATGCTTTTGCATTAAAATTTTTTTATGTTGTAAAGCTATATTCGGATTTAGGATTTGATTTGATTGTTCCGTATATGTTCTTCAAAAACAGTGAGGCTTTACAAGATTTCAGTGAATTGTTGAATGGTTATCCTGTTTTGGTTGTAAATATATTTTGTCCTGTTGAAGAATTGCAAAGACGGGAAACCATAAGAGGAAACAGAAAAATCGGCAGTGCAGAAGAACAGCTGAATCTGTTGGAAACTGATTTCGAAAACATTTTAACTATTAACAATTTTGAAAATACGAATGATATATGTGCAGATGAAATCATAGATTCGTTTATAAAAAACTCAAAACAATAACATGTGGTGATAATGGTATGTCAACCAACAATTTGAATTGGACTTTTGATACAGTTGCAGATACTTACGAAAAACTGCGTCCCGGATACGTTGATGAGTTGTATCACACTATCTTTAATTACAAACCAATCAATAATCTGAGCCGTGTTGTTGAAATCGGCATAGGCGGTGGTCAGGCAACTTTACCTTTTCTTAAAACAGGCTGTGAGCTTACCGCAGTTGATTACGGTGAAAACTTCTGTGAAATCTGCCGTGAGAAATTCAAAAGTTATCCTAACTTTTCAGCGGTTTCGGGAAAGTTTGAAGATGTTGAGTTAAATGGTGAGTACGATTTGATTTATTCCGCTTCTGCTTTTCATTGGATACCCGAAGAAATCGGATATAAAAAGGTTTATGATATGCTGAAAGACGGCGGTGTTTTTGCCCGATTTGCAAACCATCCGTACCGTGATAAAGGGAAGCCTGAACTGTCGGCAGAAATGGACAGAATCTATGCAGAATATTATTATAAATACCACAACAAAGAACCTAAAACGATTATTAAATACGCAGAACAACAAGCACACGATAGAGCTTTAATTGCAGAGAAATACGGCTTTACGGATATTCAATATAAACTGTTTTACCGCACACGTACATTCTCCGCAAAGGAATATATAATGCTTCTCGGCACATATTCAGACCATATCGCTATTGAAGAAAAAATCCGAACGAAATTCTTTTCAAAAATAGAAAATGCAATCAACCGTCACGGTGGAGAGATTACAATTTACGACACAATAGATTTACAGTTGGCAAGAAAATGAGGAATTAAAATGATAGACTATACTAAAATAAATTCAGAAACTTGGGATTCATGGGCAGAAGAGGGCTGTGAATACACCTTGCCTATAAGCCATGAAGAATACGAAAAAACTACTGCCGACAATTTTGCAATTTATCTCACACCCTGCATTGCCGTTCCTCACGAATGGTTTGGTGATTTGAAAGGCAAAAAAGTGTTGGGACTTGCAAGCGGCGGTGGTCAGCAGATGCCCATACTTTCAAAACTCGGTGCAGTTTGTACCGTATTTGATTATTCAGACAAACAGCTTGAAGCAGACAGGATGGTAGCTGAAAGAGAAGGATACAGTATTGAAATTATCAAAGGTGATATGTCAAAGCCGTTTCCGTTTGAAGATGAAAGCTTTGATTTAATTTTTCACCCTGTTTCAAATGTCTATGTAGAGGATGTTTATCACGTCTGGAACGAGTGTTATCGCATACTCAGAAAAGGGGGCAGATTACTTGCAGGTCTTGATAACGGTATTGATTTTTTATTTGATGAAAGTGACCCGTTAAAAGTTGTCAATCCTTTGCCGTTCAATCCACTTAAAATGCCGAAAGAAAAACGTGATGCAATGATTGCAAATGGTGATGGCATACAGTTCAGCCACACATTGGATGAGCAAATCGGCGGTCAGCTCAAAGCAGGATTTACACTCAAAGCATTATATGAGGACCGTGACGGAGAAGGCGGAAACATAATCGGAAAATATTATCCGCAATATATTGCTACACTTGCTATAAAATAAAAAATGGTCATAGATGTTTGTGAAATAACCGGGATTTAGTATGCTGACACAAGGAGTGACAAATGTGATTTATAGAGTAGATAATTTTATAGAAAACAATATAAATCCAATAACAAAAAGTGAATATGATTCCTCTTGGTTAGTATTGGTTCTTACTTCCGATATAGATGCCGCTATGATTGTTGGCGCAAACAATGGTTGCGCTTACTCCATGAAAATCAGCAAACAGCTTCACGATGATTGGAAAATGGCTATTGGTGATTTTATCGGATACTGCGATGCAAACAATTTGAACGGCATCTTAGCAATTACAGAAGATGAATACAATGACGTTCAAAGCTATTATACAGGGCACAGTAACAATGAAACATTCCTGCGTCATTATGAACCGAAAATTTTAGTGCACAGTACCTCAATGGAAAATTGGATTCAGATACAAAAAGACGGTATGCTCAAAAGTTGGAATAGACTTAGTATTACCAACAAAGAACCTATTGGCAAACAACTTGGTGACCCTGTTCATTTTAGTGATTACATAATGTTCGGTGGCGGTGTCTGCGGAGAAATCGTTGTTAATTCCAAACAATCGGATGAAATCGTAATGGATATTGATTCTGAATATAAAACAGGGGCAAGGCTTTATTTTGATGCTAAGAAAATAGCCCAAGACGGGTTGGTTGTTCGTGACGGTGCACATGTCAAAGTTAAAGATTGCTTACCACTTGAACCGTATCTCATTTGGGTAGCAACTTGGGACAATGTGGGATTAGAAAGTCCAATTTCTACACCGAGAATTTTTGCAAAGTTATCCGATGAAAAATTCAAAAGCATTAAAAAGGATTTTTAATATGAAGTTAATTTTATCATCCTGTGATTTCAGAAATGAGAAATCACAGCAAGTAATTATGGATAATTTACCTTATCCTATAGATAAGTGCAAACTATTGTTTATACCTAATGAAAAAGCAACAGCAGAAGCTATTTCGGGTAGCGTATATTATGACCGTATGCAAGAGTTTGGATTTGTGAAAGAAAATGTTTATGTTTTTGACCATAATAACCCCGATAAGTTTAGGAATCTTGATATTGATGTTCTTTACATAAGCGGTGGGAATACATTTGGTACACTTGATAAAATCAGAAAATGTGGTTTTGATAAAGATATAATTAAATATGTTAAATCAGGTGTTGTTTATATTGGTGGCAGTGCAGGTGCTCATATCGCTTCGAAAAATATTCAACACGTAGAAAAGTACGATAAGAACACGATTGGTTTATCTGATTATTCCGGTTTAGGTCTGTTTGACGGTGTATTAATTTGCCATTATACAGATGCACGAAAAGAAGATTATGAAAACCTGTCGAAAAATAGCAAATATAAAGCATACGCTTTGACAGATGAAGATTCTATTGTTAGTACGGTTTCATAAAGGAGTGGTAATTAAAATGTTAAGTCCAAGAATAGAAACAGATAGACTTATTTTAAGACGATATAAAGAAAGCGATATTGATGCCATTTATGAAATCATAACAGATGAAAGATTGGCCAAATATATTAAATATCCCAATTTGACAAAAGACGAAGAATTGGAATGTATTAAAAAATGGATAAGCGAAGCTGATGAAAACAAGTATGAAAAGTGGGTTATGGAATTGAAATCCACGGGCGAAGTTGTTGGTAATATCGATGTGAATACCATTGTAAAAAAGCATAATTATTGTAACGTTGGATATACGGTAAGGTATAAATTTTGGGGCAATGGTTACGCTGCCGAAGCATTAAACGCAGTTGCAGATCATTTGTTGAATAATCGTGATTATTATTTGGTTGAATGTTCGTGTAATGAGCTTAATGTGCAATCATTTAGAGTAATGGAAAAAGCGGGATTTATAAAAGATGGATATATTTCTAACAGACGATTAAATAAAGATGGGAAATATTCCGGCGTCGTTTATTATAGTAAATC
>JAFWZH010000200.1 GCA_017522515.1 Clostridia bacterium
ATTTCGGTAATGCGTATATCGTGATTTTCTTTGATAAAAGCGAGAAAATCTTTGTATGTAAGTCCAACGAAAATGCCTGAATCATTTATTGTAGTTTCATGAGATTTACGCAATTTGTATTTTACATTTTTAGGAAGTTCAAGATTGCCTACAGATAAAACTCCCGAATCGATGTAGTTGTAAATTGTTTTTTCGCACAAAGTAATTTCGGGATGATTTTGAAGTATCATGTAAACAGATTGTCCTTGCAGCACTAGAGGACTGATAGTTTCGTCCAGAAGAGTCAATTCTTCTTCTGAAAGTATGGTTTTGTATTCCTTTTGTGCTTTTGTTGCCCGATAAAAATATTTATCTAAGCGACATTGGGCTTTCTTCTGGCAACCATTGCAAACATCATGTGTTTTTGATTAGTTTGTATTTTTTTAGCCATATATACCTCATTTCTACTGCGAACTAGAGGTACATAGATAATACACCATAAAGAATGTGATGCAAAAGTAAATTCCGCTTAAACTGGAATTTACTTTTTTATTTAACATATCATCTTTAATTATCTTGTCTTTCATTGACAATTCGCGATTGCGAATATATAATAAGTATATAACCAAATCTAAAAGATTAGGAGAATGCAAATGAAATTCGAGTACATTTCTGCAAAAGAAGCAGCAACCAAGCTTGGTGTAACAGTTCGTTGGGTTCAGCAGCTTTGCAAGGATGGCAAAGTTGAAGGTGCGATGCGATTTGGAACTCAAGATATTTGGCTTGTTCCCAAAAAGTGGGTAGATGAACGCATTGCTGCCGAACGTGAAATGGACAAATAAGATTCAAGGTAGGAACATTATATGAATTGCGAAATTTTTATTTCATATAAGTGCTCTGATGATCACGGAAATAAAACACCGGATTATGCAATAGCAAAAGAATTATATGATTCACTAACAGATTTAGGGTACAAAGTTTTTTTTTCCTCAGATACGTTAGAAAAGTTGGGTAGCTCTCGGTACAAGATGGATATCGATTCTGCACTTGATACTGCCAAGATAATGGTGGTTGTGATTAGTAAAGCAGAGTACGCTTCGTCTCATTGGGTCCAGTATGAGTGGGATAGTTTTTATAATGATTATCTCTCAGGTGTACGCAGTGAAGCTAATTTGTTTACCTTGACTTCCGGTGTTGCCGTGCATGATTTGCCCAGAACACTTAGAAACGTTCAGAATTTTGATTACTCTGAGGGCTTAAGCCGCCTGTGCGGCTACATAAAGAATATTCTGCCCAAACAGGTGAAGCAAGAGGAACCCGTAAATGAAGCTGACGTTGGTGAGAGGAATATTTCAATTATTACCGGAAGACAGGTAACCAAGGAAAATATCCGCGAAGCTGTTATTCTAGATACATTGGTTTATGATGACATCTATCATGTCGACACGACTCAGTGTGAAGAATGGTTTGCAGTTAATCCTGATATTTACGTTATGGCGAAGGACAATCGAACGAACAAAGTAATAGCATATGTAAATGTTTCTCCCGTTACCGATGAGTGCTACGAGCGAATCAAGAATGGTGACTTTATTGATACCGGAATAACGGCGGATATGCTTCTTAGCTACGATATGCCTTTTCCATACAGCGTATATTTTTCTTCGATTGTGATCCATCCGGACTATCAGAATACAGAAGTTTTTATGCAATTATTCAATGCGATCGTCAAGAAATTCATTTATCTTGGCGAGCACGAGGTGTATGTCAGACGTATGATTGCGGATGCGGTGACTAAGAATGGCGAAAAGTTTTGTAAACTCTTTGGTATGAATAAAGTGAAGGGAAGTAATCATGAATCTACGTTGTACGAGATTACTATGATACCGCCTAAATTCAGAGTGCTATCAAAGATGTCAAAGCAATTGTACGATTATTATCAGAGGAAGTACAACGAAGCACCATATCTATTCCAAGAAGACTAGCAAGTGAAATCGCAGAGTCAAAAGATTCTGCGATTTTCGCAGTTTGATGCGAAAAAAATAACAAATGGTAGTTTTGCTATTAGATATATGCAAGGATTAA
>JAFWZH010000201.1 GCA_017522515.1 Clostridia bacterium
GGCATCAATGTATTCACAATAGATACAATTACCGCAATTTTCTAAATGAATATTAGTTGTATAAAGGTCAAAATGTGAATTAATCGGACCTAAACCTTTATCTGTCTTGCATTCACCGCATTTCTCACATCTGAAATGTTCACAAGCATTTGTACCAACAGTTACAACGAGTTTATCGTCGTGGTAACATCCGCCGCCTGCAACATTATCAAGCTCATCATCCGAAAGCTCGCCTTTTTTATTTATTTGTTCAAAATAGGCTTTAGCACTCTCCTCTGTCATTTCAACTTCGTTTTCTTTTGCAAGGGCAAGAAGCTCCTCTGCGCTTTTAGCTGCTTTTGCTTTTAAAATCAATTCTTCATGTGTCATAACAATTCCCCTTTTTATTTTTTATGATTTTAAAATTATAACATGAGTGCCTACTAAAACACAACTAAAAATTCATATTCTTTCAAGTAATTCATAAGGCGTAATTGCCGCCACTTTACTGTTTTTAAAGTCCTTAATATTTCTTGTTACAATATAATCGACTCTGACTCTTGAAGCACAAACAGATTGCAAAGCATCTTCATAATCACAAAAATCCAACTCCGCTGCTTTAAGAATATCTGTTTCACGTAAATCTACCACATCAAACAGAGAAGTAAGTGTTGTCAATATTTCTTTTATTTTTTCTGAATTTAACTCTTTGCGCATAATATAAACTATGTTGGGAATAGACAACGCAGAAATACAACCGGTGATTCGTTTGATTTCACAATATTTAAACACCCTTAATGAATCTTCAACAAACTCAGCACAATTACAAAGCACGTCAAGAATAACATTCGTATCAATCAGTATCTTCATAACGCCTCAACCTTTCTGCACGTGCTACCTTTTCGTCTACATCGGACGACAGAGTGCCCACAAGACTTTCAGAAAGAAAAGAAACAGTTTTGTCTTTAGATATCAAACGTGCTACCTCAGAGCCATTTTTCATAATAACAACCTCTTGCCCCTCTTGTTAATCACAATCTGATTTTTTCAAAGCTCTTATGTAAATAACATCAGCCACAGCGTACATGACTATGACGATTAAAACAATTGCAATCGGTTGAATGATTAAAAATATTTCGCCTCTAATAATTTTATCTAAAAATAAATTCACAATAGCCATTGGAAGTGTAAAAATACTCCATATAAAAGATATACAAGCCATACTGTGTTTTAAAATTATTTTGTTGCAAAAAACAATTAACATGCCATAATTTACTATGCCTACAATAGCAGAAATATATTGCGAAACACCTCTCAATTCTAATGAATCTGCAAAAAAACCAAAAAGAGTAATCAGGCACGTAAGAACGGTCATTCCTACGTACGAAATCTTATTTCTCTCATATAATACCATTTCATCTTTTTCTGCCTTCCCTGTAAAAGACTCTTTCGAAAAACAATCCTTAAACAACCTCAAAAAACTTTTCATTCTATTTCCTCCCAAAAAATTTCATCTAACGTCTTGTTTAACACCTTACATATTGCTATGCACAAATTCAAACTCGGATTATAGTTACCTTTTTCAATCATATTGATTGTCTGTCTTGTAACTCCTACTTTATCCGCCAATTCTTCTTGTGATAAATCTAACGCGACGCGTGCTAGTTTTAATTTAATATTTTTCAAACCATTACCTCCTCACACGACATATTGTAATATATGATATTCTAAATGTCAATTATATTTTACATTCAAGACAATAATAAACTTATCTCCCTTAAATACAATAAAAAATTATCAATTAAAGAAAGTCATTAACAATGTACCGGCTACCATCATTGCAAGACCAAGGAATGCTTTTTTCGATAATTTTTCTTTAAAGACAATATAAGAAAATGTAACTGTAAAAATAATACTAAGTTTATCAATAGGAACAACAACGCTGACACTTCCCGTTTGGATTGCATAATAATAGCAAAGCCAAGATGCACCCGTTGCAATACCTGAAAGTGAAATAAAAACCAGTTCCTTTTTATCTAATGCGGCAAGCTGCTTTTGTTTTCCACGAACAAAAACAATTATCCAAGCCATCACCAAAACAACACCTGTACGTATGGCAGTACCCAAATTAGACTCCACACCGGATATACCCACTTTTGCAAGAATCGATGTAAGTGCTGCAAATACAGCCGCAAGAACTGCATAAATCATCCAACCCTTGCCTTCTTCTCCTTTATCTGCCTTTTTCTTTTCAACCATCAAAAAGATACCAACGGCAAGAATAGTTGTTGCAATCAGCTTTACAACCAAGTTTGATGTTTCACCAAAACAAATAATTGCAAGAAGTACGGTTAAGATGGTGCTGGATTTGTCAATAGGTACTACTTTGTTTATGTTTCCCATTGACAGCGCCTTAAAATAACAAATCCAAGATGCTCCGGTTGCAAGTCCCGACAATATCAAAAATAAAAAAGACATAGGCTTGATTTCGCTAATTGCTGACTGTGAACCAACAATGAATACCATAACCCACGAAAAGATTAACACTACAATAGTACGAATCGCAGTCGCTAAGTCAGAATCAGTCTTTTTGATACCACACTTAGCAAGTATAGACGTAAGCCCTGCAAAAAAAGCAGAAAATATAGCAGCAATAATCCAAAACACAAAATCACACCCTTAATTTTTATTTTTACTAATAACTAGCTCTATTAAACAAAATAGTATAAAAACAACCGCCGCCGAAGCAAACGCCAAAAACAAATATTCCGGATCCCAATAATCATACCCATATACATGAGATTTGGAAACAAACAAAACCGAAGGAATGAGCAGTATATTTCTTATTCCGGGAATCAACAACTTTGTTCTTTCTGTTTTCTTGTGTATAAAAAATACAAAAAATGTTATTATATTAGTCAAAACACATGCAATTCCAACAAGCGTAACAGCTTCGGCTACATATATTTTGTCATAAAAATACGGTGCAATATCAAATAAGATACTTGCAACAACTAACATCACAACTTGAATAATTGACATCTTTCTTCTTACCGCACTCACATATCCACATATAGGTTTGGGAAGAGCACCATTAGTAATCCATACAAAGTAAGGTCTCCTACATGTAAAGTAAACAAGTGCAAGTATTAATACAATTCCTCCAAAAAAAATTGTAAAATAGCTATATGGAGTAATAACGCTATCCACATAATCTGATGTAACAAATATAAACGGAAGCGACAAGAGCACAACCGCAAGTATCAAATAAAATGCCAAAAACGACAAATTACCTAAAGTGCTATTAAATCTTGAAACCAAACACTCCTCTGCCATTTCAAACAGTTCATTATCGGTTTTTATATCTTTTGTTCTGCTCACTGCCAAAATAGCAATAACCAAAGCACATGTCTCAAACAAGAGCATCACAGCAAATCCGATAACAGGACGATAAAAGCCGTAAGATATTCCGAACATACAAATCAATCCTACTACAGCTATAGCCAACGAAATCCATATCATTGTTTTAAATCCGGAAAGTGTTTTAGTCACAAGGCTCTTAACTTGTTTTTCTACTTTCTGCTCTTTCTTTTCCACCTTTGCTGACTCAAGAATTCGCTCTCCTTTTAAAAGTTCATCACAAGTTACGTCAAACATCTCTGCTAAAGCCGGAATCACAGTCACATCCGGAGAACATTCATCACGTTCCCATCGGCTGACCGCTTTATTCGATACATTCAACCTATCAGCAACTTCCTGTTGAGTCATACCGTTTGCTTTTCTTAGTGTGGCAATAAACTGCCCTATTGAATTCTTTGCCATAACAAATCCTCCCAATGAAGTATATTTTTATCTTCATTCTACAAAAATGGTATTGGAAATAACAGCCCTCAAAACGAAAATCAATCTCGCAAACCGAGAATCTCTCAATGGCAACCGTGATTAGAGCAGTTATTTCCGCAAGAATGTCCCTCACCGTGGTGATGACCATGATGGTTACACTTAGCATTGGGATTAAAATTTAAACTTCCGTTCAAAAAAGCCTCCACAGCCTTATCCGCGTCACCGCAAACACCGCCAAACAACTACTCTCCACTC
Organism: Clostridia bacterium; assembly: GCA_017522515.1. Next base: position 4,078 of record JAFWZH010000201.1, read on the forward strand.
ATTATTCTCTCAAATTCTTCTTTGGTTATAATTACCTTTCTTGGTTTACTGCCATCAGCAGCAGAAACGACACCTCTATCTTCTAAAGCATCTACAATCCTTGATGCCCTGGAATAACCCAATCTCAGCTTTCTTTGCAAGAAAGAAGTGGAAATCTGATTAAATTCAAAAGCAAGCTCTGCCGCCTCACGGATTAGCTCCTCATCAGAATCTCCGTCCTCACCAAAAGAATTGTCATTCGATGCAGCTCCACCATTAGAACTGCCACCTTTCTTCTTAGCCGCCTCATTTTCAATAGTTTCAGCAATTTCATTACTATACTCTACCTGTCCGTAGGAATTCTTAATATGCTCAACCAATGCCTCTATTTCGCCATCAGAAACAAATGCACCCTGCACACGAAGAGGCTTAGATATTCCGATAGGATGGAAAAGCATGTCACCTCTTCCAAGCAACTTTTCAGCACCGCCGCCATCAAGTATTGTCCTTGAATCTACTTGTGATGTTACAGCAAAAGCAATTCTCGACGGAATATTTGCCTTTATCAAGCCTGTAATTACGTCTACAGAAGGTCTTTGTGTTGCAATAATCAGGTGAATTCCGGCAGCTCTTGCCTTCTGCGCCAAACGAATAATAGATTCTTCTATCTCCTTAGCTGCAACCATCATCAAATCAGCAAGCTCGTCAATTATAATAACAACTTGCGGCATTTTTTCCCCTGTTGCACTGTTTTTTTCTATCTGTTCATTATATGACTTTAAATCTCTGACATTATGCTGCGAAAACGCCTCATATCGTTTTTCCATTTCAGCTACAGCCCATGCAAGGGCGCCTGCCGCCTTTTTAGGATTTGTTACTACCGGCACGTAAAGATGCGGAATGCCATTATAAATGCCTAATTCAACTATTTTAGGGTCAATCATAATCATTTTAACGTCATCAGGACTTGATTTAAACAAAATACTTGCAATAATTGTATTAATACAAACACTTTTACCGGAACCCGTAGCACCTGCAATAAGCAAGTGCGGCATTTTTGCAATATCCGCTACTATATTTTTACCTGCAATATCTTTACCGATAGCAAAAGTAAGTTTTGATTGTGACTCTCTGTATTCTTTAGATGCTATTACATCATGTAAACAAACAACTTCTACCTCTTTATTCGGCACTTCTATACCTACTGCCTCTTTTCCGGGAATCGGAGCTTCTATACGTACACCTGTAGCAGCTAAATTAAGCGCAATATCATCAGAGAGTGAAACTATTTTACTTACTTTAACGCCGGGATTAGGTTGCAACTCATATCTGGTAACAGCGGGACCTCTAAGCACCCCGGTAATCTTTGCGCCAACACCAAAACTTGCCAAAGTATCTATCAAACGCTTTGACCTTGTATTTTGCTCATTCTCTGCGCGAGCATACATATCGGGATTCTTCGCCGGAGAGCTTCTAAGCAAATCTATAGGAGGCTTTACATAACGCCTTGATTTTTTAACCTGTCTTACTTCCCTCTTGGGCGGTTGTTCTTTTTGCTCATCTTTTTTTTTTAAGCCTGAAAAGAATCCTGATTTCGGTTTCTCTTCAGCAATATCATTTTTATTCCCATTACGATTAAACAGCTTATCAAGCTTATCCATATCTGCATTAACTTTGTCATCGGCGTCATTCGGAACTACATGCGTTTTTCTTACCGAACGAGTGGGCTCCGGCTCTACAGTTGGTGTAGGCTTCGGAATCGGTGCAGAAACCGGTTTAGTCGGTCTGCTTTTTATCTGCAAAGGTTCTCTGCTTGACGAAGGCTCAAATGATATTTCTTTTCTCTCAGGAATCCTGCGATGTCTCGTCAATCGAGGCTCATTTATTCTATCATTGACTTTTTTTGAAATCTCATCAACCTCACCCGCATCCTGTGAAGAATTTGATGAGCTTGGATAATCCGAATAATCAAAATCATCCTTCGTCTCTACCTTCGAAATATCATCTACGGAAATCTCCTCTATTACAGGCTCTTTCTCTTTCTTTTTGTTCTTATACAAATCCTCTGAACTGTCAAACAAGCTGTTTCTTGTATTACCATACAATGTAGAATGCTTTTTTTCTTCTTCTGCATATTTGTCAGAGTCTTGCTTCATTGAATTAAACGTTGCCGACGTTCTTTCTAATCTTTTAGACATACTGCTCGGAATACCGTCTGTACTTTTAACATACGAAGAAGTAACCTTTGATCTTTCCGCTCTCTCTGAACTTTTTGCATGGCCTCGGATAGCCTCGTGATTTATCGGAATCCTCTCCTTGGTCACGCTGGCAGGCTTTGTAACAACATTTCGCTTTGAAGGTCTTACCTTCTCCTCCACAGGCTCATCATTTTTGTTTTTATTATCTAAAAGCTCTAAAACAAAACCTACAATCATGCCGATTGCAAGATACAGAATAATCAAAACAACATACGAAAGTATTACACTATAATCCTTGGCCAATCTAAGCCACAAGGCCAATATTAATAAAACAAGTAAAGAATATTTATTTGAAAGTATCAGCTTTTTAAGTTTTTTCAAAAAGTCTGTCATTGCCTTTTGCCCCCTGACTAAAATACCTTTTTATTGTAACATAATTTCAGTTGCTGTGCAATTTATTTAGCAAAATAAAAAAGCGAAAAGTCATACTGTTTTATGACCTTTCGCTTAGCTCAAACAAAATAAATTTTATATTTATTCTTTATTATCCTCTTCACTGACTGTCTGAGTCTGTGCTGCATCTTCGGAAACAGCTACCGTTGCTTCTGCTTCTTCTGCAACATTTGCGGAATTATCTCCTGCCGTTTGTTTTTTTGACTTTGAGCCCTTAACAAACACAATAACAAGAATAATCAAAACAACCAAAATCACAGCTGACGCACCTATTATAATCGGCAAGATATTAACGCCGGAACCGGCATTAGTAATAGCCTTTGCATTTATATCATAATTGTATCTGTAATTAAATCTGTTATTCGGCGCAACATCACCTTTATCTATAAAGAGCATGATATCATCCTGCTCCGGCACATTATCTGCGAATTTAAAGTCAACAGTAAACTTATCTCCCGAAACATTAACAATGTTCTTTGGCACACTGATAATCATCTCTTTACCGCTGTAGTTTATTGCAGCCTCTCCAACGGAATTAAACTCATATTTACCGTCAGCGCCAAAACTCTCTATTGATGTAACTTTACCGTTAATTGTACGATTTACCACATAATCATAACCATGCCAGCCTGTACTGTAATCCGCATCTGTATTAAGAAGCAGATTCATCCAATTTGTACCCTCAGGAGCAGTAATATTATCTACAGTTCTTACATAGAAATAAAGATTATTTGCATCTGATGTAACGTGTGCCTCCTCAAAATCATTTCTTCCCGAATCGTCAGAATAATGATATCTCTTGGAATTCGATGCACTTGGATGATCTCTGTGCAACGTATCATACAAATCGTCATAGAAAACAGCCTGAGCTTTGCCGGCAGAAGCAAAATCCTCCATATTAACAGTCATTTGTTCTTTATAAGCAGGTATTTCTCTTGCTCCTTTAAACTGCCTGATATAACTTGTAAGCATATAGTAATAATTATCACCATATCCACCCTTCATCGGAGCTATATCTCGTGAGTATTCTGCACTGTATACGTCTACAAAATACGTTTCACCCTTACTGATTACTTTATTGGCAAATTTTGTCCTGTCTGATGCTACAAAACGTTGAGCCATCCATTCATTCCACTGTGTAACAAGTACAAATTGCGGATCTAATTCAAGCGCGCGATCCCACTGTTCCTTGAAATATATACCGGCGCCCGGATCTTGCTCACTTACCGGTGGCTCAACACCTTTAGAATAGCTCTTACCAATACCTGTTGTAGGATGCTGTGCTGCAGCTACGGAAACCATCTCTCGTTCTTTTGAAGTGTTACCTAAAGCCCAGCCGCCCTCTTGGGGAGAATACTCAAGCCAAGGCCATTTGCCCTCACCGTTTGCCCATGCCCAGCAATCACGTGTTTCAAAAAAGTTCTTGTACTCTGCAATCGGAACATCTGCTTTGCAAAGCATAAGAGGTTTATCATTAATGGTGTATAAAACATCATCATATTCACCTGATTTGTAATATGTCTCGTAAAGTTCTCCCAATACAGATGAAACGCTTGTATGCGGTCCTTTTGCTCTTATCATCCATGTAGCTTTAAGATAAGACTGTCCTTCAGCCTTTCTATCCATATTTTCTTTAAAGAACGCTTTATATGCATCATGATATAAATATCCGTTACCGGCATCAAAATATACACCGTCAACTCCCGCATCACAAAGCATCTGAATGTCTTTTCTGATTACCCAGGGGTCATCACTCCTGTAATAACCGAAATAAGGCTCATCCCAATAGTGGAAAGCATTTACGGTACCCCATCTGTGACGGCCTGTTTCAGCAGCGCTCTCAAGAATATCTGCTATATTATAAATACTTGAAACGTGTTGCGGTAAGTGCCAAGTATAGTAAAACATAAGTACTTGTTTTTCTTCTTGGACATCTCTTACTGTATCACCTGTAGCAACCCAACGATCCAAATCGTCAATTGCTACCCATGTATCACTCATTGTATCTCTGACTTTACCGTAATTCGGTGTTTTAAGAATGTAATCTTTCTTTGCAGCAGATACGCTTGTTGTCATACCGGAAAAGGCGAATTGGAAAGCAAGAACAAATACAATGATTGCCATAGGAATCACATAAAAAGTTCTTTTATTGCTAAATCCGAAGTTTTTTTTGCTTGGCATATCTATTCTCTCCTATGCATTAGTTTTTAATTAGGTTAATTCTATATTATTAAATGCAATCAAGTCAAGAATATTTTGTAAACAATTTATATATCAAAATAAAGATTTTATTACTTCCTCAACAAGCTTTTCCATCTCACTGTTATTTAAATGTAAAACTGTATTTTCTTTTTCAGTTATGGCTTCATTTATTTTCCTAACAAAAGATCTTCCTTCATCTATCATCTCATTATATTTTTGTTGTAATATTTCTAATTCCGTAGAGAACCTCTCGTCTGTACCGGGCGCCACACACAAACCGTATATGTCAATAATTCCGTCTCCTAAACGTTCGGGGAAATACTCGTGCGGCGAAGTGCTGTCAAAAACACACAAGCCAAGCTCTCTGACTATAATCATATCATGACTTTTAGGATCAAGAGAACAGTGATACACTTCAACATCATACCCTGCATTTACTCCGGCAGCAGCAAGCTTTTTTAAGAAAGTAGATTTCCCCGTACCCGGACGTCCCTTGATAAAATATCTGCTACTTATCCCTGCTGTTATCTGTTGTATATAATTTACATTTCCACTTGCCGTTATTGCTCCGAAAAATCTATGAACCTCATTACCTGTTAAAGAATTGTCCTCTTGTTTTTTCACAGAGAAAAACATCTGCTCCACCAATTTTGTCATATTGTTCAATCTGTCAAAATCTGTGTTTTTAATATATATCTCCTCTTGTTTGTCATGTATTTTTTTCGCCTCGAAAAAAATCTCGCTTGCCTTTTTCTTCTGTTCGTTACAATTCATACCGGGCATCATATCACAATAAATCCCTGCGGAATTTTCAGGTATAATAACGCCGCACACACTATTATCTAAGCTATTATGAATAATTTCCGCTTTAAGATTACTTTCTTCTACTCTCTTAACAATACCACCCATAACTTCTGAAATCGTATCTCGCGGATATCTGCTTAAACGTATTATTTTGCTTAATTTTGAGAAATTAGAGTTATAAAAAGTAACTGTTTGCGGTAATTCCGTACTGATAAAATAATGTAAATATTGCAAAAGAAATACCTTCTTTCTTATTTATTACATTCTATTATACGTAATTATTTTCTGTTCCGTTACTGCTGTTGTATTTTCTTAAATCCTATTGACTTGAATTTTTATATATGATATAAATTTTTTATTATACGAGAGGAGTAAATATATGAATATCTCAACAAAACAAGTACTTTCTTTGTTACTGGTTGTATCAATTTTTACAAGCCTTTTCGCTGCATGCGTCAACAATTCCGGCTCTTCTACGGAAAAGCCCTCTGCTTCTTCTGAGGTTACACTTTCTCCCGAAGAAATAGCAGCAGCCCTCGAAGAAGAAGCTAAGGCCAAAGAAGCAGCTGCATTGGCAGAGTTCAAATCAACCTTTTATGACAATTATCAAAATGAGAATTTTGATGTTAATAATATTGTTCTCACCTTTGCCGCAATAAGCGATTTACACATCGGACTGTATCAGCAAACGTCAAAAGTCGAAAAAGGTATGCAATTTTTAAATAGAAGAACTCTAAACGGATTAGATGCTGTACTGATAAACGGAGATTTAACAAATAGTTACCGTGCATCTAAGGATGAAAGTCAAATTGCTTCTGTTCGTGATGTTTTGGTAAACAATCTCCCTCAAAACACTTCTTTCTTTTACTCTTTGGGAACCTCCCATGACGCCGATGGATTTAATACAACAATAAACAAATCCGGCAAAGAGCAAAGAGAAGCTTTTATACGTGTTCTCGGAGACAGATTTTCTTCTGCAGACATAGAAGATGAAAAAGACCTTGCAAACGGTTGCAAACACGCAGTTATTAAAGACTACCACTTTCTTTCATTAGATAACGAAAATGGTGATTATACAAATGCGTCCCTCAAGTGGCTGCAAAACGAATTAAAAAAGATAACTACTGCCGAACCTAATAAAACTGTATTTGTAATGACACATATTCCCGCATCAAAAAGTCTAAATAAAGTTTTAAAAGATTTCCCGCAAGTTATTTATTTTTCTGCCCATGAACATATACCTTTCAATACACCTGTTGCCATAACACAGAATAGTTTTACAACACTTTCTATCGGCGGCTTTGCGTATTACAGAGAAGAATCAGTAAATTCTCTCAGTCTGCAAGACAATAACAACAATTATGAATACGGGCAAGGATATCTCATAGAAGTAGATAAAAACGGAAACACTCGCGCATTAAGGCTTGATTTCTTTAACGAAACCGTGATAAAAGAAAGCTGGGTTATTCCGTCCCCCAAGAGCGATAAATCACATTTAGAAACGTATAGTTCAAGAAAAAATTACGAGAAAGCAGTTTTTGCAGAAGACGCCCAAATCGTCATTGATGTTGATGAATCAAACTTGTTTGCCCCTGTAAAAATCACTTTCCCTGCAGCAAAAGCACCGGATGGACAACCTGTCACGATGTATAACATAACAATCGAAATATCAGAAGGCTCCGGCACATCAAGAGAAGAAACATTAAATATTTCTTCTCTATATATGAAATATCCCAATGGCATAGGCATGCCGGAATCATACTCTGTTACGGTAGACGGCGTTGCCTCCCCATATTCCTATACAGTAACTGTAAAAGCTTACAATTGTTTGGGAAGAGTTTCTTCTACATTAAAGGGAGGATTAAAAACCGACGGTTATAATACAATTCTCGGAATAAAAGAAGAAAATGCCGCTTAATTCTTTGCTCTGGCGCTGGTTTTTTCTCCAGGTTTTATTTCGCCTGCTTTTAACAATGATATCTTTGTAAGCACCGGTCCAATGAGTTCGTAAATTAAAACACCAAATAATGTGATATTGGCTACAATTGCACCTTCGGCACCCAACTGCTCTGCTTTTATAGCCATTCCTAATGCGACACCGGCTTGAGGCAACAATGTAATACCTAAATACTTAACAATGTTTTTCTCGCATTTAACTGCTTTAGCACTTGAGTATGCACCAAGATACTTACCGAAAGAGCGAGCTAAAATATAGATTAAACCTATAGCTACAATAGCAAAATCTTTAAACACTGAGAGTTCAAGCTCTGCTCCGCTAATTACAAAAAACAATATGAATAATGGTGCCGTCCACCTGTCTACACGGTCCATTAATTCTTCTGAGAAGTCGCAAATGTTGCAGAAAATTGTTCCTAACATCATACATACAAGCAAAGAAGAAAATGCTATATGTATACCGAAAATTTCAAATTTAATCATGGACAACGCAACGGTAAGAAAAACAAATGTAACAGACATAGAAAGTCTTTTAGATTTAGAATGGAAAAATTTCTCAAAGAACGTAAACAATAAGCCCATTACCAAACCAAGAAGCAACGAAAGAACTACTTCCAAAATAGGTTCTACAACTACAGAAAGTATATCAACATGACCTGAAATTAAAGCTTTTGCAACGCCAAAAGAAACTGCAAAAACAACAAGGCCAACTGCATCATCAAGTGCAACTATTGGTAATAAAATATCTGTCAACGGACCTTTTGCTTTATACTGGCGAACAACCATTAAAGTGGCTGCAGGCGCAGTTGCCGATGCTACGGCACCGAGAACAATAGCTGCCGGCAAAGGCAATTTATCAGGCATTGCAAAATGTACTGCAATCAAAACGACATCAACCAACAACGTTGCAAAAACTGCCTGAAAAATACCTATAACAGTTGCCTGTTTTCCTGTTTTCTTTAACTGTGCCAAGCGAAATTCATTACCGATAGAAAAGGCAATGAAACCTAACGCAACGTCAGAAATTATTGAATACTTATCCACATCTGCCATACTTATAAAGCCAAGACCTTCAAATCCAAAAGCGCCGATAAAATAAGGTCCTACCAAAATTCCGGCAACAAGATACGCCGTGACGGCAGGAAGTTTCGCTATTTTTGCTAATCGCGAAAGCATTAATCCTGCGAAAAGTGCAACAGATAAAGACATCAGAGTTTGCATAAATATGCCTCCATAAAAATAATTTGTGTACAACAAATAATTAATTGCACACAAGTGAGATATATATCACTTTATTTAAAAGGTGTCAAGAACTTTATTACGCAAAAGCGGACTGCCGGTAAGACAGTCCGCTTAAAAGCTATTCTTTTGTAAAAATCACATCAATAATTAACCAATGTACTTAACTAACCAGCCGTAAACTTTGCTGTTTCTTGATCTGAATGTACCAACTTGGTTACCTGTATCTGTCTGCAATGCAGCATAGATATTATCAAGTGTATAAGGTGTCTTTGTTTTGTTAAGAACACGCTTAACAGCACTGAGTCCACCAAGATGTCTTAAGTTAGCGCACATCATTCTTGCTTTGATTTCTGTAACACCAAGGTTAGCAGCCTCTGCAAGATACTTCTCCATTTGCTCATCTATAAGCTGATCCTGACATTTGATACCCTCAGGTGAGCTGATAATCTTTTGGATACATTTAGCTTTTGCAGAAGTCTTAGAAAGTTTATATGTGCTCCAATCAGCATTATCAAGGTCGTAAGCAATACCTGCTGTATCGAGTGAAGCAAATACTGAAGGATACTGTGTACGAATTGTATTCAAAAGTCTCTTAGCTTCTGTTGCAAACCACTGACCTGCACCGATTGTGATTGCATGTTCTTGTGATGTGTTTGTATATGCCTCTGTGAAGTCATCATATCTTGCATTACCGTAAACCTGACCACCTGTTTCTACAGCGTACATAATCTTACGGAGAACTTCCATCTGATATGCTGTTGCATAAGCGTTACCGCCTGTGCTTGTGCTGCCTGAAGAAGTTGAACCGCTACTTGTTGAACCTGATGATGAGCTTGAACCGCTTGAAGAACCGATATTAGTAATAACGAATTTCTGGTCTTTTGTGTTGCTCAAATCTTCGAGACAAACATTTGTCATTGTAGCTGTAGCCAAATCACCGGTTACTGCGATAACGCATGATTTTGTACCTGCTGCACGGAAATAATAACCGCCTTCTTTCATGTAGATGAACCATCTCTGGTTTGTAGAATTTGTGCTACCTGTAATTGATACATTAGAACCTGCAGAAGTACCATCTGCTGTAAGAACGTAGTTGTTCTTTGTGTTTGTAAGTTTGTAGCTGCCATCGCTCTGACGGTCAAATACGTATTTTTGAGCTGCTGCATCACTAGGTGTATAAATGATAACGTTTGTTCCTGAAAGTGACCAGTTCAAATTAGTATAGCTACATGTCATTTTACCTATAAAGCCTGTTCCAACATCGATAGGATCAACTAAATCAAAGAATGAACCTTTCTCAATTGTAAATAACTGATTCAAAGAACCATCGTCTTTGTTTTTCCAGATGATGATATTTGTGCCATCAGCTGTCTCATCATTATAAACATCAAGGATGCAAGAAGGAACACTCTTAGGAGCAATCATATATTTGCCATCTTTTTGGTAAATGTACCATTTCTGAGAATTAGCACCTGTATCTGCTGTTGTTGTAACTTGATCTCCCTCAGCAGTGCCTGAAGTAAGAACTTTACCTGTTTTTTCATTAATAATAGTGTAAGCGTTTGAAGAATCCTTCACGAATCTCCAAGCTTGAGCTGAAGCGTTGCTCTTTGAATTAATAACTACATTATCATTTGACAATGAAAAATATTTGTTTACTAATGCTGAACCAATCTTAGCATAGAAATTATCTCCAACATTTACAGGCTCTAAACCTGCAACATCAGCAACCTTAGTGATTGTGAATTTCTGTCCTGCTGCACCTGTATGTGTATCAACCTGAACATTAGCCATTGAAGCTGTAGAACTTGAAGCTACAGAAAGAACAAGACCTGTTGCACATACGGGACGAAGCATGTAAACGCCTTTGCTGTATTCGTAAATATACCAACGTTGACCGTTTGAATTATCGCTGTCTTCAATTAATACATTTGTTCCTGATGTTTTAGCATCACCGGAAACTGCCAACACTTGACCTGTCTTAGTATTTGTAAGTTTGTAAGAACCATTTGTCTGACGCTCAAATACATAAATCTGAGCTGCAGCATCACTCGGTGTATATGAAATAACATTTGTACCTGAAAGTGAAAAATTCAAAGAAGCATTTGTCAAGTTGATTTTTGCTTTGAAACCTGTACCAACATCAACAGCCGGAGCAGTAATACGGTTTTCTTTTAAACCGAAGTTAGCAAAGTGATTCATAGCTGCTTTGTAATCTGTACCGAAAGCTGCTTTAAGGTCTCCGTTTTGTGATGCATATGTTTTAATATCGAAAGCAGCACTACCGCGACGGCCTTCTTTTACACCAAACTCATTAAAATGCTTATATAACTTAGCTGTGTCTTTACCAAAAGCATTTTTAAGGTCTGCATTATTTTCATAATAGTAATTAGCATCAAATACTATGTTCTTAATGCTGCTGGGGATCCAATCAGATGCACTTGTTGAGCTTGAAGAACCTGAGCTTGAAGAACCTGAACCAGTTGAAATATCTGTTCCCGAATAAGCAGGCTTACAAATATATCTAATGTAAGTATTGCTGATTGAGTAAGATTTAGCTGCAACAGCACCACCGTTTGTGGAAATTGTAGCTGAACTTGTGTTACCCTCAACTGTATATACTGTACTGCCTGA